>JASFQI010000114.1:0-13556 GCA_050115555.1 Desulfobacteraceae bacterium
CCGGCACGAGCCGAGTGAAGCGAACGATAGGTCCCGAGGTCGAGACCTTCGTAAGCCTGCCCTTGAAGCTTTAGCGATAGCTCATCCAGGTCCACCTCGATCTTGGGACAGTGCGCGAAGCATCGCCCCGCTTCCAGATCGCACGCAAACACGGGAACGGTTTTGCCGCGGTAGTGCTTGAAATAGGGGCAGATCTCCACGCACGCCCCGCAGCCAATGCACCTTCCGGATTCCTGTACGTCTCGGACCAGCTCGCTGGGTCCTCCGGCATGCTTCATCATGTTCGTCTCGTTTTGAGAAATTCGCATTCCACGGCAAGGGTTGCGTTCATTTTTACGTCGTGACCAGAGCGAGTCCCTCTCGAAAAGCTTGCAGGTTCAGATCCCTGAACCGGTCGGGCAATTCGCGTTGAATGACTTCTTCAAAGGCAGAGGCCTCGAAACCCGTCATCCCGGAGGCGCAAAGGGCCCCCAGCATCACGGTATTGAGGGTCTGAAGATTGCCCAGCGCCCTTGCGGTTTCGGATCCGGCGACACGATGCAGTGTCCCTGTCATGTCGGAGAGAAGCGCCCACAAAGCGCCCTGGTCAGGATACGGGAAACGCCCTGCCTGCACCCCGATGGGGAGGATCGGAGACTCATTCACCAGCGCCGCGGTCCGGGCGTGACCGAACTCGGTCTGAATCCGCAATGCCTCCAGGGGCTCGAACGCCAGGAGAACGTCCAGGAACCTCTCCGGCACGAGCGGCGGCAGGGGCCGTCCGTCGGTCCAGCGGACATGACTCGCCACGGCTCCTCCGCGCTGGGTAAGCCCGTAAACGTCCCCAACCGTGACCTCCAGACCCTGATCGAGCGCCACGCTGGCCAGCAACCGCGCGGCCAGGACGTTGCCCTGCCCTCCCACACCCGTGATGACGATGTTCAGGGATCCCTTCATGGTTGCCGGTCCTTCTGGGGATCGAGAAAAATCGCGTGTTCGGGACACACCTGGACGCAAAGGCCGCACCCCGTGCACACCTGTTCATCAATGCAGGCCACCCCGGTTTCAGGATCGAACAGGATGGCCGGACAGCTCAGGATGCGGCTGCAGAACCGGTTGCACCCGCATTGATCCCCCAGGCACTTGGTCGTTTCCACCCGAGCCCTGGGCTGTGCGTCGCGGTCGATGCGCTTCTGGAAAAACGTGGCGCAGCCGTTTCGGAAGACAAGCACGCGCACGCCTCCCGCGTCGATGGCCTCGAGCAGCGCCTGCGTGGCGGCGTGGACGTCGGCCATCGGATCGAGCACTACGGCCTCGGCCCCCAGGCCCCGAGCCGCCTCCTCGATTTTGAGCTCTTGTTTGTCTTCAGCGATCACCGCAGGGGTGGCGGGGTTGACCTGAAAGCCGGTCATGGCGGTCACCGCGTTGTCCAGGACGACGAAGACCGCGTCGGCCCGGTGGTTCACGGCATTGGCCAAGGCGGGCAGGCCCGCGTGGAAGAAGGTGGAGTCCCCAACCACGGCCACAACGGGCTGTTCAAATCCAAACTCCTTCAACCGGCTGAACCCGCAAGCGTTTCCCATGCCCGAACCCATGCAGTGAAGCGCCTTGATCTGCTGAAACCCTGTCGAGCCGGCGGCCATGCCGTAGCACCCGATGTCTCCCACGACGAACCCGGCCCCTGCGTCCATCGCGAGCGCAGTCTTGATGGCGAAGAAGGAGGCCCGATGGGGGCAGCCCTGGCAGAACGAGAGCTCCCGAGGGACCAGCAGGTCCCGGGCCTGCGCAAGGAGGCTTTCGGAAACCGCTTCGCCGCGCTTTGGTTCGAGATCGAAGACGCGGGCCAGGGCCGAGAGCGCCACGTCCGTGTTCATCTCTCCCACGCCCGCGCCGTTCGGCCCGGTAACGAATCCTTCGTTCTTGCCATAAAACCGAACCGCTCCCACACGTTGGACGTTCTCAGCGTAGACCACCTTGATCGCGTCCTCCACGAATGGGTCCACTTCTTCCAGAAAACAAACGGTTTCCGCGTGTCCCAAGCGTTTCAGAACGACCTCCTTGGGAAGCGGCCATGTGGTCCCCAGCTTCAGGAGCCCTACTCGGTCGCTCAGCCCGAGCACGTCGAGCGCCTCTTGTCCATACGTAGCGCTCAGACCGGAGGCTACCACCACGGTTTCAGCCCTGTCCGGGCCCAGGTAGGCGTTCCAGGGCGACGCCTCGAACTCCGCCCGTATCTCTTCCCGAACCCGGAGCAGCCGCGCGTGATTCCGGGTCACCAGGAAAGGAAGCCCCACCTTTGGGCGGGTCGTGTCAAAACGAGGCGGCGGGCCTTGGGAGGCGACCGGCCCCAGGGAGACCGGACCACGACCGTGCGAGAGGCGAGAGACCGCCCGAAGCATGCAAGGCACCCCAAAACGCTGGGAGAGATCGAGCCCGTAAGCGGCCATCTCTTTGGCTTCCTGGGACGTGGAGGGCTCGAGCAGGGGGATCTGGGCGATTTTGGCGAAATGCCGAGAGTCCTGCTCATTGGTGCTGGTCAACGGACCGGGGTCGTCGCAGACCACCACAAGCAGCCCGCCCGGCAGCTCGTCCAGAGCGACCGTGGTGAGGAAATCGGCGGCCACATTCAACCCGTTTTGCTTCATGGTCACCACAGCCCGCTTCCCGGCCAATGCGAATGCGGCGGCGGCCTCCATGGCCACGATTTCATTCACCGACCACTCCACGGCTACGCCGTGGGCTCTTCCCGTCATGAACAAGGCTGCCAGGATCTCCGAAGACGGGTTTCCCGGATACCCTGTGGCATAGGCGATGCCGCCTTCGAGGGCCCCTCGGGCGATAGCCTCGTTCCCCAGCATCAACACTCGCCTGGATGGATTCGGTTCCATAATCCCTCCACCGCATTCGGCCGGGATAGCCTGCGGTTACGGGGCCAGGGCCGCTGACAGACGATCCAGCGCCCGGTCGACCACATCCGTTTCCGTGGCAAACATGATTCGGGCATGGCCGGTACCCTGGGATCCGAAGAATCCGCCCGGGACCACGGCCACTCCCCCGTCCAGGAGACGGCGGAAAATATCCTCGTCCGAGGGCTCGACCTCGGAAAAGTCAGCGAACGCGTAAAACCCTCCCATAGGCCGGGGGCAGCGCACACCAGGGATCGCATTGAGCCGCTCCACCACGCGCTCCATGTTTCCCCGGCAAAGCGCACGCGCTCGATCCAGGTAGGGACGGCTTTCGGCCAGGTACTCGGTGAGGGCCCACTGCCCGACGGAAAACGAGCAGAGGGAGATCGTCTCCTTGAACACACCCATCTGCCGTATGATCCAGGGATGCGCCACAGCGTATCCCAGACGCCAGCCGGTCACGGCAAACGTCTTGGAAAAGCTGTTGATCATGATCACGTGGTCCAGGTGATCGAACTCCAGCGCGCTCGTGTGCTCCCCCTGGTAGACGTAGTTGTGGTAGACCTCATCGGAAAGCACGAACACCCCGTGATCCTGTGCCTTTTTCAGTACGGCCTGGTACCCTTCACGGGAAATCATCGCACCGGTGGGATTGGAGGGGGTGTTGATGACGAGGAGCTTGGTGCGGTCGCTCATGTTGTCCAGAATGACCTGCGGGTCGATGGTCCAGGTGTCGTCTTTTCGAAGGGCATAGAAACGAAGGCTTCCGCCCAGTCTCTGGGTAATGGGTCGCAAAATGCCCCATCCCGGATCCGGAAGCAAGACCTCGTCTCCGGTTTCCACGAGGAGACGAAAGGCCAGAAAGATGGCCTCCATGCCTCCCACCGTGAGGAGGACGTTCTCCTCCGGATTCACACGAACGCCCATTTCGCGTTCCAGAAAGGAGGCCACTGCGCTTCGAATCCCGGGGGTCCCGTTCGTGGATGTGTAGCGGTTTCGGCCTTCCCTCATGGCTGCGGCCGCCGACTCGATGAGTTCCTCGGGAGCGTCAAAGGCAGCCTCCCCGGCAGCGAGGTTCAAAAGGTCGGACTTCTCCTCCATCATTTTCATCATGCGTCGAATCGGGGAGCTCTCCGATTCCTTCACCATGGGCGTCACCCGGCTCAGGGCCTTGCTTTCTTCCGTTGTCATCTCTCCACCTCGTTTTCCAGGCGACCCACGCCGGGAATGTCCACAGTGACGATGTCCCCCGGCCTCAGGAACACGCCTTCTCCCTGAAGCATCCGTTCTACGGCCTTGGGAAGGTCGCCGGGGCCGAGCGTCATTCCCCGGGTCCATCCCACACCCGCGCCGGTCCCCAACCCGATGACGTCGCCCGGCTGGAGCGTGAAGATCGCGGAAAGGGCCGAGATGCACCGGGCCGGCCCCCAGATCATGCGGTCGGCTCCCGTGTCCTGCATCACCTCACCATTGACCAGGCAGCGAATACGGAGGTCCTTTACCTCGGGTACCTGGTCGGCGGGCACCAGGACGGGCCCGAGAGGCCCGAACGTGTCACGGGCTTTTCCCGCAAGAAAGTCCAACGGCCCTTTCTGCATCATCAACCGCCGGTCCGTGACGTCATTGTGGCAGGTGAACCCTGCGACATGGTCCATGGCCTCTTCCGGACTCACGTCCCTGGCGGGCCTCCCGATCACCACGGCGAGCTCGGCCTCCCAGTCCACATAGTTCGAGGAAATCCGGATTTTCTGGCTGGGCCCGATGATGCAGTTCCGATCGCCTTTCCAGAAAAAGTTGGGCTGAAAGTCCTCCGGGATCTCCATGCCCATCTCTTCGGCATGATCGTAGAAGTTCAGCCCGACGTTCATCATCTTCCCGGGGCTCGGTACCGGCGCCAGGAGGTCCACGCTTTCCAGATCCTCGCCCCCGATGGAAGCGTCCTCCAGGCTGTCAGCCGCTTCCCGAAGCCGGGGCAGCCAGCGGTCCCATGCGTTCAGCATTTCATGCATCGTTTGGATAGGAAACTCTTCAGCCGGATCGGACGAGGAGCCGTGCCCCGCCTTCTCCAGGGCCTCATTGACCTCCCACACCCTGTCGCCCTTGACCAGGCCGACGCGGACCCCTTCCTTCCTACGGTAACTCACCAGGGAGAACGGTTTGTTCTGCAAGGCCTTTTTCTCCTTTACCAGCTTGGAGGTGTGTTCACTACGAGCACGGCGCTTTCCCACTTGCCCGGGTTGATCCAGCTATGAAGCGCCTCGCTCCGGTAATGGATCAAATCGCCTTCGTACAAATGGTACTCCTGGTCATTCAAACGAAACAGGACTTCCCCGCGGATTACGTATAGCACCTCTTCTCCGATGTGGCCGAAAGGGACCTTTCGCCCTTCGCCCGGCGGGTTCACATAGAACGTAGCTTGAAGGTTGGTGTTGCTCTTGGCGACGAGGGCCTCGCAATACGCCGTGGATCCTTCCAGAGGAAAGGGAAGCCCCTCCCCCCGTCTTGTGACGGTACCCAGTTCCTGACGGTCGTTTTCCCCGAAAAGGCGTGCAGTGTTGATATCGAGAAAGCGAGTGATCCGTTTCAGGTTCTCCACAGACACGTTTGCCTTTCCGCACTCCAACTGACTCAGAAAACTGACACTGAGTTCCGTCCCCTTGGCCAGTTGCTCCAGAGAAACCCGTTTTTCCTTCCTAGCCTGTCGAAGGACGGTGCCGATTTGAAGCTCATCCCGGCTCCCTTGCTTCTTCATGATCCCTCCTCATGGATCGTGCTTTCCATCCTGAAATTTTATTGTTACTATATCGAAAATATTTTTCAAGTCGATTCCTTTTCTCCAGACAGCCGAACCTTCGTATGGAGTCCCCCGGATTAGAGGAGAATATCGTGTTCAGACTCTTGAGGCCATTTGAGTACCACGAACCCGGCAGCGTCCACGAGGCCGTGGAGCTTTTGTCTCGATACGGGGACAGGGCGTCCGTCATTGCCGGAGGCACGGACCTGTTGATCTCCATGAAAAAGCGGGAGATCCATCCGGAACACCTTGTCTCCATTGGCAGACTCCCGGGACTGGACGTTATGGAGCTGTCCGAAGACGGAGGGCTCAGGCTCGGGCCCTTGGCCACACACGCCTCCATTGCGAAGTCCCCATTGGTAAAGCAGCATTTTCCCATGCTGGCCACGGCCTGTAACAAGGTCGGCACACCCCAGGTCAGAAACATGGGCACCATTGGGGGCAATATCTGCAAGGCCGGACCGTCGCAGGATACGCCGCCTGTTCTCGTGGCCCTCGAGGCCGTACTCAGGCTCGTCGGCCCGGATGGTGAACGGACCGTTCCTCTGGACATGTTTTGCACGGGCCCTTTCTGTACCGTCCTTCAACCGAACGAGCTTGTGGTAGAGATCCGCGTGCCCCCGATGCCTCCCTCGAGCGCCGGATGCTACAAGTGGTGCACCAAGATTACAGAGGTGGATGAAACCCTTGCAGGGGCGGCTGTGGTCCTGGACCTGGAAGACAGGGACACCTGCCGGGACCTGAGGATCGGCCTCAGCTCGGTGGCCCCCATGGCCATCAGGGCGCACACGGCCGAGGCAGCGCTTCGCGGGCGGCAAATCAGCGCTTCACTCATCGACGAGGCCGCGCGGACCGCATCCATGGAGGCCGAGCCCCGCTCGAGGGCCCAATACCGGCGGCACATGATCCACGTTCTGGTCCGGGACGGCATTACGGAGCTTCAACAGATCGTTGCGTCTCGCTTCGAGGAGGATCGCCCATGAAGACCCTTGCCCGTTTTGTAGTGAACGGCGAACCCTTTGAGCTCGCCATTGAGCCCTATCAACTCCTCATCGAGGTACTCAGGGAGCAATTGGGGCTTACGGGGACCAAGTTGAGCTGCGGCGTTGGAAATTGCGGGGCCTGTACGGTCCTGGTGGATGGTGTCCCGGTCCTGTCGTGCATGACCCTGGCCATCGCGGCGAGGGACAAAGAGATCACCACCATTGAGGGATTGGCAAAGGGAGGAGAGCTCCACCCCCTGCAGCAGGCCTTTGTGGATCATGGGGCGATCCAGTGCGGCTACTGCACCCCGGGCATGATCCTCTCGGCAGAGGCCCTGCTGGAAAGCCATCCAGACCCTACGGAGGAAGACGTTCGGGAGGCGATCTCGGGCCATATCTGCCGGTGCACGGGTTACGTCAAGATCGTGGAGGCCATCCTCGCAGCCGCGCAGGACACGGAAAGGGGGCGAGACAGATGAGCCATGAGCACAGTGTTGTAGGAACCCGGATCGTCCAGCCGGATGCCCCTGCAAAGGCCACCGGGCAAGCCAAGTTCGCGGGCGACATTCATCTGCCGGGGATGCTGGCGGCCAAGGCCTTGAGGTGCCCCTATCCACACGCAGAGATCGAGCACATCGACACCTCCAAGGCGGAAGAGCTTCCCGGAGTCGTGACGGTCTTGACACCCCGGGACATCGAGGAGTGGAACACCTTTGATCGCGGCATGAAGGACAAGCCTCTGGTTGCAGGGTATCGGGTGCCTCCGGAGGAGGGTGTGGTCAACAGACGTGCACGCCATTACGGAGATCCGGTCGCGGCCGTGGCCGCCGTCAACGAGCACATCGCCGAAGAGGCCCTCTCCCTCATCGAGATCGAATACACTCAGCTCCCCTTTGTCATCGATGCCGAGGCGGCCATCCAGCCCGGGGCTCCCCAAATAAGCGAGAACGCCGAGCGCAACATTGCCAAGCACCTGACATACCCCTTTCCCGAAGGGGATGTGGAAAAAGCCCTTAAGGAAGCGGACCTGGTCGTGGAGGGAGCCTTCAGCGCCGGCAAACAGGAGCACTGTACCCAGGAAACCGCTGCCTGCGTGGCCTATGTGGATGCCGGGGGCAGGCTCAATGTCTGGAGCCAATGTCAGCTGGCACACCTTGCCAGGCGGGAGCTTGCACACATCTTCAAGATCCCTGTGCGTAAAATCAAGCTCAAGACCCCTTTTGTGGGCGGCAGCTTCGGCCAGCGCGGGGCCCTGTGCGCCGAACCCATCACCGTGGCCCTGGCCCTCAAGACAAAGAAGCCTGTCAAGCTCGTCTTTTCAAGGGAGGAGAACTTTGTGGGCCTCGAGAGCCGGACCGGGTTCGACCGGATAACGGTGGCCCTGGGGTTCAAACAGGACGGGACGCTCACGGCCTTCAAGACCTCCATGCTCGGCCGCCTGGGAGGCTATATGGGCTGCGGACCCATGGCCTCGGTCATCGGCATGACCCTTTCCATGGGCCACTACCGATGCCCCAATCGCGAAGGTTCGGCGGACATGGTCCTGACAAACACGCCCCCTTCAGGCGCCATGCGGGGTTTCGGTAATGAATTCATGACGTTTTCCATGGAACAGCTCATGGACGAAGCGGCCGAAAAGCTCGGCATGGATCCCGTGGATCTCCGTCTCAAGAACGCCAAAAAGGCCGGTGACACGGCCGCCATGGGCCTCCGCCTGGAGAGCACCTACCTCGAAGACTGCCTCAGGACCGGAGTGGAGAAATTCGACTGGAAGGAAAAGAGAAATTCTCCAAGGCCGAAAACCGGAGGGATCAAACGCGGGTACGGCATGGCCACCATGAGCCACTGCACCGGGGCCGCGCCGCTCTATTTGGAGCACTCCAACGCCATGGTGAAGTTTAACGAGGACGGATCGGTGGACCTGACCGTGCATCCCGCCCCTGTGGGCCAGCACATCTGGGGTGCGCTTTCGCAGATATGCGCCGAGGAGCTGGGGATTCGTGCCGAGGATGTCAATATCGTCACAGGGGATACGGATATCACGCTATTCGAGTACGGATCGGATGCCAGCCGCTCCACGTATGCCGTGGGGGGCGCGACCGTGAGGGCCGCCAAGCAGGCCAAGGAACAGCTCCTGGAGCGAGCGGCCGAGATGCTAGAGGTTTCCGCCTCCGACCTCGTGGTCCGAGACCGCACCGTCCTCTCTAAGAGAGACCCAAAGAAAAAAATCCCCGTGGGCGATGTCTGCTATGAGGCGATCTACAGCTTTGGCGGACGGGCAACGAATTTTTCCGGAAAGCAGTCCTTTGAGCCTGTGTGGAACTCACCGAACTACGGGGCCTATTTCGCGGACGTCGAGGTGAACACCGAGACGGGCCGTGTCACGGTTAAGAGATTTGTGACCGTTATTGACTGCGGCACCGCCATCAACCCCATGGCCGTGGAGGGCCAGCTCGAAGGGGGGCTTCAGCAGGGCCTGGGTCTGGCCCTCACGGAAAACTACGTCATCAACAGGGAGACCGGTGTTGTGGAGACCACGAACTATGATTCGTATAAGGTGCCCACAGCCGTAGACATGCCCGAAAGCGAGGTCTACATCGTCGACAAACCCGACCCAAAAGGCCCTTTTGGGGCCAAGGGTGTAGGGGAACCGGGTATGGTGGGCATCGCCCCTGCCATTGCCAATGCCATCTATGATGCCGTCGGGGTCAGAATGCGGGAACTCCCCATCACGCCCGAGCGACTCCTGGAGGCTCTGGCGAAGAAGTAACGTCCTTCCCTTTTTCGCATCAGGGAAAAGGGGTTGCCTTTTCGGCATCGTCCCCCGGGCCGCTTCTCACCGAAGACCGGGAAGGAGAAGGGCAATCTGCGGAAAGAGAATGAGAATGACCACGCAGGCCACCATAGCCAGGAAGAAGGGCAGAATGCCTTTGAAGACCACCTCCAGGTCCACCTCCGGCGCTACCCCCTTGATCACGTAAACATTGATTCCCACCGGCGGAGTGATGGAGCCCATTTCCAGCCGCACCACGAGGATCACCCCGAAACAGACCGGGTCCTATGAAGGAGATGGACCAGGATGCGTGTGTTCTTCTTTCGAGCGGAGATACCTTGGATGGTCAGGCAAAAGAGATTTTGGATCGAGGGTCCAGAGGGTTCATTCAGAAGCTTTTTGATGTGTAAGAAGGGTCCCGGAAAATGACTTAAGTGTAGCCAACAGGCGGTCGACCAGATTTTTGAGAGGCCATCAAATATTGACAATTATTTTATAATAATTAATGTTGTTATAGTGATAGATGTTATAAGAATCACACATTCTACGGTCAATATAAAAGCATATTCCTGCGAAAAGGAACGCTCGGAATGAGGAGTCCTTTCATACAGTTCATTTTTACTTTTATCATCGGAGCCGCGTTCATGATTTTCCCCTATACGGCGGTAGCTATTCCTGGGGATATATACTATGTTCAAGTCGATGTTGCCAATATGAGGCAAGGGAACTCGCTGGATTACCCTGTTATCGGTTGGTTAAAAGAGGGGCATAAGCTCATGGAGATTCAGCGAAAAGGAGAGTGGGTTGAAGTTGTCGCAGATTGGGCAAAAGGGCAAACAGGATGGATCCACTCTTCCATTATTGATAAAAACTACGTTGCTGGTCAGAGCCCAACGCCGGAAAGTGAAAAGTTTCCTGCTTTTAAAAACGCTTTTGATATTTTGAATCAAAAGGTTGAATCAACGTACGGAAAAAAACCATTTATTGAAGTAAAAGATCTAGGAGATGGAGTAGTACAAATAAAAGCCTCTGATTTTTGGTTGAATGATCAAACTGATATCAATCAATTATATTCATTACTCAAAGAAATGGGGAAAAGCCCTTTCCCGATTGCCATACATATTGTTGATCAAGACGGAAATCGTCATCTATCCATTCTTCGATAGAGGAAGGAGAAATTACATCCTTGACGGTCCCGCAAAAACCCACTCGACTGCCTGTTGGCTGCACTCAAGGCTTTGGAATCGTTTGAGACAAATCTCCAAGTCTCGGTTTTTTGCGATTCCATCACTTTTCGATAAGTGGAAAATTAGGGCCGATCTTTCCAGATTATACGGCCAATACCGGATAGGGTAAAAAAGTTTCCTTCTAATCATAAGGTTAGGTTGAAAACAATACATGAATAAAGTGACGCATAACATCGTAGATCTCCAAGGGTTCTTGACACCTCTCCGGCCTCTCTTTTTCCACCCGCGGCCTAAGAAGACAAAGAGCCGATTGTAAGACGCGCTTTCCCCTGAAATTCCGTTATGTTTCTCTTTCACGGTATTCCCAGAATTTCTTCATATTTTCTTCATAATGTCATGCGAACCTGTATCTCGAGAATAGACGAATTTTCTTCACTCTGAGGCTGCGAAATCTTCGAAACGCCCAATGCGTTGATGGCTCAGGAGAAGGCATTTTATATATAGGAGGATGCCATGAAACAACGATTCCATAAGGAGTGGGTTTTCGTAACACTAGCCCTGTTTGCGTTTGCGATCTGTGCGGGTTGCGCCGGCATGGGCAAGGCCGAGCAAGGGGCCCTCATCGGCGGGCTGGGCGGGGCTGCCGTGGGCGGTCAGCTCGGTCCGCACGGGAACCGGGGGGAGAACGCCCTCATCGGCGCAGGGATCGGGGCGATCCTGGGATACATGATCGGGAACGAGTGGGAGAAGTACGACCAGAGGAGGCTGGATTACGCCCTGGAGACCGCACCGTCCGGGCGGTGCGCCGCTTGGGTGAACCCGGACACAGGGAACCGGTATGAGGCCACACCCAGGCCGGCTTACCAAAGGCACGGACGAATTTACCGGGACGTGGAGATCGACGGTGTGGTGGACGGCCGGCGCGAGGTCGTGTACGCCAAGGCCTATCGCCGATCGGACGGCACCTGGCAGCTCGTGCAGTAGAATGCCCTTGCCTCGCTTGGCCGGTTTTTTCTTCCCGCCGCTTGAGAAGGACCGTGGCGGTGTCCGTGACGGGCCCATCCAGGCGGCGCATGGTTTCGCATGAAAGGAAAAACGCGGCCTTCGGTGTCGCATATGACCTCGAACCCCAATCCTCAGACAACACGAAAGAGGCCTTCCCTCTTTTGGAGGTGGGCATCAAGATCGTAGGCCACGAGATGGAGCAGGGCCTTCTTCCGTTGGTTCCCTTCCTCGTCCGCCGCGCGCATCCGCGCGCATTCCTTTTCTAGAATTGACGGCCTCGCAAAAACCCGCTCGGCCGCCTGTTGGCTACACTTAAGTCACTGGAATCGTTAGAGGCAAATCTCTAGGTTCCAGCTTTTTGCGGCTCCATCAAAATTCGGTCCTTTCACCACGGAAGATCCCTTTCTGCATCCTGAAACCGGATCACTGCAGTCCGCAGCTCCGCAAGCAGTTGCGTTCACGCAGGCGGAAGATCATGTCCGGCACGGGCTTGAACAAGGATGGAAATCCTATGGATCGATGGCGAAGGCGCGAGTCATCAGCCGTGCATGGAATCGATTCAGAAACGATATGGCAGGCTTGCCGACGAGCCTTTTTGATGCCATTCTGAAAAGGTCCTTCAACGAGCGAGGTTCCTTCACTTTCCGTTGCCGCGATCTGTCTTTTTCAAATCCAGGGAGATGATGATGAAAGGTTTTCTTTCCATTGTTCTTGCAAGCGTCGTCGGGCTCATCGGCTGTATCAGCGTGTACTACGGAGCCATGGAAAAAATGGGGGTGCACAAGCGTGATATCATGGTGGACCGCGTCAAAGAAGCGCGTGACACCCAGGATGAAGCGAAGCAGCAGTTCCTGACGGCCATGGAGCATTTCAAGAGCGTTGTCCACTTCCAGGGGGGCGATCTGGAGAGGGAATACAATGAGTTGAAAGCGACACTTCAGAAGACCGAGGCCGAGGCCGCTGAGGTACGGAAGCGTATCCGTGCGGTCGAGGACGTCTCCTCCGCGCTGTTCGGCGAATGGCGAGCCGAAATCAAGCAGTACTCCAGCGATAAACTGCGCGAGGCGAGCCAACGGAAGTACGATGCGACCAAAAGCAAATACGAGGGACTCATCGGTGCCATGAAGAAGGCTGAAGCCAAACTTGAACCCGCACTGGTTCCTTTACGGGACCAGGTCCTGTTTATGAAGCACAATCTGAACGCGAGAGCGATCGCAGGGCTCAGTGCGGAAGTGAACAACGTTGAGACGAATGTGGAAAGGCTGGTGCGAGACATGGAGGAGGCGATCACCCAAGCCGATTCCTTCATCGCATCCTTACAAGGGGAGTGATTCCGTCGTGTGCCTGCTGTGAACGGGCATCCGTTGGTTACGTGCTAAAGGATGGGGATGGAAGCAAGCCGTCCCTGGGCGCCTCCTGTTTTGCGGGGCGGTATAGGCGGTTCAAGACGATGGCACAGAAGCTTCCGAGTGAAATCGAATCGTTTTATGAGGTCCTTGCGATGTACACGGACGGTGGCTGCCGGCATGGCGTTGTCGCACACGCAATGGCAAAGGAAGAAGGAGAGCACAATGGAAACGGAAAGGAAATCGGCCCGAAAGGGAATGCGACTGTCCTATGTCTTCCTCATTGTCATCGCCGCGATTGCCTTGACCGCCTGCATCACCTACTGGCTGCTCGCAAACTATGTGTTCCTGAAAGAGTTCGAGCCGGTCCAGCTGAAAGCGCGGGAGCAACAGGAATTGCAAAGCAAATTGAAGGCGATCGGCATCGAGAGCCAGGGGCCCGGCTCCGAGGCGCCGCTGGAGCCGGAACGCTACAGCGAGGTCGGCGCAAAGCGCGAGATCGCGTTCACGGAGCGGGAATTGAATGCGATGCTTGCGAAGAATACCGATCTGGCTCGGAAACTTGCCATCGATCTTTCCGACA
>JASFQI010000115.1:0-13446 GCA_050115555.1 Desulfobacteraceae bacterium
GAGTGGGTCAGAAACGTCTCATCCGGTTTGAAGATCCCGCTCACCGTGGGAGGCGGCATTTCCACGCTGGACGACATCGAGAAGACCCTGGAGGCCGGGGCCGCAAAGATTTCCATGAACAGCGCCGCGGTCCGGGATCCGGACCTGGTGCGCCGGGCAGCAGAGCGGTTCGGCGCGGATCGGGTGACCGTGGCGGTGGATGCCCGAAGAAACCCCGACATGGCATCCGGGTTCGAGCTGGTAGTCTCGGGCGGGACCCGGCCCGTTGGGCAGGACGCCATTGCATGGGCCCGTCAATGCCAGGACCTGGGGGCGGGCACGATCCTGCCCACCAGCATGGACGGCGACGGCACCCAGGCGGGGTACGATTTGGAGTTCACCCGGGCCGTGGCCGATGTCGTGACGGTGCCCGTGGTGGCATCCGGAGGTGCAGGCACGCTCGAGCACTTCTATGAGGGCGTGATCCAGGGCGGGGCCAGCGTCCTTCTGGCCGCGTCCGTGTTCCACTATCGCACCCTGAGCATCGGGCAGATCAAGGACTACCTGAGATCCAAAGGCCTGAAGGTCAACGCCTAGGAAGCTTTTTCCGGGAGCCTTGGCTTCTCTCCGTTCGACGGAATGAGAAAGAGGGGATCAGCGGGGCATCATGGGCAATACGGCACAAAAGCTCGCGCTCTCCGATCTTTTGCGGGCACCGGTGATCCAAGGCGCGATTCGGACCCTGGACTTGCCTCCAGGGAGCCGAGGCCTGGATGTGGGGTGTGGAATCGGGAGCCATACCCTGCTTCTGGCCGAGGCCGTGGGAGAGGGCGGTCATGTGACCGGCCTGGACCGGTCCAGGGAGCTCCTGGCCGAGGCGGAGCAGCGGGCCGGGGGTTCTTCCCAGAGAAACCGAGTCTCGTTTCAATACGGGGACATGTACGCGCTACCCTGGCCGGAGGATTCCATGGACTGGGTCTGGAGCGTGGACTGCGCCGGATATGCGCCCGGCGATCCTGTCTTGCTGCTGAGGGAGTTTGCACGTGTGGTCCGGCCCGGGGGTCGCATTGTCCTGCTGGCCTGGTCCAGTCAGCAGCTCCTTCCCGGGCACCCTGTGCTCGAGGCGCGGTTGAACGCCTCGTCCCAGGGGATCGCCCCGTTTGCTCAAGGCCAAAGGCCGGAGTCCCACGTGATGCGGGCGCTGGGGTGGTTCGAGGAGGCCGGATTGAAGGACGCCCGGGCCCGAACCCTGGTGGGGGACGTGCAGGCCCCCCTGGGCAGGGAGGTCCGTGAGGCCCTGCTCTCCCTCTTTGACATGCGCTGGGGCGATCCCGGCGTCGAGCTTTCGGCCGAGGACGAGGCGGAGTACCGGCGCCTGTGCGTTCCCGAGTCCCCAGACTGCATCCTGAACGTGCGCGACTACTACGCATTTTTCACGTACTCCCTGTTTGAGGGAAGCGTGGGTATTGACAAGGCATCCTGAAGCCGGACAGGATGGAGCAAGGTGCAAGGGGGCGAAAGGAGATCAAAGCATGAAACACACGGTCGTTCCGATGAAGACCATCGGGCTGCTGGGGGGCATGAGCACGGAGGCGACGAGGGAGTATTACCGGCTCATCAACGAAGGCGTCAACCGGTTTCTGGGCGGGCACAATGTGGCTGAGCTGCTCCTTTGCAGCGTCAACTTCCAGAACATCGAGCGATTCGTTCGGAACGGGCAGTGGGAGGAGGCAGGGGCCTACCTGGCCCAAAAGGCGAAGCAGGTCGAGGCGGGAGGCGCGGACTACCTGTTCCTGGCCACGAACACGATGCACAGGGTTCGCGATGCGATCCTCTCGGCCGTGTCCATCCCGTTCGTGGACATCTTCGAGGTGGCGGCCCGGGCCGTGCAACAAAAGGGCCTTCGCACCGTGGCCCTGCTGGGGACCTACCCCGTGATGACAGACCCGTTCTACCGCGAGGCCTACCATTCCCAGGGCGTGGAAACGATCTCGCCCCCGGAGGCGGAGATGCGGGAGGTGGATCGCATCATTTTTGACGAGATGTGCCACCATCGGTTTTTGCCTTCATCCAAGCAGTACTACATCGATGTGGTGAACGCCCTGCGGGATCAGGGCGCGGAGGGCGTGATTCTCGGGTGCACGGAGATCAAGATGCTCATCAGTCCGCAGGATTTTCCGGGGTTCCCGGTATTCGACACCACGGAGCTCCACTGCGACGAGGCGGTCCGTTTGTGTGTGGGCCGGGAGGCGTCCTGAGTTTCAGGAGGTTCGATCGACTCGCTCGAAGCTCCTGTGCCCCGGAAGGACCCCCGGAGAAGAAAGGAAGGCGTTCTATGAAGTGCCGGCGAATCGTGCTGTGTCTCGTGATCTGTGTGGCCTGGCTTTCAGGCGTGTCCCATGCCGATACCATTCCTGCGGAAAAGCAGAAAGCCATTATCTCGCTCATGGAGGCCTCGGGCGCCCTGAACATGGCGACCCAGTTCTCTAACATTATGGTCGGTCAGATGATGGAGGTGTTGAAGCAGGCGGACTCGGAGGTCCCGGCGCGGGCCTACGACATCGTACGAGACGAGGTCAACACCCTCGTGAACGAGGAGATCGGGTCGTTTATCGCCTATGTCCTGCCGATCTACCACCGGTACTTCACCCTGGATGAGATTCGGGAAATGGTGTCGTTCTACGAATCCGCCGTGGGCCGGAAGGTCGTTCAGGTGATGCCCTCCATGATGCAGGAGAGCATGGCCGCAGGCCAGCAATGGGCGCAAGGCCTGGAAGCAAAGCTGGTGAAGCGACTCGAGGCCCGGTTCGAGGCGGAAGGGGTCGAGGCGCCCAACTGATTCGTTTCAGGATAGGCCTTCGGAAAGGCTGGCGAGAGGTGGGGACCGATCCCGTGCACAAGCTTTTCGGTGTGGGCATGACCGGAGCGGCCCTCAGCACGGGGTTCATGGCCCTTGTGTGGGGGCTCGACCGCATGCTCGGCCGTCCCGAGATTACTGCAAATTACGTTGGGATTGTCCGGGTTGTGGGTGCATGCCTTGCAGGGGCGGGGCTGCTGCTTCACGGGTGGACCGGCTTTACCCTTCGCCACTGGTGGCTGGATGGCCGGTTGTGTAAGGAAGGGCCTTTCCGCTTTTTCCACCATCCCATGTATGCCGCCTGGATCACGTTCATCGGTCTGGGCATTCCCCTACTGCTCAACGCGTGGGTGTTCCTGCTGTGGCCGGTGATGGTGCACCCGCTCTGGCACCGGCTGGTCCAGCGGGAAGAGCAGATGATGGAGTCGCTCTTCGGAGAGGAATACCGAACGTATGCGGAGCGCACACCGCGTTTTGTTCCCCGGTTCCGAAGGGGCTGAAGCGCGACTCTCATATAGATGCCCGGGGATCGGAAGGCCCGGGAACGATGTGAATCCCAAAAACAGGCCGTGCGGTGCATCGACCCCACGGAAAGCGAGCTACCCCCCATGCACCGTGTCATGATTCACCCCGCAACGTACGAGACGGTCCGTGAGGCGGTGGACCGTGCGTTTTCATTGTTTCCCCAGGACCTCAAGGGAAAACGCGTCCTCATCAAACCCAATGTGCTTCGCGCGTCCCAGGCAGAGGAGGGCATTGTCACTCATCCCGCCATGCTTCGTGCCGTGGTGGAACGGGTGGAGGCGGAGCACCCCGGCACCCTGGTGGTAGGTGACAACCCGGGCATCTTCAGCTACGGGGCGAACGAGGAAAGCTTCCGCCAGACCGGCCTCCTGGATGCGGCCGGGCCTTACTACAGGAACCTCGGGGACGAGTCCGTGGATGTGGACTTTCACCCCGATTTCATGCCCCGGGTGAGTGTTTCCCGGGAGGTGCTGGAGGCGGACGTCCTCATCAGCCTGCCCAGGTTCAAGACCCACGGTCTCACCGTGATCACCGGCGGTATAAAGAACAGCTACGGCATTCTTCCCGGCGCCCAGAAGGCACGTCTTCACAGGGCCGCAGGCAATGCCGAACGGTTCCACGAAATGATTGTGGAGGTGTTCAAGATCCGCGTCCCCGACCTGTTTATCCTGGACGCCGTGATCGGCATGGAGGGCAACGGCCCGGCCTCTCCAGACCTGCGCGAAGTCGGCCGTGTCCTGGCCTCGGACAATGCCGTGGCCCTGGATACCGTCATGGCCCACATGATGGGTTGCGACCCGGGGAAGCTGCGGTTCCTTCAAAAGGCTGCGGCCGAGGGGCTGGGGGAGAATGACCTGGACCGGATCGAGGTGATGGGCGAACTCGAGATCCTGCCCGACTGGAAGCTTCCTCCCATGGGCGGCGAAGCGATCCTGGGGAACGAAGAGGTTCAGGTGTTCCTTCAGGAACGGGCGGTTCTTCGGCCCCAGGCCGATCCCGAGCTGTGTACAGGCTGTGGGACCTGCGTGGAGCAGTGCCCCATGTCAGCCCTGCGTATGGAGGGGGACATCCCCGTAGTGGAGAAGGACGCCTGCATTTCCTGCTTCTGCTGCCAGGAAATCTGCCCGGAGAAGGCCATGACCCTGCAGTAACCCTCTGCGCCCGAATGCATCAGGCCTCGACCAGGGTTTCCTTGAGGAAGAGGCTGGCGAACAGGGCGACCGCTCCGCAGAGGAAGAGGACCAGGAGCCCCTGCTGGAAGCCCGCCAGCAGGAATTCTCCCTGGGCGTTCAGACCCTGTTTCTCCAGCACCACCCCCAGGACCACCTGGAAGACGGCCCCGCCGGCGAAAGGGAAGAAGTTCACCAGGCCCGTGGCCGTCCCTGCGATGGACACGGGAAAAAGCTCCTTGTTCGTGGTGAACCCGATGGTGACCATGGCACCGGAGAAGATGCCCACGATCAGGCAGATGGGGTAGTAGAAGGGCAACGGGATCCGGCTGGTGAAGAGAAACAGGACGCCCGTGACGGCCACCATGAAGCAACTTCCAATGATCAGGACGGGCTTACGCGCCCGGAACACCCGGTTGGAGAGCCAGCTTAGAAGCGGGCTTCCCACGATCATTCCGAAGGCGGCCATGGAGAGGATGTGCCCGGCGTGGGGCTTGGTCAGGCCGTAGACCTGCATCAGGTAGGGACCTCCCCAGAGCCCGATGAAGGAGAAGAAGATCGCGCAGGTGAAGAAGAACCAGCAAGCCAGGGGCCAGAACCGAGGCTCGGACAGGACCCGCTGGATGCCCCGGCCCAGGCTCAGGGTCTCGGCGGGCTTGCCGGAGGCTTCCGCAGCCGGGGACGGCCAGCCCATGACCGACGGCCGGTCCCGCACGAAGGCCCAGACCAGGATGCCCAGGACCAGGGTGAAGGCTCCTACGAGCACGAAGGACTGACGCCACCCGATCCAGGTGCTGATGTAGGCGAGCGGCGTGGCCGCCGAGTAAGAGCCGATGCCGCCCATGGCCATGAGGATGCCGGTCATCATGGCGAACTCCTTGATGCGGAACCACTCGGCCAGGACCTTCAGGGTCGGGACGAAGAGCATGGCCACGCCGATGCCCACCAGGGTCCGGCCCACGATGGCCACGTAGACGTTCGGGGCCATGCCCAGCATGACGGAGCCGGCAAAGGCCACGCAGAAGAAGAGGGTGATGGTCTTGCGTGGGCCCCAGGAGTCTGAGAGGAGGCCCGCAGGCAGTTGCATCAGGGCGTAGGGGTAGAAGTAGGCTGAGCCCAGGAGGCCGAGGAGGCCTCCCCCGGCGGCCAGGTCCCGGCGCATGTCCTCGGCCACCACCGCCGGGCAGAGACGGTGGAAGTAGACCAGGATGTAGCCGAGCGCCAGAATCCAGAAGATGAGCCAACGGTACCGCAGCGCCTTCCGAAGATTGTCCCCGGTCATGAAGCCCCCTTTCGAGGTGTGGGTTTGACAGGCCCCGAGTCGTTTCTTATGATATTGCGACGCACGGGGCGAACATCTCCTTTCATGCGCAATTCCTGCCGGCAAGGAGTATACCATGACTCAGTACCGCATTCACCCCATTGTTCTGGGGACCAAGATGTTCGACAAGGGCATGATGACCTATCAGCACGACTACGGCACGCCTTACACCATCCCGATCTACGCCTGGTACCTGGAAGGTGGGGAGAGCACCGTGCTGGTGGACACCGGGGAGATGTCCCCGGTGCGCTCCGAGGACCGGGAAAAACAGATCGGGGGGCCCATTTACACATTTGAGGAGGGGCTGGCCCGCTACGGTCTCGGTCCCGAAGACGTGGACGTGGTCGTGCACACCCATCTCCACAACGACCACTGCGAGAACGATTTCAAGTGTACGAACGCGGTCTTTTACGTACATGAAAAGGAGATGGAACGCGTTCACGATCCCCATCCCCTGGATTACCGGTACCTGGAGGATTTTGTGGAGGACGTGGAAGCGAACGGCCAGATTCGGACCCTGAACGGGGATGCGGAGATCCTGCCCGGCATCCGGGTCATGCACACCCCGGCCCACACCGAGGGCGGCCTTACCGTGCTCGTGGACACGACCGAAGGGGTTGCCGCGATCACCGGGTTCTGCGTGATCATGGAGAACTTCGAACCACCCCCGCAGATTCGTGCCATGGAGATGGAGGTCATCCCGCCGGGTACGCCCGTCAACCCGTGTGAGGCCTACGACATCATGCTGCGCGTTCGGGAGGAGGCCGACATCCTGATCCCCCTCCACGAACCAAGGTATGCTGCTGTGGAAACCATCCCCTAGCGAATCGGTAGAGCTTGACTTTCAGGCGGGGATTCTTTACAAGGGCGGGGCCATTCGGCGAATCTCCGTGAAAAGTTATCGATCGCGTATCCTTGCGTCTTGCCTCGAAAAGACGGCGTGGAGATTCCATTTCGAGAGAGGGCGAGCCCCTGCCTGGCGTGTACGCAGGGCCGGGGCCGAGGTGATTCAAAACCGCATTCATATCGTAGAGGATCTGTTATGGCCTATTCAGTAAGCCCGGAAGGGGAGGAGTTCAGGCTTCCGGAGGAAGAGGATTATCAGGAGGAATTTCAACGGCTCGAGGCCCTGGCGCGCGACCAACGGGACCAGGGACGCGAGATCGTGGTCGTGATGGGGCTCGGTTTCGTGGGTGCGGTCATGGCCGGCGTGGTGGCCGACTCCGTGGACCGGGACACGGGCAAGCCGAACAAGTTCGTCATCGGCATGCAGCGGCCAAGCCCCCGCAGCTTCTGGAAGATCCCTATGTTCAACCGGGGCATCTCACCTGTGAAGGCCGAGGACCCCGAGGTGGAGCCCCTGATCGCCCGGTGCGTGAACGAGAAGAAGACCATGACGGCCACGTACACCTACGATGCGCTGAAGCTGGCCGACGTACTCGTGGTGGACGTACAGTGCGATTTCCTCAAGGAGGACCTGGGCAATCTCCGAAGCGGCCGCGCGGATATCAGCGCGCTGGAGGAGAGCTACAAGATCATCGGTCAGAAGATCGAGCCTGAATGCCTGGTGCTCACCGAGACCACCGTGCCTCCGGGTACCACGGAGTACGTGGCCTACCCGATTCTCAAGAAGGCCTTTCGAAGGCGGGGCATCGACGAGGAGCCTCTGCTCGCGCACAGCTTCGAGCGGGTCATGCCCGGGCGGGAGTACGTGTGCTCGGTGCGCGATTTCTGGCGGGTGTGCAGCGGCATCAACAGAAAAAGCCGGGAACGGGTGACAAAATTTCTTTCCGAAGTCCTGAACGTGGAGGACTACCCCCTCACGGTCCTGGACCGCCCCATTGAGAGCGAGACGTGCAAGATCGTGGAGAACAGCTACCGCGCCACGATCCTGGCCTTTCTCCACGAGTGGAGCCTCTTTGCAGAGACGAATGGTGTGGATCTCATCAAGGTGATTCAGGCCATCAAGGTACGCCCCACGCACGACAACATCATTTTTCCGGGGCCGGGCATCGGGGGGTATTGCCTTCCCAAGGACGGGGGCCTTGGGCTCTGGGCCTACAAGCATTTGATGGGGTTTGAAAACGACATCTTCCGCATCACGCCGGAGGCCATCAACATCAACGACACGCGGGCCCTCCATGCGGCCCAGCTCGTGCGCGATGCCCTTCGGAACATGGGTCGCATTGTGGCGGCCTCCCAGGTGGCGTTGCTGGGCGTATCCTATCGGGAGGACGTGGGGGACACGCGTTACAGCGGATCCGAGATCATCGTGCGGAAGCTCACGGAGATGGGTGCGGAGGTCCGGGCGCACGATCCCTACGTGCGCCACTGGTGGGAGTTGGAGAAGCAGTCGACCTACCCGGCGAGCGGCTCGAGCTGGTCCCGGTTCTTCCGGAATCAGGAGCCCCTGGACGAGTTCACCATGGCCCGGGACCTGGCCGAGGCCCTCAAAGACTCCGAGGCCGTGGTCCTTGCCGTGCGCCACAAGGAGTACATGGGGCTGGAGCCGGAAGATGTGGTAGCCATGGCCGGAGGTCCTCTCGCAGTGGTGGACTGCTTCGGCATTTTGGACGACGCGCGGATCGAGCGGTACTTCGAGCTGGGCTGTGAGGTGAAGGGACTGGGAAGGGGCCACATCAACCGGATCAAGGATCGGGTCCGAAGGCGCAAGATGGGGAAGGAGCAAGGCTGATCTCCTTGTCATTGCTGAAAAATTGCCCTTGACACCCGCAGGGCTTTCTCCTATGATGCCTCTGCTTGTCGGGAAGCCTTTCTATTCGGAATGATTGCCTTTTCTCGGTCAAAGGTTCAGGAAACACTTTTCAAGGGGAGGATCCATGATGAAAGCTTTAGGGAAGGGACTCGTGCTAGGTCTGGCCTTGGTATTCTGCCTGGGAACTGCAGCCATGGCGGCGGATACGATCCGCATCGGTGTGGCAAGCCCGTTCACAGGGGATCTGGCTGCCTACGGTGACAACATCAAGGCTGGTGTCAACCTCAAGCTGAAAGAGATCAACGGCGCAGGCGGCGTGAACGACAAGAAGATCGAGCTCGTATGGGGTGACGACCTCTGCCAGCCCAAGGAAGCCGGAACCGTAGCCTCCAAGTTCGCCAATGACAAGAGTATCGTGGCCGTGATCGGTCACCTGTGCTCCTCTGCGACCCTGGCCGGCATGCCCATCTACGTTCGGGCCAAGATGCCGGTCATCAGCCCTACCTCCACGAACCCCACCATCGGCGATGTGGGCAAGGGGTGGTTCTTCCGGAACTGCTACACGGACGCGTTCCAGGGCAAGTACCTGGCCTCCCATGTGGTCAAGGAGCTGTTGGGCCTCAAGAAAGTCGCCATCTTCTATGAGAACAACGACTACGCCATCGGCCTCAAGGACAGCTTCACCGGGGGGGCCGAGGCGAGCGGCCTCCAGGTAACCGGTGCCGAGGCCTATGTGGCCAAGACCACGGACTTCACACCTCAGCTGACCAAGCTCCTCAAGGACAAGCCCGAGACCATCTTCCTCTGCGGGTATCATCCAGAAGGCGCCCTGATCGCAGGGCAGGCCCGGAAGCTGGGTTTTAACGGGCCGCTTTTCGGCGCGGACGGCCTGGACAACATCGACTACATCAAGATCGGTGGCGAGGCTGCGAACAACACCTTCATGACCGTGCCCTTCCTGGCCGCAGCCGCGGGCCCGGATGCCCAGAAGTTCGCCGAAGCCTTCAAGGCCGAGACCGGCCGTGAGGTGGACTGGATGAGCGCCAATGCCTATGACTGCCTGGCCATCCTGGCCGAGGTGATTGCAAAGGTGGGCGCGGATCGTGAAAAGATCCGGGACGGCCTGGCCGCTTACAACTCCGCGGGCAACGGGTTCGAGGGCGTGACCGGGTTGACCTACTTCAACGAGAAGGGCGACTGCTCCAAGCCCGCATTCGTCAAGAAGGTCGAGGGAGGCAAGTTCGTACCCGCCGAGTAGGGTAGACAATCTGATATGCGTATCGCTTGCAGATCGGGCGCCGTGAACACGAAGTAGCGGCGCCCTATCTGCTTCATACATGAGGGGCCCTTGTTTCTACAGCAACTGGTAAATGGTCTAACCATTGGAGGTATCTACGCGCTGATCGCTGTGGGATACACCATGGTGTACGGCGTGATCCAGTTGATCAACTTCGCTCACGGCGAGATCTACATGCTGGGGGCCTTTTTCGCCGTGACCTTCATTCTGAGCATGGGGATGCCGTTTTACCTGGCCTTCCTGCTGGCCATGGCCTGCGGCGCGATCTGCGGCATGCTCCTGGACGTGATCGCCTACCGGCCGCTGCGCCAGTCCCCGCGGCTGGCCTGCCTGATCACGGCCATCGGCATGTCCATCTTTCTCCAGAACCTCGCCATGCTGATCTGGGGATCCCGCCCCCGGCCTTTTCCCTCGGACACACTTCCTGCCTGGTTCGACAAGACCTGGCACTTCTCACAGTTCAGCCTGACCGGGTTTCACCTCTTTATCTTCGCCGTGACGATCATCATGATGCTCGGGCTGAACCTGCTCATCAAGAAGACCCGGTTCGGGAAGGCCATGCGGGCCGTGGCCCAGAACAAGACCATGGCCGCTCTCGCCGGGATCAACGTGAACAAGGTCATCACGCTGACCTTTGCCGTGGCCGGTTCCATGGGGGCTGCAGCGGGTCTCATGGTAGGGGCTTTTTACAACTCCCTGTATCCGACCATGGGCTACCTGGCCGGGGTCAAGGCTTTCGCGGCCGCGGTCCTGGGCGGGATTGGGTCGGTGCCTGGGGCCATGCTGGGCGGAATCGTGCTGGGCGTGGCCGAGGCCATGGGGGCCGGCTACTTGAGCTCCCTTTATCGGGACGGGATATCTTACGGCGTGATGATCATCGTGATCGTGTTCATCCCGGCCGGTTTCTTTGGCGTGGTGATCAAGGAGACCAAAAAGTCCATCTAGCGCCCGCTCAGGAGGTCTTGCGGGCGCTTTGCATCGGGAACAGGAATCGGTAAGAGCATGAGCAACGCAACCAAACTCAAGATCGGGGTACTGATTCTGGCCCTCGTGATCCCCGCCTTACCCTTTGTCTCGCATTACCTCCTTCATGTGATCATCCTGATTTACCTTTACATGATCCTGGCGCTGGGCTTGAACATCATCCCGGGGTTCAACGGACTGCTGGACCTGGGATTCGTGGGATTTTACGGGATCGGGGCGTACACATCCGGGCTGCTGACCTTTCATTTCGGTCTGTCCTACTGGCTGATCATTCCCCTGGCGTTTTTAAACGGCGCCCTTTGGGGGGTGCTGCTGGGGGCCCCGACCCTGAGGCTCACGGGCGACTACTTCGCCATCGTGACGTTCGGGTTCTCCGAACTGGTGGTCCTCTTCCTGACGAACGAGATCTGGCTCACCCGCGGGCCGCTGGGCCTGCCGGGCATCGCCCCGCCCTCCGTGGATCTCTCCTGGTTCGGCGGGCCGGTGTGGGAGTTCCAGGGCGAGCTTCCCTACTACTACCTGGCGATCGTCATGGTGCTGGCCACGGTTTTCGTCATGCATCGCATCCAGAACTCGCGACTCGGAAGGGCCTGGTTCGCCATTCGCGACGACGAGGTGGCCGCGGTTTCCTGCGGCATCAACCTGCTCGTTTACAAGGTGATCGCCTTCGGCATCAGCGCGGCCTTCGGCGCCATGGGCGGGAGCTTTTTCGCCCGCTGGGTCACGTTTCTCTCGCCGGACATGTTCAAGTTCTGGGAGTCCTTTCTCGTACTCTGCATGGTGGTACTCGGCGGCATGGGAAACATCTGGGGCGTCATGGTGGGGGCCGCGGTCCTGGTGTCCCTGAGCGAGGTCCTTCGCGATGTGCTTTCCGCCCTGGGTATGCCCGTGGAGATCCGATTCCTTGCCTTCGGCCTGATCATGGTCCTGATGATGCGGTACCGGCCCGCCGGGCTCATGCCCATTCCCGCGGTGGCCGCACAGATGCGCGTCGGGAAGGTGAAACGGAAGAAAGTCAAGCGCACGGCAACGGCAGGCTAGTGCTATGGAACCGATTCTTACAATCCAGGATTTGTCCAAGAACTTCGGGGGACTTCGGGCCCTTCAGGATGTTTCCTTCGAGATCCGGAAGAATGAGATCATCGGGCTGATCGGACCGAACGGGGCGGGTAAGACCACCCTCTTCAACTGCGTGGCCGGGATCGAGAAACCCTCGGGCGGAAAAATTCTGTTCGCGCAGAACGGGAAGCAGACTTCCATCGGGGGGAAGAAACCCGAAAAGGTCACGGCCCTGGGGATCGCACGCACGTTCCAGAACATCCGCCTTTTCGACAACCTCACGGTCCTGGACAACGTGAAGATCGGGAGGCACTGCCGGTTCAAGTCCAACGTGTTCGGTGCGGTGCTCAAGAGCCCCTCCCAGCGGCGGGAGGAAAAGGAGATCGCGACGAGCTCCGAGGAGATACTGGAGTTCGTAGGGCTTCGCGGACGCGGGGAGGAGGTGTCCAGCTCCCTGGCCTACGGGGATCAGCGGCGTCTGGAGATCGCCAGGGCTCTGGCGACCGAACCCCGGCTGCTCATGCTGGACGAGCCCGCCGCAGGCATGAACCCCCAGGAAGCCCGGTCCCTCATGAACCTCATCCACCGGATTCGGGACAAGGGGATCACGGTGCTCCTCATCGAGCACGACATGAAGGTGGTCATGGGGGTGTGCGAGCGGGTGGTGGTCATCAATTACGGCCAGATGCTGACGACGGGACTGCCCAAGGAAGTCCAGAACGATCCCAAGGTCATCGAGGCCTACCTGGGAACGGGAGCGTTCGATGCTGCTTGAGCTGGACAACATCAAGACCTACTACGGAAACATTCGAGCGCTGAAAGGCATCTCCATCGGCGTGGAAGAGGGGGAGATCGTCTGCCTCATCGGCGCGAATGGGGCGGGCAAGTCTACGACCCTCATGACCATCAGTGGAGTGCTGGTTCCCATCGAAGGGGATGTGCTCTACCATGGACGGTCCATTGCGGGCGTGCGGGCGGACAACATCGTGCAGCTGGGCATCTGCCAGGTGCCGGAAGGCAGGATGATTTTTCCACTCCTCACCGTGGCGGAAAACCTGGACATGGGGGCCTACCTTCGCAAGGACAAGGCGGGCGTCCAGGAGGACATGGACCGGGTGTACAGCCTCTTTCCGGTTTTGAAAGAGCGTCGAAAGCAGCACGGCGGCACCTTGTCCGGGGGGGAGCAGCAGATGCTCGCCATCGCCAGGTCTCTCATGAATCAACCCAAGCTGCTTCTGCTTGACGAACCCTCTCTGGGCCTGGCCCCCATTGTGGTGGACTCCATCTTTGAGACCATTCGACAGATCAACGCTCAGGGGACCACGATCCTTCTCGTGGAGCAGAACGCTCAGATCGCTCTTCAGCTCTCGAGCCGGGGATACGTGCTCGAGACCGGCGAAATTTCCCTGTCCGACACCTCGGAAAACCTCCTTGCAAATGAGGAGGTCCGAAAGGCCTACCTCGGCGAGTAGACGCGTCAGTCCTTTCCCCCGAAAAGCCCTTTGAAGGTGTCCCCGATGGAGCCCGGGAGCTTGAGCA
>JASFQI010000116.1:0-13432 GCA_050115555.1 Desulfobacteraceae bacterium
GGGTAGGATGGTCAACAGGTCGAGATATCGGGTACGCCAAAACAGGATTCAGGATTGCTGTTGAAATCGAAAAGGAGAAAAAATCGATTTCGATCCCGATAGCGATATCGATTTCGAAAAAATCATCTCCAACAAACGGGTGCACTGAACGCTCAATCTTCGCGCGAGGAGTCCTTGAGGTCACCGGACGTACACAAGGGCTCCGGACGGCCTGGAATCGAGGCGTGGCACCCCCATCGTTCAAAGGTTCCAAACATCTGAAAGGAGGTTTCACCATGGAGCGAAAGGGTTTTTGGGTATTCCTGTGTGTCATCGCGGCAGCCGGGCTCCTCGTCACCGGTAGCGCCCTGGCCGCATCCAAGATCGTGATCGGTCATCCTGCCTGCCTTTCCGGTAAGTATGCAAAAGCAGGTGAACAGGCCGTTGGAGGAATCAATGCGTGCGTTGATTGGGTCAATAACGTCTACGGTGGAGTAAAAATAGATGGCAAAAAAGTTCCGATTGAGTACAAATATTATGACTGCGAGTCAAAGAAAGAGTCCGTGACCAGCCTGATCGGCCGTCTCGTGACCGTGGACAAGGTCAATGTGGTCTTTTCACCGTACAGCTCGGGCCTGACCCTTCGGGGGGCCCCGGTCACGGAGAGCCACCAGATGCTCTATATGGACCACGGCGGAGCAAACAACAAGATCTTTCAGCAGGGGTTCCGGTTCGTCGTCCAGACCATCGGCCCGGCCACGAGCTACCACCAGGGGACCCTGGACATGATCAAGAAGATCGATCCCAGCGCCAAGAAGGTGGCCCTGGCCTATGAGGACTCCGAGTTCGCCAAAATGGTCATGGAGGGTGCAAAGAAGCACGCTCAAGATTTGGGATTCGACGTGGTCTTCGAACGCACCTACCCCAAGGGGGTCACCGACCTGACCCCGCTCCTCTCGGCCCTCAAGGCCGCGGAACCGGACTTCATCCTCGGCGGAGGACACTTCGAGGATGGTCAGCTCTTCAACCGTCAGATGTCGGACCTGGACATCAATGCGAATGCCCTCTCCCTGATCGCCGCAGCCACCCTTCCCGCATTTTACGAGGCCCTCACCAGTATGGCCGAGGGTGTGATGGGGCCCTCTCACTGGGAGTACGGCGTGACGTACTCCGAGGAAGGAGCCAAAGAGGCGGGACTTCCATGGATCGGGCCGAATCAGGACGAGTTCGTGTCCCTCTTCAAGAAGGCCGTAGGAAAGGACACCATTCCGGACTACCATGCAGCCGAAGCCGGCGCCCAGGTCCTGGCCTATGCCCTGGCCGTTGAAAAGGCGAACTCCCTGGATTCGGACAAGGTCCGCAAGGCCCTGGGGGATCTCCATTTCATGAGCTTTTACGGAGGTTGGGACGTGGATGACAACGGTATGCAGATCGGCCACACCATGGTCGACGTCCAGTGGCAGGACGGCAAGCGGGTCATCGTTTGGCCCGAATCGGCCCAGACCGGGAAGCCCTGCTACCCCATGCCCACGTTCGAGGAAAAGACCAAGGGCGCGGTGGCCACGCCCAAGTAGCTCTTGACTTCAGCCGCTCCTGCCCCGGGAGTCGCTTTCATGTGATCGCGGGATCCGGGACAGGGGTTTTCCTTTATTACGGGAGACCAGGATGTCAAACTTCCGGGCCGTCCCGTGACCACGAGAAAGGGTTCGCATGGTCTTTGAACAGCTCGCCGGCAATCTGATTCAGGGCCTGGTGCTGGGAGCCGTATACGGTATGGCCACCATGGGGCTCAGCCTGATCTTCGGGGTGCTCAAGGTGGTCAACGTGGGGCACGGGGCTTTCATCATGGTGGGGGCCTTCGTCACCCTTTGGTTGTTCAGCGCGCTGGGCCTGCCCCCGCTTCTGGCCATCCCCATCGCATTCGGCGTGGGGCTGGGTCTGGGACTCTTTTTCTACTACACGGCCGTGAAGCGCCTCATCAACGCCCCGGAGCTGGCCACGCTCCTGGCCACCTTCTCCATGGGCATCCTCCTCGAGGAGATGGTGAAGCTGATCTTCGGCTCCGAGTTCCGGGGGTATAACTGGGAGGTCGGAAAGATCGACCTCGGCATCACAGTCCTCCCCATGTCCAAGCTGTACGCGTGCCTGGGGAGTGTGCTGATCGCCGTGCTCCTCTACCTCTGGTTCAACCGGACCCGGGCAGGATCCGCCATGCGAAGCGTGGTGGAAGACAGCGAAGGCGCCCGGGTGTGCGGCGTGAACGTGGGAGCGGCCTATGCCTGGAGCTTCGCTTTGGGAATCGGACTTACCGTGGCCAGCGGCGTCCTTCTCACCATGTTCATTCCTGTGGGGATCAATCCTTACATGGGCGGGGCCTACACCCTGAAGGCCTTTGTGATTGCGGTGCTCGGCGGGCTCTCCTCTCCCTATGGGGCCTTCTTCGGGGGTCTGGTCTTCGGGTTGATTGAGAACGGGTCCTACACCCTGTTCGCCCTGATCCCTGGGGTGGAGCCGTTTGCGCTCACGAGGTTCTTATCGTTCATGATCCTGCTGGTCATCCTCCTGATCCGACCCACAGGACTGTTGAGGGGAAAATGAAGAAAGACACGGGCAAGTACCTGCCATTGATACCGGTCTTTGTCGTGTACGCGGTGCTTTTCCTCGTGGGGAAGAACATCTCCGGCATGTGGCAGCTCATGGCGATGCTCCTCTTCTACTGTGCACTGGGCCAGGCATTCAACATCTTCCTGGGCATGACTGGGTACGTGGACTTCGGGTACGTGGCCTTCATGGGCGTGGGCACATACGGAATGGCGCTTTCCATCACCCACTTGGTCCAGTACGAGGGTTTGGGAGCCTGGATCATCGTCATCGGTTTCTTCATGGCCATCCTCTTCTCTACGGTCCTCTCCCTGGCCGTGGGTGCGGTGGCGCTCCGGCTGCGTGGGGCCTACTTCGCCATTGCCACCATCGGGGTGAACGAGGGATTCCGATTTCTCATCGAGGGTGCGCGGATCTGGAACGGGTCCGAAGGCATGATCTTCATGGGGGAGCTGAACCAGATCCTGGGAAGGGAGGCGGCCAGCGCCCTGGCCACCTTCTGGGCCGACGTCATGGTCCTGGTAATCGCGGCCCTGGCCGCCACCGTGACGCTGATCTACATGCGGAGCAAGATCGGGTATGCGCTGACCGCGCTTCGGGAGGACGAGGATGCCGCCAAGGTCATGGGCATCTACGTGACCAAGTTCAAGATCATCGCCTTTGTCACGAGTTCCAGCTTTGCAGGGCTCGTGGGAGCCGCCTCCTGGGCCCTCAAGACGCCCTACGTGTTTCCCCCGGAGGTGTTCGAGATCCATTACACCATCGAGGCGATCATCATCGTGCTTCTCGGAGGCGCCGGAACGCTCCTGGGACCCGTTGCAGGAGGCCTGATTTACGGGCTGAGCAAGTACTATCTCTCCATCTTCCTGCCCGGTTTTCAGCTGCTGATCTTTGCCCCGATCATCATCGCCATCATCGTTCTTTTTCCAGAAGGCGTGGTCGGAATGTTCAAGAAGCGTTTCAGGGACACGGCCGTGGGCCGGTACATCGTGTAGGATGAGACTATGGCATTGCTCAAGCTCGAAAATGTGACCAAACGATTCGGCGGGCTGGTCGCCGTCAACCGTGTGAGCCTGGAGATCGATTCGGGCGAGTTCCTTGGGATCGTGGGCCCTAACGGGAGCGGAAAAACCACGCTTTTCAACGTGATCAGCGGCGTTTTTTTCCCGGAGGAGGGAACCGTTTCCTTTGAGGGGAAGGATATCACGCGGCTTCCGCCATACCGGAGGGCCCCCCTGGGCATCGGCAGGACCTTTCAGATCCCGAGGCCGTTCGCTTCCGCCACGGTTCGAGAGAACGTGGCCGTGGGCGCCATGTTCGGAGTACTGGGCAAGGAGCTGAACGTCAAGGAGTCCCTGAAGGTCGCAGACCAGATCATCGACCGGATCGGTCTTCAGGAGCACCGGGACAAGCAGGCCGGTGCCCTGACCCCGGTGGAAAAAAAGCTCATGGAGATTGCCCGGGCCCTGGCCATGAAACCCAAGCTTCTCCTCATGGACGAGGCCATGGCCGGAATGCACCCAAGCGATATTGACGACATGGTGGCATTGGTCAAGAAGGCGGCGAGAGACGAAGGCATTGCCGTGGTCGCCATGGTGGAGCACATCATGCGGGCGGTGGTCGGCATGGCTGAGAAAGTGGTCGTGCTCGACCAGGGATCCAAAATTGTGGACGCCCCGACCAAGGAGGCGCTCGAGGACCCGAAGGTCATCGAAGTGTACCTCGGGCATCCGCCGGAGGAGTAATCCATGCTGGATGTGAAAGAACTCGAATCCGGATATGGGCCCATGCAGGTCCTTTGGAAACCGAGCCTGAGCGTGGGCAAAGGGACCATCACCTCGCTCCTGGGTCCGAACGGGGTAGGGAAAAGCACCCTCCTGGCCACGGTTTTCGGTTCGGTTTCACCCTGGGGCGGCACAGTGGTGTACAACGGTCAGGATGTCACACGGGTTCCCACGCACAAGAAAGTGGACATGGGCCTGGCCCTTGTCCCGGAAGGAAAGCACCTTTTTCCGAATATGACCGTGTACGAGAACCTGGCCATGGGTGCGTATTTGAAAAAGGCCCTCATGCACAGGGATGAGAGCATGGACATGGTTTACACCCTGTTTCCCCGCCTCCAGGAGCGGAAGGGACAGCTCGCCGGGTCCCTGAGCGGCGGGGAACAACAGATGGTGACCATCGGCCGGGCCTTAATGACTCGCCCCGAGCTCATCATGCTGGACGAGCCCAGCCAGGGGCTGGCCCCCCTGCTCGTGCAGGAGGTCTTTCAGACCATTCTGAAAATGAAGGACGAGATCGGTCTGACTGTACTCCTTATCGAGCAGAATGCGGATGCCTCCCTCAACGCAGCGGACTACGTGTACATCATGCACGAGGGCATGATCAAGGCAGACGGCACCCCGCAGGAAATCAAGGGATCCTCGGAAATCCGAGAGGCCTATCTCGGCATCTAACCGGACTTGCCCGCCTGCACTCTGCCCGAAAAGAACACGCCCCGCCCCGGGGCCGAGCCGTGCATGGATTCCCTCCCCGGCCCGAGGAAGGGAATTTTGAAGGAGTCGCAAAACGCATGGGACCTAGAGATTTGCCTCTGGGGATTCCAATACCTTACAGCGTAGCCAACAGCGGTAGAGCGGGTGTTTGCGAGACCGTCAATCTTTGCGTTGCCAGGAATCGCGATGGATACGGTAATGCCGCGAAGCAAGGGAACTGACCCTGCAATTCCAATGGATAACAGCGACTTCCGAAGCGGCCGACCGAGTTTTTTTCAGACCGTCACTATTTAATTGACACTTTTTTCACAAGCGATATAAATGCAACTCGAATATACGGAGGGAGACGATATGGATCCATTTCTGGAACAAGGAGAGAAGAACCCGCTCAAGATTCAGGACAACACGTTCCGGGACGGTCATCAGTCCCTGCTCGCCACCCGCATGCGCACCGAGGACATGCTCCCTATCGCAGAGAAGATGGACAGCGTCGGATTCTGGGCCATGGAGGTATGGGGGGGAGCCACGTTTGACACGATGCACCGGTTCCTGGCCGAGGACCCGTTCGACCGCATCCGCACCCTGAAAAAATACATCAAGAACACGCCCTTCTCCATGCTCCTGCGGGGCCAGAACCTGGTCGGCTATCGGAATTACGCGGACGACGTGGCAAAGCTCTTCGTGGACAAGGCCTGCGAGGCCGGCATGGACGTGTTCCGCGTGTTCGACGCCCTGAACGACTTTCGGAATTTTCAAACAGTCGTCGAACGGATCAAGGCCAACGGCAAGCATTTTCAGGGCACCATCTGTTACTCCCTCACGGAGAGGCGGATGGGCGGGGACGTGTTCAACCTGGAGTACTACCTGGGCAAGGCCAAGGAAATTCAGGACATGGGCGCGGACACCCTCTGCCTCAAGGACATGGCGGGCATCATGAGCCCGTTCGACATCGCCAGGATCGTCACCGAGCTCAAGAAAGAGATCACCATTCCCATCCACCTGCACACGCACTACACGAGCGGCATGGCCTCCATGGTGTACCTGGAAGCCGTCAAGGCCGGCGTGGACATCGTGGACACATGCCTGGCTCCTTTTGCCCTGCGCACTTCACAGCCGGCCGTGGAGCCGATTGCGGCTACCCTCTATGGAACGAACCGGGATCCCGGTTTCAACATCGAGCTCCTTCTCGAGATGGGGAACCACCTGGAGGAAGTGGCACCCAAGTATCGGGATTACCTGGCAAAGCACCGCATGGCCGTGATCGACACCGGCGTCCTGCTCCACCAGGTCCCCGGGGGCATGATCTCGAACCTGGTCAGCCAGCTCAAGGAGGCCAAGGCCCTGGATCGATTGCCCGAGGTGTACCGGGAGGTGGCCGTGACGCGGAAGGAACTGGGCACACCGCCCCTGGTGACCCCCACCAGCCAGATCGTCGGTGTGCAGGCGGTGCTGAACGTGCTGTTCGGCCGTTACAAAATGGTCACCAACGAGGTCAAGGACCTCGTGTACGGCTTGTATGGAAAAACCCCCACCAACGTGGATCCCGAGGTCCAGAAAAAGGTGCTCAAGGGATACAAGCGCGGAGAAACCCCGGTGACGGGCCGCGCAGCGGATTACCTGGAGCCGGAACTCGACGCTGTCCGCGAACGGGTGGGAGATTTGGCAAAGGACGACTTTGATCTGGTCATCGCCGCGCTGTACCCCAACACCGGGATGCAGTTCCTGAAGTGGAAGTACGGTCTGGAGGAGAAGCCGAAAGAGGTCCAGCCCAAGACCCTGGAGGACATCCGAAAGGAAGACGAGGCCATGGCCGCGGCCATCGAGCAGGTCTGCAAGGCGTCCCTCTGATCCGCTCATTTTCGAGCGGTCTTCACGTAGTCATTGTTATGCATAAGGAGAAACCAACCCATGACGTCCAATGAGATTCTCGACCTGCTCTTCAGCACCCTGCGGACCACCGGCGTCTGGAACTTCCAGTTCAACATCATCATCATGTGGGCCATCGGCTCCCTCTTCATCTGGCTCGCCATCGCCAAGAAGTACGAGCCGCTGCTGCTCCTTCCCATCGGGTTCGGCATCTTCATCGTCAACTTTCCGCTGGTGCCGATGATGGGGTACACGGATGGTCATCCGCACCTGATCGAGTTCTTTTATCACTACGGGCTCGAGTGGGAGATCATCCCCTGCGTGATCTTTCTCGGCCTGGGCGCCATGACCGATTTCGGTCCGCTCATCGCCAACCCCAAGACCCTGATTATCGGCGCCGGAGCCCAGTTGGGCGTGTTCATCACCTTCACCGGTACCGTGCTCGCAGGCTTCACCCTTAAAGAGGCCGCCAGTGTAGGCATCATCGGCGGCGCCGACGGGCCCACCACGGTGTACCTCACGCAGCACCTGGCCCCGCAGCTACTGGGCGCCAATGCGCTTGCGGCCTATTCCTACATGGCCATGGTCCCCCTCCTCCAGCCTCCCATCATGCGCCTGATGACAAACAGCAAGGAGAGGGTGATCAAGATGCGCCAGCTTCGGGCCGTGTCCCGGCAGGAGAAGATCCTCTTCCCCATGATCACGGCCGGCATCATCGCCCTGCTGGTTCCCTCGGTCATTCCGCTGATGGGCATGTTCATGCTCGGAAACCTCATGAAGGAGAGCGGCGTGGTGGCCAGGTTGACCGATACTGCCCAGAGCTCTCTCATGAACATCGTGACCATCTTTCTCGGGGTATCCGTGGGGGCGACCATGCACGCGGACAAGTTCCTCAGCTGGAAGCCATTGTTCATCTTCGGTTTGGGGTTGGTGGACTTCGCGGTGTGCACCGTCGGAGGCATCCTCACCGTCAAGATCATGAACAAGTTTCTCAAGGAGAAAATCAACCCGCTCATCGGTGCGGCCGGCGTCTCGGCTGTGCCCATGGCCGCCCGGGTCGTCCAGATGGAAGGCATCAAGTACGACAAGTCGAACCACATGCTTATGCACGCCGTAGGCCCCAACTTGGCGGGCGTGATCGGTTCTGCAGCGGCCGCGGGAATGTTCATCGCCATGTTCGACTAGCTCGTGCCCAGAGTTTCTGCTGAGCACTGAAATTTATTTGTTTTTCTCCGATGCGTGGAAAGGACGAGCCATGAAACGACTGATACTGCTGACCACAATGTTCTGCTTCCTGCTTCCGGGGGCCGTTGCCGCGCAGTCCGTACCGGAAGATTTTCTGGGGGTCCCGGTTCCCGAGAGCAAGGAAATCAAACGGACCCAAAAACGACTCGAGGTGATGTCTCCCAAAAGCCACGACGAAGTTCTGGGCTATTACAAGGAGAAGCTCGAGGGCATGGAGGACATCAAAATTCGAGACTGGTCCGACCAGTCCTACATTGAGGACGACAGCAACCGTCCCTGGCACTCCATCACCATCGACAAGGAGCCGACGGACGGGAAAACCCGGGTCGTGATCATGAAGGACAACTGGACCTGGATCATCGGCACCCTGCTGCTGCGGTACGTCGGCGTGTTCGTCGTGCTGCTGGTGCTCCTCATTGGGATGACTGTCTCCGGCAAGATCATCTCCTCGCGTGTGAAGAAGCCGGAAGAAAAGAAGTAGAAGCACGCCCATTTAAAAGCCGTCTTTCACCACCGGATGGCATTCCGGGCAGAAAAAGCCGAATCCTCCCGCGAACGGGGGTTGCAGGACGCGCAATGACTCGCACGTCGCAAGCCCACATCCCCGATCAACCCGGATTTGGGGGAACGAGCCTTTCTGGCTGGTAAGGAGGAACAACCATGCGGAAAAAGGTCACCGTGGTAGGGGCCGGGAACGTTGGGGCCACGGCTGCGATGCGGGTGGCTGAGAAGCAGCTGGCCGACGTAGTCCTGGTGGACATCCTCGAAGGCGTGCCGGCGGGCAAGGCCCTGGATCTCATGGAGGCGGCTCCCATAGAGAAGCACGATTCAAAGCTCTTGGGGGTGTCGGGCGATTATGCCGAGGCGCGGGATTCCGACGTCGTCATCATCACCGCCGGGATCCCCCGAAAGCCCGGAATGAGCCGGGACGATCTCCTGACCACGAACATAGGTATCATGCAGAGCGTGGTGAAGGAAATCTCAGCCGTTGCTCCGGAGAGCATCCTGGTCATCGTGAGCAACCCCCTGGATGCCATGTGCCACGTGGCCCTTGAGACGAGCGGTTTCCCGAAAAACCGGGTGTTGGGCATGGCAGGCGTGCTGGACTCCGCCCGATTCCGTGCCTTTATCGCCATGGAGCTCGACGTATCCGTGGAGAACACGCATGCCTTCGTGCTCGGCGGTCATGGGGACACCATGGTCCCCCTGCCCCGGTACTCCACCGTGGCCGGAATCCCGATCACGGAACTTCTGTCCGAGGATCGCATTCAAGCCCTGGTAGAGCGGACGCGTACCGGAGGCGCCGAGATCGTGGGACTCCTCAAGACGGGAAGCGCCTACTATGCCCCGGCATCGGCGGCCGTAGAGATGACCGATGCCATTCTGAATGACAAGAAGAAGATCCTGCCCTGCGCAGCACTCCTCGAGGGAGAATACGGGGTCCAGGGCCTGTTCATGGGGGTCCCTGTGAAGCTCGGAGAGGGTGGCGTGGAAGAGGTGATTCAAATTCGCCTGACCCCGCAGGAAGAGGAGGCGCTGAAACATTCCGCCACTGCCGTCCAGGGCCTCGTGGACGACATGAAGCGCCTCCAAAAAGCATAAAAGCTCCCGCAAAGGTTACGGGTGCGGTCGGGGACTCCGCCTGAACCCCTTTGAAGCGCCTTTTCGAGCGCATGATGAATGACTTGGGGTTCTTCAGCCTGCAACAGAAGCGGGCTCCAGCTCCTGCGCGCTTCCTCAGCAGGTCCCTGAGCCAGCCCTCACCGTCCCGGTCACCCGATTTCCCGGAGGCGTCGATGAACTGGCTTGCAATTTCCTTCCTCTCCTCCATCGGCAAAAAGCTGATGATGGCCGTGACCGGACTCTGCTTTCTCCTGTTCCTCTGCGTTCACCTGGGAGGAAATCTCACCCTGTTCGGCGGGGGCGGCCTGTTCAACGCTTACGCCACCCACCTGCACGCCCTGGGCCCCCTGGTCACGGCTGCGGAATGGGGTCTCCTGATCCTGGCCCTCATTCATATTCTTACCGGCGTCACCCTCTTCTTTGCCAATCTTCGGGCCCGGCCCCAGCGCTACCGAGTGAACCACTGGGCCGGAGGCCGAACCGTCGGCTCCGCCACCATGCCTTACACCGGCATCCTCATCCTGGCTTTCGTTGTCTTCCACCTCGTGAACTTCCACTTTGCCGACCGCACCGGGACCACCCTGTACGCCATCGTGGCCGAAGCCTTTTCCAGCCCCCTGTACGTGACCCTTTACGTCATCGCCATGATCCTGGTCGCCTTCCACGTCAGCCATGGATTCTGGAGCCTCTTCCAGACGTTGGGTCTCAATCACCCCAAGTACATGCCCGCTGTAGAGCGAATCGGCCTGCTTCTCAGCCTGCTATTCGGCATCGGATTCGGAGCGATCCCGGTTTTCATCTTGCTCTTCGCTCAAGGAGGATGACATGGAGCTCGTTTCCCACGTCCCGGACGGTCCAATCCGGGAGAAATGGGACCGCCACCGCTTCGAATTGAAGCTGGTCAACCCGGCGAACAAGCGCAAGTACACCCTCATCGTTGTGGGAACGGGGCTTGCCGGAGGCTCTGCATCGGCCACGCTCGCGGAGCTGGGGTACAACGTCAAGACCTTCTGCATTCAGGACAGCCCCCGGCGGGCCCACAGCATCGCGGCCCAGGGAGGAATCAACGCCGCCAAGAACTATCCGAACGATGGAGACAGCATCTGGCGTCTCTTTTACGACACGGTCAAAGGCGGGGATTATCGCTCCCGGGAGGCCAATGTCTATCGCCTGGCGCAGATCAGCAACCACATCATCGACCACTGCGTGGCCCAGGGTGTGCCCTTTGCCCGGGAGTACGGCGGCCTTCTGGCCAACCGCAGCTTTGGAGGCGCCCAGGTCTCGCGTACGTTCTACGCCCGTGGCCAGACCGGTCAGCAGTTGCTCCTGGGGGCTTACAGCGCCCTTTGCCGCCAGATCGCGGCCGGAAAGGTGAGCATGTTCCCGCGCCGGGAGATGCAGGACCTGGTGCTGGTGGACGGGAAGGCGGCAGGCATCGTCACACGGAACCTGCTCACCGGGGAGTTCGAGAGACACGAGGCGGACGCGGTGGTCCTGGCGACGGGCGGGTACGGAAACGTTTTCTTCCTCTCCACGAACGCCATGTCGAGCAACGTGAGCGCGGCGCTTCAGGCCTATCGCAAAGGTGCGCTCTTTGCGAACCCCTGTTTCAGCCAGATTCACCCCACATGCATTCCCCACCACGGAGACTACCAGTCCAAGCTCACACTGATGAGCGAGAGCCTCCGAAACGACGGTCGGGTGTGGGTCCCCAAAAAGGCCGGCGATCCCCGCCCGCCGAACGAGGTCCCCGAGGATGAGCGGGACTACTACCTGGAACGACGCTACCCGAGCTTCGGCAACCTCGTGCCTCGTGATGTGGCCTCCCGCGCGGCCAAGGCGGTGTGCGACGCGGGATCGGGCGTGGGACCTACCGGCTATGCCGTGTACCTGGACTTTGCCGATGCCATTCAACGGGATGGAAAGGACGTCATTCGCAAGAAGTACGGGAACCTCTTCGACATGTACCAGAACATCGTGGACGACGATCCCTACGAGACACCCATGATGATCTATCCGGCCTCGCACTACACCATGGGCGGGCTCTGGGTGGACTACAACCTGATGAGCACAATTCCCGGGCTCTTTGTCATGGGAGAGGCGAACTTCTCCGACCACGGCGCCAATCGCTTGGGGGCCAGCGCTCTCATGCAGGGGCTGGCCGACGGGTACTTTGTGCTGCCCTACACAATCGGAGGCTATCTGGCGGAAGGCGGCATGCCCCGGGTCGGCGCCGACCACGCCGCGTTCCAGGACGCGGTGCAGGATTCCCAGGGTCGCATCCGCCGCCTCATGGAAACGCGGGGAGAACGCACGGCAGACAGCTTTCACCGGGAGCTGGGCCGCATCATGTGGGATCACTGCGGCATGGCGCGGAACGAGGCCGGACTTCAAAAGGCCGTGGGACAGATTCAGGCCCTTCGCGAGGAGTTTCAAACCAACCTCCGGTTGGCCGGTTCCGATCATGAGGTCAACCAGGGTCTTCAAAAGGCCGGCCGTCTGACCGACTTCCTGGATTTTGCCGAGCTCATGGTCCTGGACGCCCTCGAGCGAAAGGAATCCTGCGGCGGGCACTTCCGGGAGGAGTTTCAGACCGAGGAAGGGGAAGCGAAACGAGACGACGAGGCATTCTGCCACGTGGCCGCCTGGGAGTACACGGGAGAGGGTAAGCCCCCTCGAAGGCACCAGGAACCGCTTGTGTTCGAGAACGTGAAGCTGGCCCAAAGGAGTTACAAGTGACAGCGGAAACCGATACGATTCGCATCACGCTCAAGGTCTGGCGGCAAAAGGGTCCCAAGGATCGGGGTAGGTTCGAAACCATCGATGTCCCGGATGTGGAGACCCACATGTCCTTTCTCGAGATGCTCGACGTGGTGAACGAGCGCCTGACCCTGGAGGGCAGGGAACCGATCGAGTTTGACAGCGACTGCAGGGAAGGCATCTGCGGCACGTGCGGGGCCGTGGTGAACGGCATTCCCCATGGTCCGGAAAAGGCCATGACCCTGTGCCAGCTACACATGCGGAAGTTCCGTGACGGGGACACCATTGCGGTCGAGCCTTGGCGCGCCCGCGCCTTTAAGGTCATCAAGGACCTGGTCGTGGATCGGAGCCCGCTGGAGCGCATCATGGAAGCCGGAGGGTATATCTCGGTGAATGCAGGCTCTGCACCCGAGGCGAACACCCTGCCCGTGCCCCAGGACATCGTGGATCAGGCCATGGATGCGGCAGCTTGCATCGGCTGCGGAGCTTGCGTAGCCGCCTGCCCCAACGCTTCCCCCATGCTCTTCCTGGGGGCCAAAATCTCCCATCTCTTCCTCCTCCCCCAAGGCCGGCCCGAAGCGGCAAAGCGGGTGCTTGCCATGCAGCGTGCCATGGACGCATGCGGTTTCGGGAACTGCTCCAACGAGCGGGAGTGTGAGGCCGCGTGCCCCAAGGAGATCAAGATTACGAACATCGCACGACTGAACCGCGAGTACATCAAGGCGAGCTTCGGTTCGAAGGAGAGATAAGGGAGGGTTCAAGGGGCCGAGGGTCCAAGGGACACAACCTTCCGTTCCTAGGCGTCCACTTGGGTGTTTAGCCTTTGGACCCTCGAACCCTAGGACCCCCGGACCCTGGTCGGT
>JASFQI010000117.1:0-13392 GCA_050115555.1 Desulfobacteraceae bacterium
CGTCTCTTGTGCTGGCGCATTCGGGATCCCAATCATCACCATTGCGCAGGAAAAAGCTCCCCATACCACGGTCTTCGCGCTCATGGGTTTCCCTTTCCTCTCGGGTGTTCGATTTCACCCCACACAGGACAGGCGTGCGCGTGCCGTCCGGATCTTTACCCTGCGATCCCCCGTCCGGTTCTCGAAATCGCGCACGGTCCTGCCTGCAGGAGGCGGAAGAGGGCCTATCATACCGATTGATGAATCCTGAACCTTACGCTAGCAATTCGGATGCCACGGGGAAGGCCTTTCACGTTCAGACGGAGAGAACCGGCCGTGAAATGCAAAAACCCTGAAAATTCTTTGAATTGCGAGACTGTTCGCCGATACGGGAGGTTATGAAAAATAAGCGGTGATGAATTCTTCCGGGGAGATTCCCTTGAAACCGTCGACTCCGTCAAAATTCCTGCACCCTTACCAGCGAGGACCTGAGCGTATTGAATCTCACCGCAGCAGGCTTGAGGAATGTGCGAGCAAAACATTTTCAACCCTTGTACCGGAGTTTGGACGGTCAAGAGAAATCCCGGAATCGGAAACGGACCGGCGAGGTGTTGCACCATCAAACGCGGCAGAGCCAAAATCAACATTTCTGTTGTGAGCCAATAACAAAACAACATTTTTGAAATTTATTAAACAGAGGGGTTTGTCTGCTTTTTATATTAATATCAATAGGTTCATGCGTCTCAGATGGCCGGCACGATCATTGCGCAGGGAAAGCGGGAAAACGTAAGGGGAATCAATTCAAAAAAAGAATCGGAAACGGAGGCTACGATGAAATCATTCCTTTGGTCACTTTTCCTGCTCCTCGCTGGTTTTTCCGTTGCATGGGCAGGAGACGAACCCCCTACCCCTGAAGCGAACCTCAAGGCCGTGGAACTGGTCCAGACCCACGCGGATTACGTTTGGACGCTCGTTGCAGCGGCTCTGGTGTTCTTCATGCAGGCCGGGTTCGCCATGGTCGAGGCGGGCTTTACCCGGGCGAAAAATGCGATCAACATCATGATGAAAAACCTCATGGACTTCTCCATGGGCTCCCTGGCCTACTGGGCCATCGGGTTCGGACTCATGTTCGGCGTCTCAGCAGGTGGATGGATCGGGACCAGTGGGTTCTTTTTGAGCGATTTCTCCCCCGGGCAAGACCCCTGGGTCCTGGCCTTCTGGATGTTCCAGGTCGTCTTCGCAGCAACGGCGGCCACCATCGTCTCCGGTGCCATGGCTGAGAGGACCCGTTTCATCGGGTACCTTGTCTACAGTATAGGTATCAGTGCCTTCATTTACCCCGTTTTCGGCAGTTGGGCATGGGGTGGGCTGTACAAAGGCGGCGGTTGGCTGGAGCAGATGGGATTCATCGATTTTGCAGGATCCACGGTGGTCCATTCGGTTGGCGGCTGGGCCGCACTGGCCGGAACCCTTGTCCTCGGCCCCCGGCTGGGCAAGTACACCAAAGACGGTACCGTGCGCCCCATTCTGGGACACAACATGCCCCTGGCCGCTCTCGGCGTCTTCATTCTCTGGCTCGGGTGGTTCGGATTCAATCCGGGCTCCACCACAGCGGCGAACCGTGACATCGCCCTGATCTTCGTGAACACCAACCTGGCAGCAGCCGCTGGGGCGGTGTTGGCCATGTTCACCTCATGGTTCAAGTTTGGCAAACCCGAGGTGGGCATGAGCCTGAACGGTGCCCTGGCCGGGCTCGTGGCCATTACGAGCCCCTGTGCCACGGTGACCCCCGCAAGCGCCGTGATCATCGGGGCCATAGCCGGGATTATCGTGGTCTTCTCTGTCCTCTTCTTCGAGCGAATTCGAGTGGACGATCCGGTCGGCGCCATTTCGGTCCACGGTATGAACGGGGCTTGGGGAACCCTGGCCGCAGGGCTTTTCAACGCCGGCGGCACATCGTTTAAAATCATCGGGGTCCAGTTGCTGGGTATCGGGGTCTGCTTTGTCTGGACCTTTGGGACCGCCTACCTCATGTTCCGTCTCATCGACGCCCTCATCGGTCTTCGCGTGTCTCCTGAGGAGGAGACTGAGGGCTTGGATCACGCCGAGCACGGCGGCATGGCCTACCCGGACTTTGAAACCTCCGCCTACGCCCAGCAGTAAACCGGGCGATCCGTAGAACCGAAAAGGGGGGAGGCGCGATTGCGCGCCTTCCCCCTTTTTTCGATCCTCATTCGTATCTCGTCGATTCCTTCTCTACTACCCTCTGCCTTACCGCCTCAGGGTCTGGATCGACGCACCTTGCTCAGCCCTCTTCCCCTCCTGCAAAAGTCTTCTCTTTAGGGCATCACGAATCGCTTCGATCTCTTCCGCGCCTTCCATCTTTTGACCCTCTGCATCCCTCACGTAGAAGACGTCCGCCACCTGGTCCGCCTTGGTGGAAATCCTGGCAATGCGAATGTCCAGGCCCAGTGCCGTAAGCTCCCGTGTGATCTCGTAGAGCAGGCCCACGCGATCGTTGGCAAACACCTCGATCAGTGTGAAAAAATCAGACACCTTGTTGTCCACGCGAACCTCGGGGATCCGTGTCGGTCTTCCCGGACGACGCAGGACCGAAGGACCGGCCTTCTGGTCGAGACGCTTGGACAGGGAGAGCTTCCCCTCAAGGGTCTTTGACAGGTCCTGCTCCACCTTCTGCCAGACCTCTTCGGGCACACGGCCGGTGCCCGGGCCCTCCACGCGAAAGACGTCCACGGCCGTGCGGTCCCTCCACGTGTAAATGTCCGAAGACAGGATGTTGATGCGATTCAGGGTAAGGGCACCTGCGATCATCGAAAACAAGCCGGGGCGGTCCCGTGCCAGGAAGGTCAACTCCCAGCACCCTCCGGCCTCGTCCTTGCGGGCGTCCACGATCAAGGCCGCCCTTTCCGTGGACGAAAGACGCCTGGAGGAGTACCGGCCGAACAGTTCGATATGTCGAATCATATCCGCAGCCTGGGTGTTCAGGATGTAACGGGAGGACATGGCGTCGAATGCCTCTTCCAGACGATCTTGTGGAATTTCCTCCGTCGTCTGCCGTTGCACGTCTTCCCAGACCCTCTGAGCCACCTTGGCGGCATCCGGCGTGGCCAGTTCCCCCTGCTCGAGGATGTGCAGGACCTTGAAGAAGAGTTCCTGGACAAGATTGCCAATCCAGTCGTTCCATGCCCTCGGTCCCGTCGCCCGTGCGTCCGCCCAGGAGAGCAGGTAGAGCATCTTCAATCGATCCGGGGTTCCGATGGTCCGGGCGCACTGGACCACGACCTTCTCGTCGGTGAGATCCCTTCGTGTGGCAGTCTCCTGAAGGAGCAGGTGATGCCGGACCAGAAATGCCACATCCTCGATGCGGGCGGGATCGAGGCCGATACGCTGGAGCATTCGCCTTACCAGCGCCTCGCCTTTCCGCGCGTGATCCGTACCGATTTTTCCGATGTCGTGGAACAATGCGGCGAGCAGCAAAACCTGTGAATCCTGGAGCTCCAGGTACACGCTGGAAAGGAGGATCTCCTTCTGACGACCCACCTCCTTCAACGCACGTACCGTCTCCAGGCTGTGTCGACCCACGGGAAAGAGATGGTAAGTGTCGAACTGCACCCGATCCCGAATGTCTCCGAACTCCGGTATCAGGGCGTCCAGGAACCGGGTCTCGAACATCTGGTCCAGGGTCCCGGCCGCCCCGTCGCTGGAGAGGATGCCGCACAGTCCCTTTCCAACCTCACCGGAAGTGCGAAACGACTCGTTCACAAGAGGGAGGAACTCCCTGACCAGGCGTTGGGCTTCGAGGGAAAGAGGTGTGCCTGTTCGGGCGCTTTGCTCGAAGATCCGCAGCATGAGCAAGGGGTCCTCCAGCACTGCCGTGGCGGAGGGAAAGTGGATCTCGTTGCGGCGCAGGACGAATCCACGGGAAATCTTCTCCCGGGGCTCCTTGCCGGACCTGCGTCCGGTTTGCTCGTGAAAGGCCGTGGTGACCACCCTTCGAAGCGACTTGACCGTGGCCATGGCCGCGTGCAAATCTCCCAGAAACCGCTCCACCGCCGGAACGCCCGGTTGATCCGAGTAAGCAAGCCGCCGTGCGATCCCCGGCTGGTACTCGAAGGTGAGGCGGTCGTTCTTCCTTCCGGACAGGTCGTGCAGATGGTTCCGAACGCATCGGATCGTCGCGACGGCCTTTTCGAGGTCTGTAAACTCGGCGTGGGAAAGACGACCCGAGGTCTCAAGCTCCCTGAGGTTCCTTAGACCGTGCTGTGCTCGCGCCAGCCACATCATGTGATGAACGTCCCGGAGTCCACCGATCCCTTTTTTCAAGTCGGGCTCCAGGCGCTGGCTCGCATCCCCTACCGTCTCCATGCGAAGGATGTCGGTATCCCGAAGCCAACGTGCAAAGTGGTCGCGTCGCTTGGCCAGGACCTTGTCCTCGATGGATTCCACCATTTTAAGGAACAGAGGGGAATCCCCCCCGATAAAGCGGGCGTCCAAAAGGGAGGTAAGGACCTCGAAGTCCTTCTTGGCGAGCGCGACACAATCCTTTACGGTGCGAACGGCATACCCCAAATCGAACCCCATATCCCACAAAGGAAACAGGATTTCCTGTACCAGGGACTTGGCCTCATCCGGAATGCGTGAAGCAAAAAGGAGTAGAAGGTCGATGTCGGACCTTACACAGAGCTCGCTACGGCCGTATCCGCCCACCGCTATGATGGAAAAGGAGGAGCGGCCTCGAAAAAGCCTCCTCCGCGAGGAGCTTTCCTCGAGGCTCCTTCGAAAGTACTGATCCACAATCGCGGCATGCCTCTCATGGAACGTCTCGTTCTCCTGTCCGGCGCGAAACGCCTCCATGAGCTCCTGCCGTGAGACCTCCAGCTCGCTCAATAACGCTGCTTGCATGGTTCTCACACAATTTCTGGGGGAACCCGGGGCCGCCGCCGAATCGCCGGCCCCGGGTTCCCCTCACGGGTCCGTATCAAAGGGCGTCCTCCCCGGTTTCACCGGTTCGAATTCGAATCACTTCTTCTACGGGATAGATGAAAATCTTCCCATCCCCGATCTGTCCCGTCCAGGCCTTCTCCTTAATGGTATCCACTACCTCGGGAACCAGTGAGGATGCCGCTACGACTTCGATCTTCAACTTGGAGACGAAGTCCACCTGGTACTCCGCTCCCCGGTAGATCTCACGATGGCCTCGCTGACGGCCGAACCCTTTCACTTCACTCACGGTCATTCCTTGTACGCCCAGACCGGATAAGCCTTCCTTCACCGCATCCAGCGTAAACGGTTTGATGACAGCTTCGATCTTTTTCATGGTGTCACTCCTGTCGTATGATGTGCCTGGTTTTATCGGGATGCAACATCCCGGGTTTTGACGCACCTTATTCCGGCTTCATGCCCGGGACTCCTCTAAAAACTGTACCCGGTTTCACTGTGGAGGGTGAGGTCCATGCCTTTCTCTTCCTCCTCCCGGGGCATGCGGACTCCCACCAGTAACTCAACGAGCTTTAAAATCAAAAGGGTCATGCCGAAGGCGAACCCCATGGTGACCACAACGGAAAGGAACTGCGTCCAGAGCTGACCGGGATTTCCAAAGAATAGACCGTTCACGCCGTCCGGGTTGACGGCCGTGCTGGCAAAGAGGCCTGTGGCAAGAGCCCCCCAAATGCCGCCGAGTCCGTGAATGGCAACGACATCCAAGGAGTCGTCATACCCCAGCGCCCCCTTGATGAGCACTCCCCCATAGCAGAAGAGGCCGGCCAGCCCTCCGATCATGAGGGCGGACGTCGTGCCCACGAAACCGGATGCCGGCGTGATGGCCACCAAACCGGCCACGGCCCCGCTGGCCGCACCCAGTGTTGTGGGTTTTCCCCGGTGTCGCCACTCCACGAGCACCCACGACACCGCGGCCGCTGCAGAGGCAATGTGCGTCACAACGAATGCATTGACCGCAAGACCGTTGCTTGCAAGCGCACTTCCCGCATTGAAACCGAACCAGCCGAACCACAGAAGCGCGGCACCGGTGATCGTCATAGGGAGATTATGAGGAATAAAGGCCGCTGTGCCGTAGCCGAGGCGCTTTCCCACGAACAGGGCGGCTGCCAGGGCGGAGACGCCGGAGCTGATGTGAACCACCGTTCCCCCTGCGAAATCCAGGGCGCCCATGCGACCCATCCATCCCCCAACACCCCACACCCAGTGGCAAAGGGGATTGTAGACAAAGGTCGCCCAGGCCAGGGTAAAAAGAAGGAAGGCGCTGAACTTCATGCGCTCTGCGAATGCTCCGGTCACCAGGGCCGGTGTGATTACAGCGAACATGCACTGAAAGATCATAAAGGCCAGGTGAGGCACAGTGCTTCCGTAATCCGGGCTGGGACTCGTGCCCACACCGCTTAGTGCGAACCATTCCAGGCCGCCGATCACCCCTCCGTAATCCGGGCCAAAGGCCATGGAGTACCCCCAGAGAACCCACTCCAGGGTGATGATCCCCAGCACAATGAAGCTCTGCATCAGCGTACCCAGCACGTTTTTCCTCCGGACCATACCCCCGTAAAACAGAGCAAGCCCTGGAGTCATGAGCATGACCAGGCCGGCCGAAATCATCACGAACACCGTGTCCGCTGCATTCATGATCCTCTCCTTTTCAACGCGAGCGTTTTCACATAGGCTCCTTTCCTGATCCCGTTCCCGCATTCCGCATTCGAATGTAAAAGAGGGTTTCCGGCCCTGAAAAGGCGCTCCGTTTAAAGGCTACGCAAGGCATGTGCCATCGCTGGGCTTGCTGATTCTTATTGTTATTTCAGAATATTAAAGCTGAAAACCAACATTTGGGCCCTATTCCCAAACCACAAAAATGTATTCTTCGGAATTCAAATGGACGAAATTGTTCGATTCAGGTTGGAGTCATGGGCATTGGTGTGGATCTTGGCATAGGCATGTGAAGGTGTAGGCGGAGGTGTAGGTGAAAGGATAAGGCATCCGGGCTTCGGGGTGGCAGGAACCCCTGAGAAGACCAATGGTCTTCGCGTCAAAATTTCCAATTCCGCGAGATTGTACGTTTGATGTCCCTTTACGAATGGTTTCGTACAGAGACCACAAAGGGGACCGATGAATGCGCAGTGAAACCATCCCTGGATTTTCTGTGTAATCTCTGTTGTCCCGTAGGCGGAAAGCGTGGAAACCGGGTTTTCCGTTGACACCAACCCGGCAGGCGCCTAGGATGTCCAGGACTGCATCGCGGTGCGGTGCTGTCCCCCGCCTCCTTACACGCGTTCCGTTGCTCGCCATGTTACGCATGCGGTGCAGGTTTTCGACAGCAGGGACCTCTCCAGCACAACGTTTCAGCTGTTTATTGGAGAGATGAACCTTGCATTGTGGTATAGAATCCGCATTGCAATCCGTTTTTCAACAGAATGGGGGAACCATGAAAAAAATCGAAATCATCATAAAGCCCTTCAAACTCGAGGAAGTCCAGGAAGCCGTGCTGGAGCTCGGCGTGGGAGGGATGAACGTTTCAGAGATCAAAGGATTCGGCAGGCAGAAAGGGCACAAAGAAATCTACCGCGGTGCGGAGTATGTGGTGGACTTTGTGCCGAAAATCAAGGTGGAAATGGTCGTCCACGACGACCGCGTACAGACCATTGTAGAAGCCATCATGAACACCGCTCGCACCGGTGAAATCGGGGACGGGAAGATTTTTGTTCTGCCCGTGGAAAAGGCCATCCGCATTCGTACGGGGGAGGAAGACGAAGACGCCATTTAGTTTCCATCCAGAAATGGCGCCCTTGCACTCCAGTTGCGAGCGGCTTCCCATGTCCTGGATCGGTACACCCATGGCCTCCACAATGCCCAGGCAACGCATCCAAGATTTTCTGCACCAGCGGGACTTGCTGACGCGGCGTGATGCTGCGCAAGCCTTCGGCGTACACACCACGCGCTATTACTCCACGCTCGTAGACCACATGGTGGTGGATCTGCTTCGGGACACAGGCCTTTCCACACCGGGAACCGCCGAGTCCCAGGCCGCGTTTGCCGTGGCCGGCACGGGCAGCTATGGCCGCCAGGAGCTATGCTTCGGTTCCGATGTCGATCTCATGATCATCCATCGAAACGGCCTTTCCGAGACCACCCGCAAGAGCATCGCACAGGCCCTTTACCCGCTTTGGGACGCTCGCCTCGACCTGAGCTATACGTTTCTGACAGCCGAGGAATGCCTGGACCTCATGCGAGAAGAGTTGTCTGTCTTGACTGCAACCCTGGACCTGCGGTTCATTTATGGATCCAGGCCTGTTTTTCGTGAATTCCTGAAAATCCTTCAGGAGAATGTGGAGAAGGAGCGCAAGAGGTTCCTGGATCAACTCCTCCTCTACCAGGAAAAGAGAGAGAGCAAGTACGGGAGAGTCGATTTTTTTCTGGAGCCCGAGATCAAACAAGGGCTCGGAGGTCTCCGGGACCTTCATGTGATGGCGTGGATTGCACGCCTTTTCCTGGGTGTGACACGGCTGGGTCGTATCAAACAGAATCCGGACTTTTCGCACTTCAACCTCTCCCAACTCATATACTCCAAGCGCTTTCTCCTGAAAATCCGGAACCACCTTCACCTGTTGAGCGGCCGGCGCGAGGACCGGCTTCTGATTCCCCACCAGCGGGATATCGCGCAAATCCTGGAGTACCGCGATCGGCCATACAGCACCGGGCCGGAACGTTTCATGCGGAACCTCTACCTTCATCTGAACCGAATCCGTTACGGTCGTGAAGAATTCCTGACCAAGGCCCTGGACATTCTCCTCCCGCTGCCGCCGGACCCCGCACCTGCCCGAGTTTCCGAAGGGTTTTCCATCCATCACGGGCATCTTGTTCTCGACGGGGAAAGCCTGCTTGATAAAAGCCCTCTGGTGATCCTCCAGGCCTTCAACGAAGCGAACCATCTGGGCATCTCCCTGGGCTCGGGCTTCATCTGGGAGGCCAGAAAAAAGCTCCTTTTCGAGGGGAAACGACTCGTGGAAGCTCCCAAGGCGTGCGAGCTGTTTCTTCGGCTGATCCTCCACCCAAAAAACCCGAAGACCATTCGATTGGCCCTGGAAATCGGCCTCATAGACCTCTTCATCCCGGAGTTCCGTCGGATCCGCAACCTGGCCCAGTTTGGGTACTATCACGTGGAAACCGTGGACCTCCACGCTTTGAGCACCCTGGACGTCCTCTACTCCATGGGCAAGGGCGCTTACGACGACCGCTTCCCTCTGTTCAAGGAGGTTTATGACGGCCTCCAGAGCAGGGACTGGCTTTACCTGGCCGCTCTCATCCACGATATTGGAAAAGGATACCGCGGGGATCACTCCAAAAAAGGAGCCCAGGTCGTTCCCCGCATCCTCGGCCGCCTGGGCATTGAGGACGAGGGAATCCGCACCGTCTCCTTTCTGGTGGAGAACCACCTGCTCCTGGTAAACACCAGCCAGAAAAGGGACTTGAATGACGAGAAAACCGCGGTTCAAGTGGCCCAGGCGATTCAACGCTCGGAGCTCCTTGATCTCCTTTTCCTTCTCACCGTAGCGGACTGCTTCGCCACCGGACCCACCGCCTCGAGCGACTGGAAAATGATGCTCCTGATGGAGCTTTTCACCAAGGCCAAGCACATCCTGGACCTCGGAAGGCTGGCCTCTGCAGACGCCACCACGAGACTCCGACAGAAAAAGCGGGTCCTACAGAGAAAGCTGGTTCGTGAGTTTCCCAAGAAAGACTTGCTCTCCCTGATGGACCAGGCGTCTACGAGGTACTTCCTCAACACGCCCCAGGAGGACATCGAGCGCCACTTCCGGCTGGGGTTGCGGATGACCCCCTCGGACAGCCTTCAGTGGTACCTTTCCAAGCTGGACTCCGTGGACGTGACCCAGGTGACGCTTTGCGCCAGGGACCGACCCGGCCTTTTCAGCCGCATGGTGGGGGTCTTCACCCTCAACAACATGCAGGTCCTTTCGGCGCGTATCGCCACACTGAAAAACGGGTTGGCCTTTGACATCTACCGGGTCACCAACCCTGTGGACCCTTACCGGGAAACCGAGGTGTGGAAAAAAGCATACGAGGAGGCCCTGGAAGCCATCACCGGCGGAGACGAAATCGACGCCAGAATCGAGAAACGACTGCTTCGACGCCTGGAATCCCCCCGCATGCACGCGGATTGGATTCGCAAGGTTCGAATCGACAACGATGTCTCCGACTTCTTCACGTGCATCGAGGTCTCTGCAGGAAAGCGATTCGGCCTCCTTTTTCGACTGGCCAAAGAGGTCTTTGCCCTTGACTTGAACATCCGATTCGCCACTGTGTATACGGACCAGGAAAAAACCACGGGCGTGTTTCACGTACGGGACACCCGCGGTCAGAAAATCCATGACGAAGTCCGCATTCGGGTCATTCGCGAAACGATCCTCGATGTCATCTCCTGAGTGCTGGAAAAGACCGCGCCACGCTCCAGGCGCTCAAGGAAGGAGTTTCCCCATGCCGCCGAAGGGTCATATCAGCTCGGGCGTCAGCCACCTCGATCTCTTGCTCGATGGATTGCACATCGGAGACAACGTGGTCTGGCATGACGACGCGGGAAGCCTGGCTTCGGTGTTCTGCCTCAACTTCATTCACACGTCCCTGGTCCAGAAAAAGCCGCTCATTTATGTCACGTTCGATCGTTCCCCCAAGAACCTCCTGGACAAACTGGGCTCCCTGGGTCACGACCCGTTGCTCACGATCCTGGACGGCTTCACTCACGGAAAAGGGGCCGGCTCCGAAGTTTTTCTGAAGTTCTACAAACGCCCCCGCCGAAAAAAGGTCTGCCGCATCCGTCTGATTGAGAACCCGCGGGACCCACAGGCGGTGATGGACTCGCTCTACAGCGAGCACAGCAGCCTGAAAGCGGATGTGCGCTTCGTCTTCGAAAGCCTCACAGGCATGCAGGAGATCTGGGGAGGTGAGGACAAGGTTCTCGGCTTCTACTCCCACTCCTGCCCACGTCTATACGAGCTGAACACGATCGCATACTGGATTCTGGAGAAGCGCGCTCACTCCCCCCGGCTGCGTGCCCAGATCAATCAGATCGCGCAGGTGGCCATTGACATGCGGGTCAAGCGGGGGACCACGTACCTGACCGTGCTCAAGGCGGAGAATCGAAGCCTGGACACCCTGAACAAGCCGTTTCGATACTGGACCAAAGACCTCCACGTCACGTTCGACCCGGAGCGAGGCACCACAGGACGCCTGGACCTGGGTCAGCGCCTGAAGGCCTTTCGAAACAAGAGGGGTCTGAGCCAGAAGGAACTGGCTACCCTCGTGGGGGTCACCCCCAGCACGATCTCCCAGGTGGAAAGCAACCTGATCTATCCGTCCCTCCCTGCCCTGCTCAAGATATCCGACATTCTTACCGTGAATGTGAGCTCCTTTTTTCAGGACACAGCCCGCGAGCAGAACCGTGTGGTCTTCCCGGGTTCCGATGCTGCGGATGCGGTCCTCGACAATCTCTCCGAAGGAACGGTTCGCGCAAAAGCCCTGACCCCCATCGACTCCACGTCCCGCACCGAGGCCTACCTCCTCGAGCTGCTTCCCAAGCAGAGCCTTACCGGCCACTTCTTCCTTCACAAGGGCGAGGAGATGGGTTACGTCCTCAGCGGAAAGCTTCGATTCAAGACGAAAACAGGGGTTTTCACAGCCGGGCGCGGGGACCTGATCCATCTGACCTCCGAGATCCCCCTGCAGTGGAACAACGTGGGAAAGAGATCGGCTCGGATCCTCTGGATCAAGATCTCATGAGTCCGCAGGCGCCCCCGGCAAGGAATCCATTCCGGGAGGCCCTACGGTCTTGAAGGATAAGGAACGCGGCTCACGCGTGATTGCGAAGCTTGAGGGCGATAGGGTGGGGATTGAGATACGCCTGCTGCGCCAGATACTCCTTTCCATACTTGCGCACGTAGTGGTTGATCAGCGTGACCGGGACGATCAGGGGGATCATCTCCTGGCGGTATTCTTCGAGCACTTCCAGCATCTCCTGCTTTTCATCGCCTGTAAGGTCCTTCTTGAAATAGCCCATCATGTGCTGAAGCACGTTGGTGTGCTTGCGCACCGTGGCCTTCAGGCTCAACGACTCCATGAGAAGCCCTTCGTACTCGGCATAGAGTTTGGCAAGCGGCAGGGACTTGGCCTGCGCCACGAGCTTGCCCATTCGACGCGTATGCTTTTCGCTGTGACTCATGGAGAGTAGCTTGTGCCGGGCGTGAAAGTCCACGAGGTTCCCCACCGTGGCCCCTCTTTTCAGGGTCTCCCTCCACCGTTTCAACGTGAAAATCCGCTCGATGAAGTTCTCGCGCAGCCCCGGGTCGTGAAGCCGGCCGTCCTCTTCCACCGGAATCAGGGGAAAGTGCTCCATGAAAGCGGCGGCAAAGACGCCTCGGCCCTTTTTCGCAGGGACCCCGTTCGCATCATAGACCTTGACCCGCTCCATGCCGCTGCTCGGGGAGCCGGCCTTGAACACGAACCCGCACAGTCCCTCCCCTTCGAGCTCCTTGAGGCGGCCGCGGGCCCAGGACTGCATGCGATCCGTGTGATCCTCGCGGGATCGGATGGTGACCAGCCTCGGGCTGTTCGAATCGCCCACCAGCCGCATGGCCTCCCTGGGGACCGGCAGACCGCACTCCACCTCGGGGCACACCGGGACGTAGGTCACGTAGTTTCCCAGAGTGTCCGTGAGAAAGCGGTCCCGCTGGTGGCCGCCGTCAAAGCGTACGTTCTCTCCCAGAAGGCAACGGCTGATTCCCAGCCGAATTTCCCCTTCCATGGCGACTCCTTCCATTTCCTGGGATTTCAAAAACGATACCATGCCTTGCCCTCGAGAACAATCGGAAGCTCTGCCGTATCGAAGAGGCAGTGAACCCGGGCGCATGATCGAGGCGGTTTCGGTTTTGAAGGGAATGTGATATTTTATAAAGGATTAGAGGATTAAAGGGACAAGGGGTAAAGACCGTGATTCGTGTTCGTGGCTCGTGATTCGGGAAAGGGGCAGGGTTCGAAGGTCATCAGCTTAACAGCTCAATAGCTCAATAGCTCGATACCTTAAGCCCTCAAGCCCGCAGGGCTCGCCCTCTACCCCTTAATCCTTCAATCCTGCCCCTTACCCCTTACCCCTTAATCCTTGTTCGCAGGAAAATCTGCAGACTCATCATTTGAGAGCCATAACCCACCCTCAAAAAAATGACAAGGTCGACAATGATCGAACAAATGAAATCCCTTCTCCAGCGCAAGGATCTGTGCGTGCTGGCCACAGCAACCGGAGGGGTCCCCCACTGCTCCCTCATGTCCTACGTGGTGAATGAGGACTGCACGGCACTTTATATGGCCACCCTGAGGGACACCACC
>JASFQI010000118.1:0-13124 GCA_050115555.1 Desulfobacteraceae bacterium
CCTTCCAGGTGATTCACTCCAACCAGCGGGATTTCCTTGGCCCAGGCAAGCCCTCGGGCATAGTGCAGACCTACCAGGAGTGATCCGATGAGCCCCGGGCCTACCGTGACGGCGATGCCGTCCAGGTCCGTCCAGGAAACCCCTGCGGTGTCCATGGCCTCCTGCACCACGGGCACGATGTTGCGCACGTGTTCGCGGGATGCGAGCTCGGGCACCACACCACCATACGGGTGGTGAAGCCGAATCTGGGAGTTGATAATGCTGGAAAGCACACCCCGGTCGCTCGCGACAACGGCGGCGGAGGTGTCATCGCAGGAGGTATCTATGCCGAGAATGATCATACGTCGGTGAGGGGACCGGGTTCCGTTATCGCTTCAGCTTTCTTTTCAGCTTGCTCCATTTTCCTTCTTCCAGGACTTTCAAGAGAATGACCGAAATGTTGTCCCCTCCTCCGCCGCGGTTCGCCTCGTCGATCAGGATATCGATCTTGCGCTCCAGGGATGTGGAGAAGTCATCGAGAACCGTATTGATCGCCCGTTCGCTCATGTAGTTGGTCAGCCCGTCCGAGCAAATCATCAGGAGATCCCCGGTGTCAGGGCGAATGGGTGCGATGTACACATCGACCTTTTTGTGCTGCCCCATCACCCGTGTGAGCATGTTTTTCATGCGGTGGTGGTGCGGGGATCCAAGGGGCTGCGTGAGGCCCATGGCTCTTTGCTCCGCCTCCAGCGAGTGATCCTGGGAGACCTGGATGAGCCTGCCGTGGTCGAAGAGATAGGTCCGGCTGTCCCCCACGTTGGCGGACCAGACGCATGTGTCGTCCACCAGGAGAGCGGTAATGGTCGACCCCATTCGGTGGTACTCCGGTTTTTTCTGGGCCTCGTGAATGATAATGTTCGTGAGCGATATGGAATTGACGAGGTGCTTGGCCCTGTCCGAGAGGTTTTTATCAATGGGCTCCAGGAACGAGGGCGACTTGTTCTCCTTTACTTTCCGCCAGTAATCCGCCATGGTTTCCACGACCATACGGCTGGCCACATCGCCGGCCTTGTGTCCGCCCATGCCGTCGGCAATGACGTAGAGCCCCAGCTCCGGATCCACGAGAAGGCTGTCCTCGTTGACCTTTCGCCTGAGCCCTACATGAGATTTTCCCGCTGCACGAATGTTCATCGCCATTTGTTGAAAATGCTTCGTTTGCACATTCCCCGTCACTCCGTAGAGAAAGTTCGGGGTTATCGAGATACATTCATGCAAGAACGATGCCTTATCTTTTGACGGTTTCGCAAAACCCTTTCGAGAGCAGGCGCGATGCTCTAACGCATTGAAAATGGATAAAGATCTCTTTGCCGCGGGCCTCTTGCGGTTCCATCATCCTTTGGGGTTGCCCGTCGCTCCTCGAACGGTCATGAGGTGAAGTTCAACCCTCCCTTCCCGCATCCTTCCTCTTTACCCCTTACCCCTTTCTTGCCCTTTACCCCTTTCATGCCCCTTGTCTCTGAATCCTTGACTCTGGCCTTAATCCTAGCCTTGCGATGGTTTCTTCGCCTGGACCGCTTCCAGCCGGGCCAGGACCTGCTTGAGGTGTCGTGAGAGGTGGTCCGCGTCCTGGTAGCGCTTGTCCACATCCTTTTCCAGCGCCTTATCAATGATTTTCTCGAGCACCGAAGGAATTCGGGGGTTGATTGATCGGGGGGAGGGATGCGCCTCGCGCGCAATGTGGTACATAAGCGAGGTCATGTCATCCCCACGGAACGGCTTTTGCCCTGTGAGGAGTTCGAAGAGTACGACCCCGAGGGAGAAGATATCCGAGCGTCCGTCCACTTTCTTGCCGGCTACCTGCTCGGGGGACATGTAGGAGGGCGTCCCCAGGACCACGCCCGTTTTGGTCTTGGAACTGGACGTGATGCGGGCGATGCCGAAGTCCGTCACCTTGACGGAGTCCGTACCGTCCAACTGCATGATGTTGGCCGGCTTGACGTCTCGATGTACGATCCCCTTGCCGTGGGCGTAGCTCAGAGCATCCGCCACTTGGGCCACCATGTGGAGGACATCCTTGAGAGGCAGCTGCTTGCCCTGCTTCACAACCTCTTCCAGGTCATGCCCCTTCAGGAACTCCATGGCGATGTAGGCCAGATCGTGCTCTTCTCCTGCGTCGTAAATGGTGACGATGTTCGGGTGCGTGAGGAGCCCTGCGGACTCCGCTTCTCGAAAAAACCGTTCCTTCATTTCATCCAGGAGATCCTCGTCGAAATCGGACAGCCGGACCGTTTTAATGGCCACGGTTCGGTGGATTTTGGGGTCCTCGCCCTTGTACACCACGCCCATGGCCCCACGGCCCAGTTCCCCGGTCACCTCGTAGCGTCCCAGGGTGGGCTTGGTGTCCGTGTCCATGAGGGTAGCGCCGATGTCCCCGGGATGTGAACCCGAGCCGGCCCCGAAAATCATGGTGGCCTCTGCGCCCTTGAGGCGGGGGATACGCTCGTCCAGGTCCTTGAAGTTTTTCCCGTCCTCAATGATCCGTTTGTAGGTCGCAAGAGCCTTGGAGAACTGCCGTTTGCGCTCGAAGTCCAGCCCGAGGTTGTAGAGAAGATCCTTTGCGCCTTCCTCCTCCAGCGGCATGGATCGGAACTTCTCCAGCGCAAGGTCCAGCATGCCCTGCTGCTGAAACGACAGACCGAGCATTTTGTTGGTTTCTACGGAGTCGGCCTCTACTTTCTCCTTGGTTTTTTCCGTAATGAGAAACCGTTTGGAAACCACCAGGATGTATCCCGCGACGAGGAGGAGGGCTGGGGGAGTGATTCGAAGCCAGATGTCCTGGGCGTAAAAAAGCGCAATGCCGACTACGGTGTATCCCACGAACAGACCCAGGGTGGTGACCGCGCCCATGCCTGCGCGAAGCCGGGGGAGCAGGAGAGTGAGGAAAAGCCCGAAAAACAGGAGGACGCCGAACTCGGCCATGCCGATCCAGGAGGGTCTCGAGAAGAACCGGTTGTTCAGGATATTGGCCACGGCATTGGCCACCACCTCCACGCCGGGGAGCTGTCCGGAGATGGGCGTGACGAACCGCGCTGCGATTCCGGGAGCGGTGGGTCCAATGATGACGATCTTGTCTCGAAAAAGAGGCGTTCGGATCTCGTTTTTGTACACCTTGCTGAAGGGCGTGCGGTGAAAGGTCACATCGGGCCCCTCGTTCCAGTTGATCAGGGTGGCCATTGGGTAGTCGCGAGCCGGGACGAACACCGACGTGGACGGGGTCACCTTGAGTTGAATGCCCTGTCCCAGAATCACCGTGATGTCCTCGTTCGACAGACCTTTATAGGCCCTGACAATGGCCATGGGGAAGGAAGGGAAGAACGTCTTCTTCAGGTATCCGATGACGTGGACCTGGTCGCGGATGGATCCGTCCACATCCGGAAAAAGGTTCAGATGTCCCACGCCCACCGATGCCTCTGCAAACTGCGGAAGCAGGGGTTTGACCTTATCGAGCCAGACCATGGATTGCATGGCCCACTCGTCGTTGGTCCCCCTGACATTGCGGTAGCTGTTCTTCACCATGAACGGGAGGGCCTCCTGGTCCCGGCCCTGGCTCTGGGTGTCGAAGTACATCGGCAGGACGACGTTTCCGGCCTTCTTCATGGCTTCGTAAAGCTTCCGGTCGTTGTCCAGGCGGTCCACCGCGCTCGAAAGCTCCTGGTAGAACGCGAGTCCCGGTTCCTGCCGGTCCAGCCCGAGGGACTTGAATTTCTGCCTGAGCCCTTCGACGGTTTGAAGGCCTTCGGTCTGCTCGGGTTCCGGGAACAGGATGTTCATGGCGATGACGCGGGCCCCGGCCATGGCGAGATTGTGCACTCCCTGGGCCAGGATGTCCCGTGGCCAGGGAAAACGGCCGAGTTCGGAGAGGTCGTCGTCCGTGATGGCGACGATCTCGATGTCCGGGTTGCGTTCCGACGGCGCAGCGAGCTTGGCACGAAAATCGAACGCCTTTCTTTCGATCCCGTCGGTAAAATCCAGGATCCCGGTCACTGTGATGAACACGAAGAAGGCCGTGACAAGGACACCGACCAGCCAGTCCGGAAGGCTTCGCTTGATGATCATGGATCCTCCATCCGCTCCGGTTTTTTTGTCGAGGAATCGTCCCCAGAGGAGATTCGTCTCTTTTCCAGCACGCTTGAAGCCCCTTGTACGTCTTTTCCCTTGAGGTTCCGGCTAGGGGATGCGCACAAGCGGACGCAGCCGCTCCAACGTTCGAGTCCCGATGCCGTAGACGTTCAGGAGGTCCGTGTCGCTATGGAAGCCGTTCATTCGGCTTCTCTGCTCCACAATGGACCGGGCAAGGGACGGTCCCACACCGGGAAGGGCCGTGAGTTCTTCAACAGACACGCAGTTGACCGGGACGGGCATGCCGAGGGTCAACCGATTGAACGCGTTCATGGATTCCCTCCGCATCCGAAGCTCCCCGTCACGGACCTGAAAGACGACCCGCGTCCCCGGGTCCAGCGGGCGCGTGTCGAGATCCTCGGCCTTGGAGCGGATTCGAGGATCGGCGCCGGCACGGCGAAGCAGGGCGGCCGCGTCGACCGGCTGTTTGCAGAAGCCGTAAACGCCGGGCCACGGGACATCGCCGGCTGCTTCTATATAAATGGGCGTGTCGCACGCCGGGGAATGAGCTGCGGGCGCATCAACGATCGCACCAAACGATCCCATGGCCAGCAGCACGAGCAGCAGAGCCAGGATCGGCCCAGTAGGGCTACCCCTCCTCGATGTCTTCATCTTCCAGACCAAATGCCTTGTGGAGCACTCGAACGGCCAGCTCGGTGTACTTCTCTTCGATCACACAGGAGACCTTGATCTCGGATGTGCTGATCATCATCACATTGATGTTTTCCGCCGCCAGCGTTTCGAACATCTTCATAGCCACGCCCGCGTGCGTTCGCATGCCCACCCCGATCACGGAGACCTTGGCAATGTCTTCGTCTCCCAGGACCTTTTCCGCATGAATGTCCTCGGCCACGCGGCTGACGAGTTTCATGGTTTTGTAAAAATCGGACTTGGGTACCGTGAAGGTGAGGTCCGTGATTCCATCCTCACTGGTGTTCTGAACGATCATGTCCACGACCACGCCGGACTCGAACACGGGTTTGAAGATGCGGGCTGCGACGCCGGGCAGGTCGGGCACTTTTTTGATCGTGATCCTGGCTTCATTTTTGTTGTAGGCGACGCCGGAAACCAGCACCTTTTCCATGTCCTTGGATTCCGCAACAACCATGGTTCCTTTCTCCTTGGTGAATGTGGATCGAACGTGAATGGGCACGTTGAACTTTTTGGCGAACTCGACCGCGCGGATCTCGAGCACCTTGGCGCCGAGGCTGGCCATTTCGAGCATCTCCTCGTAGGCGATGGTCTCCATCTTTTTGGCCCTGGGACAGACATTGGGGTCCGTGGTGTAGACCCCGTCCACGTCGGTAAAGATCTCGCACACGTCGGCCTGGAGCGCTGCGGCCAGGGCTACGGCGGTCGTATCCGAGCCCCCCCGGCCCAGGGTGGTGATGTTGCCTCTCTCGTCCATGCCCTGGAAACCGGCTACGGCCACGATTCGGCCCTTGTCCAGCTCTTCCAGAATTCTGTGCGTGTCGATATCGTGGATTCTCGCTTTCCCGTAAAGGCGGTCCGTGTGGATTTCCGCCTGGAATGCCAGGAGGGACCGCGCATCGTATCCCAGAGACTTGACGGCCATAGCGAAGAGCGCCACGCTGACCTGCTCTCCGGTGGCCATGAGCACGTCGAGCTCTCGAGGGTCCGGATCTTCGGTCATCTGATGGGCGAGTTGAACCAGGTAATCCGTTTGTCCGGCCATGGCGGAGAGGACCACGAGCATGCGGTGTCCTTCCCGGTGCTTCTCCAGGACCCGCCGGGCCACGTTGCGTATCCGATCGATGTCTCCAACCGATGTGCCTCCGTACTTTTGAATGATCAGTGCCATGCTGTTCCTTTTCCGCAATGAACAGGAGGTGAAATCTCTTATGAATCACGGGCGCTTATCTGGCACGTAGCTATTCGCCAGGGTTTCAAGGACGGATTGAGCCCTCGTATGGGCGCCCGAGAAATCAATCCGCCTGTGGGTTTCTCCGGTGATGGTCAAGGTCACCGATACGGCCCATTCAGGGAGGGCCTGGGGGCAGCGATCCGCCCATTCGACCACGGCGACCCCGTCACCATACAGGTACTCGTCGAGTCCCGCTAGGAGGATGTCGTCCACGTGTTCGAGCCGGTAGAGGTCCAGGTGGAAAAACCGGACTCTTCCCTCGTACTCGTTCACAAGGGCGAATGAGGGGCTGGTGATCACGGTCCCCTCTCCCACGCCCAGGCCGAGCCCGACACCTTTTGCAAACCGTGTCTTCCCGCTTCCCAGGGCACCCTCCAGGCCGACTACATCTCCCGCATCGAGCAGGGAGCCCAGGGTCCGGCCGATAAGGACGGTCTCTTCCTCCGAGGTGGTTGAATATGTTACATTTCTTTTCATCAAAGGACAATCAGTAAATCGCAGGTCCGGTTCCGTTTCACTCCCGGCCGACGCCGGGACCGCCCGGATCGGCCTGTTCCAGAATCACGAAGGCCATGCCGTACTCCTTTTCGTCGGAGAGACTGAGGTGCATTCCTGTAATGCCCCGTTCCCGGCAGTGATCCAGGGTGCGACCGTAAACGCGAAGCCCAGGGCGACCACCGGGGTGGTGAAAGACCTCGATGTCCCGCCACAGGACCCCCTGGCGCATGCCGAGTCCGATGGCCTTGGAAAAGGCCTCCTTTGCGGCGAACCTTAGGGCGAAAGCGGACGCCGGGCGGGGTCGGGAAGAGCAGAGCTCGCGTTCGCCGGCGGTAAAGACGCGTTGAAGGAAGCGATCTCCCCATCGGTCGAGCATCCGCTCCACGCGGGGAATGTGTACGAGGTCCACCCCGATACCGTACACCATGGGTGCTAAAATCCTTTCACGCGGTCGATCATCTCCCGCACGGCGCAGTCCATGCCCACGAGCAGGGCACGTGATATGATGGCGTGCCCGATGCTGTACTCGGTGATGCGCGGGAGGCCGGCGAATCGCTTGATGTTCGTGTAGTTCAGCCCGTGACCTGCACTGATCTCGAGCTCCAGGGACGAGGCCGTTTCCACGGCACGGACAATGCGTTTGAACCGCTCATCAGCCTCGGCCTCGGAGGCGGCCTCGGCGTAATGCCCCGTGTGGATCTCCACGATGTCCCCGCCCGCCGCGCCGGAGGCCTCGATCTGGGAAGGTTCGGGGTCCACGAAGAAGCTCACCAGGATGCCCTTTTCCTTCATGCGCTCCACTACGTTCCGGTAACGGTCCGGGTCCCCCGCAACGTCCAGACCTCCCTCGGTGGTCAGCTCCTGGCGGCGCTCCGGGACCAGGGTGACCAGGTCGGGCAGGATTTCGCGGGCGATGTCGATCATTTCGTCCACGGCGGCCATTTCCATGTTCAGCCGTGTCTTCACGGTCTGGCGAAGCAGCCTCAAATCTCGATCGTGAATGTGACGCCGGTCCTCGCGGAGATGGCAGATGATGCCGTCCGCCCCGGCCAGCTCGGCGATTCCGGCTGCGAGTACTGGATCCGGTTCGTCAATGCCTCTGGCTTCCCGAACCGTGGCCACATGGTCCACATTGACTGCCAGGCGTGCCATGGTTTCCCTCCTCTCTTGTCTCCTGCGCCGCCGGCTCGCAATCGACGGCCGTTGCGCAGTACGGCGCATCCTGCGCACACAGCCGCACTCCCTCGACCACGAGGTTCGATGTCTGCGGCAAGGGGGGAAGCATCCTGGATTTCTTACGGGGCGTTGTCGATCAGGGCGAGAAGACGATCCTGCGCTTTCCGCATCCGATCCGCCTCCTCTTCGGAGCGTTCGTGATCGTAACCCAGGAGGTGCAGGAGCCCGTGGATCAGCAGCCGGAACACGGTCTCGGAGGGGGCTTCACCGCATTGCTCGGCTTCGCGCAGTGCCGTGTCCACCGAGACCACGATATCCCCCAGCATGCCTGCAGGCTCACCCTCCTGCGGGGCCTCCGACATGGGAAAGGCCAGGACATTGGTGGGGCCTTCTTTACCAAGGTACCTTCGGTTCAACTGCGCGATGTACTCATCGCCGGTCAGGAGAATACTGAGCTCCCCCTCACGACAGCCCAAGTCGTCTAAGGCTTTCTTCAGTCCGTTTCGAATCGTCCGGTTTTCGAGCCCCGGGATCGTCTTCGGGGCGCTGATCTGGATGTCCATTCTTCGCCTTTTTCTCCACCCGCGGTTCTCCGGCCTCGGGGTACTGGATGCGCTGATGGAAGATTCCCCCAAGCGTTTTGTTGAACCCCTTGGCGATCTCGTGGAGGTCCTTCAGGGTGAGCTCGCACTCGTCCAGCTGCCCGTCGGAGAATGCCTTGTTGATCATCTTGTGGACCGTTCCCTGAATGCGGGACGGGGTCGGATCGCGCAGGGATCGGGAAGCCGCCTCCACCATATCGGCCAGCATGACGAGTCCGGCCTCTTTGGTTTGGGGTTTGGGTCCTGGATACCGGAAGTCTTCCTGCTTGATGCTGGACGCCTTTGCCAAGCGGGTCTCCGCCCTCTCCTTGGCTTTCTGGTAGAAGTAGGTGATCAGGCTGGTTCCGTGGTGCTGCTGGATGGTGTCGATGATCTCCCTGCCCAGGTGGTGCTTTTGTGCCAGCTCCACACCGTCCTTGACATGAGCGGTCAAAATGAGGCTACTCATGGAGGGGGCGAGCTTTTCGTGCTTGTTCTCCCCGCCCTGCTGGTTCTCCACGAAGTAGAGCGGCTTTTTCATCTTTCCGATGTCGTGGTAGTAAGCGCAGACCTTGGCCAGAAGGGGATTGGCGCCCACGGCCTGGGCTGTGGCTTCCACAAGGTTGCTCACGATCACGCTGTGGTGGTACGTCCCAGGGGCCTGCACCAGAAGCTCTCTAAGGAGGGGTTGGTCCAGGCTCGCAAGCTCCAGGAGTTTGATGTCCGTGGTGTAGCCGAAGGACATTTCAACCAGGGGAAGCAGGCCTGTCGCAATGATGGCGGTGAGCATCCCTCCGGCAAAACCGGAGCAGAGGGCGATGATGGACTCCATGGAGTAAAGCGAACCATAAATCATTTCCATGGCCATGGCCAGGGTCATGTTGGTCAGACTCAGCATGAGCCCGGCCTTGATGAGGGTCCCCCTTTCCGTACAGCGGCGGACTCCGTATGCCGCCACCAGGCCCCCCAGGAAGAAATAAATAAAGAATGCCACCTCCCCGCCGCAGATCAGGGATGCGAGCACGGATATGACCAGGGCGAAGCTCGTGGCCGGGGCCAGGCCCTGGAAAATGGAAAGGAGCATCCCCCCGCAGGCCACGGGCATGGCATAGAGAAGGGCCCTGGAGGTGAGGAAGGGAAATCCCCTGGCGATCTCATCGGCCACGAATCGGTAGGCCCAGGCAAAGAGGAAGAGCACCACGAGGGTAACGGCGTTAAAAAGCAGGTCGCGCCGGTCCTCCCGGACCACCTTGAGCCCCCGGTATCCCACCACGTATATGATGGCGAAAAAGAGGCCGATCAGGAGGGTCATGGCCGGAATACGCCCCAGCAGGTCCAGGCGGTCCCTTGATCGGAACTCGCCGGCGAGCTTCTGGAGGTGATCGGCCTCGATACGCTCCCCTTCCCGCACGAGCATCTCTCCTTTCTTGATTTTGAAGTAGGAGGGTTTGACCTCGTTCCGGGCGGCCTCCTTGCGAAGCTCGGATTCCCGCTGGTTGAAGGTGACGTTCGGCTGGAGCAGGTAGCGGGCCGTTTCGATGACGGCCTGGGCATCCGCCTGTGATCCGGTCTTTTCCTCAAGGGCATCGGCCTGGTTTTCCACGTAGGAAACGGCGCTCTCCAGGTCATAGAACCGGTCGAGGTCGGAGACGGGAATTTCCTGCTGGGTGTAAAGGTCGTGCAGAATGATGCCGCCCTTTTCGGCCTGAGCCAGGAGCCGGTCCGGATTCCCCACCACACCTCGGCTCACAATGGCGGTCGCGAGCATGATCATGGACTGCTCGACCCCGGCGGAAAACTCGCTGTTGAGAAGCAGATCAAAGAGCGCCTCGTCCGGTGGAAGATCCAGAATGGCGAAGAATTCCTCTCGAAACGCCGCCACCTCCTCGGCGGATGGCGGGTGAGGTGCCTGAGCCGCGGTCATCATGGGCTCCAGCGCTTGATCGGAAAAAAGCTCGGCATGGCGTTCGCGTCCGAATGTAAAGGCGTCTCTCACACGCGAGACCAGGTCCGACGCGGAGCGGTCGAAATCGTAGACGGCCAGGGCTTTCTTGGCGGCCTCTTCCCGATTGCGTTCGGTTTGCTCCCGGTCCTCGATCAGGAAGTCGTGACTGGCCTTGATGCCGGTCTCGGCCACATCGCCGATCCGGTAATCGGGGCCCTGGGAAAGGATGTTGGGGAAGAGGCAGACGGAGAAGAGGACGCTCATGAGGACCAGCAAAAGCCACTTGAGGCGTTCCACGTTCAGCCAGGGGATGCGTTGTCGGTCCGTGCGAGCCTTTTTTCGGACGCTTTCTTTATCCCCTTTGGGCATTTTTTTGGCTAACCTATCAGCTTTCTTAGCGAAAGGCTTATTTAATTCTTTTTCGCTCATGGCGTCCGGGCCTTTTTCGAAGCGGAATCCAGGCGAGCACCGAGTCAGGTCTTCGCTCGCTCTTGATCCGCCTTTTCGTAGGCGTCGATGATCTCCTGCACAAGGGGGTGCCGGATCACGTCCTCCCGGCCGAAGTAGAGAAACCGTATGCCCTCGACTCCGTCCAGAATCCTGTTGGCCTCGATGAGCCCGGACGTGGTCCCGTTCGGCAGGTCCGTCTGGGTGATGTCTCCCGTGATGACGGCCTTGGAGCTGAAGCCGAGCCGGGTCAGGAACATCTTCATCTGATCGGTTGTAGCGTTTTGCGCTTCGTCGAGAATGACGAAAGAGTCGTTCAGTGTACGCCCCCGCATGAATGCCAGTGGGGCCACCTCGATCACACCTCGCTGGATCAGGGCGGAGGCGTCTTCAAAGTCCATCATGTCGTGCAGGGCATCGTACAGGGGCCGAAGGTAGGGGTTCACCTTTTCATACAGGTCTCCGGGCAGAAATCCCAACCGTTCTCCGGCCTCGACCGCAGGCCTTGCCAGGACGACGCGTTTGATTTCCTTCCTGGCCAGCGCGGCGACCGCCATGGACATGGCCAGGTACGTTTTCCCCGTCCCGGCCGGACCGATGCCGAACACAATATCGTATCTTCTTATGCTGTCAATATATTCTTTTTGATGAACGGTTTTCGGTGTGATCACACGCTTGCTTGAGGGAATGTAGACCCGGTCCAGGAAGATCCGTTTCAGGTCAGCGGAAGGGTCCCCGCTCAGGATGCGGATCGCATACTCCACATCACTGTCGTACACCGGATAATCGTTCTGCATGAGGCCGTAAAGCTGAGACAGGACCGAAGCCGCCAGCTCGACTTCCCAGTCCCTCCCCTGGAGGAGGAACTCGTTTCCCCTCACATTGACGGACAGACCGATCCTCTCCTCCAGCCTCTTGAGGTTCTTGTTGTGCTCCCCGCAGAGCATCACTACGTGGCTGGGATCGTCGAAGCTCAGCTTCCTGGTTTGGATCGCTTCCGGGCTTGCGTTTTTTTTCCCCAATCACTCCCTCGAGAACCAGCGGTCCCCTTTTCCCGGGTTGCCGCGATGAAACACCCCTTTACCCATAGGCCTTTTCCCCGGGAGCGGCAAGACCGCCTCAGCGCAAACAGAAGCATATCACCGTTCCTTTAAGGATGCAATGAGACTAGGACAGGAGACGGGGGGAGGGGTTTCGGTTCACCCGGGCCGCCGGGCCGAATGCACACCCCGCCGCGAAAGAATGCTTGTGCAAGCCTTCTGCATCAAAGAATGGCCTGCATGGCCTGCTCGATCTGGGCCTTGGGCAGGGCCCCGACGAGCCGGTTGGCCTCACGGCCGCCCTGGATGAGGAGTAGGGTGGGAATGCTCTGAATTCCGTATTGTTGCGCGGTGGCGGGGCTTTCGTCCACGTTGAGCTTCACGATTTTAAACCGTCCCTGATAGTCCCGGGCCAGTTCGTCCACCACCGGCCCGACCATCCGGCAGGGACCGCACCACGGTGCCCAGCAATCCACGAGCACGGGCACCTGTGATGCAAGGACCTCCTGCTTGAAGGTGGCGTCCGAAACGGCCATGGGCCGGCCTTCGCCTGCCTCCAATGGGGCCCGGCACCGACCGCACACCGGGCGGTCTTTCAGACGGCTGCGGGGCACGCGGTTCCTGGTCCCGCATTGGGCGCACTGAAGAATGACGGATTCCTGATTCATGTTTCCCTCTTCAAGGTTTTATTGGCGTTAAATGGCTTTTTATATCGCTTTTCTACGCTTAAAGAATCGAGTTACATCGAATCCCTGTAGATAAAATAGTAGGCGCCGTCATTGACGTCCACCGTGAGGTTTCCACCACGGGATTCCGCGTACACCACCCACCCGGGTTTTTCCTCGCTGCAGCACTCCACCTGGGGGGAAAATGCCCCGGTCTTCCGATCGAACCAGGCCATGAGCATGGGTGAGTTCAGGCGATCACGGACCGCACGATCCGCCAGCTCACGGGCCTTTTCAAAGCCCATTTCCCCATCTTCGTTCACACCCACCCGGTTGGGCAGCATGTCGTTGGTTACATCGGTACACGCTTTCATGTTAGGCTCTTCCTTTCACTAGGAAAATGCTTCGCTTGCGCATTCCTCATCCCGCTCATGAAGCGGGAACAAGGGGAGATTCAATATGCGCATTCTGCACATCCTTCCTATTTCCTAGCATGATAATCATGATTGTCCGGGCTGCAATGGGCGCGCCGGCCGATCTCCCCCCTGCATTCTGTTGGAGCATTTAAGGCTCGGGGCCGTGACCCCACCAACGGTTCCAAAATAGACCTGCACCGGATCCAATGAGACAACTCACACAGGAAATGGTCGCGGCAAAGGAGAGGAAACGGATCTCCGACACGTTCCAGCCCCGTTTCCGGACCCGCCCAGGGGGGCAATACGCCACCTT
>JASFQI010000119.1:0-13018 GCA_050115555.1 Desulfobacteraceae bacterium
GATGTGGGGTGTAATCTCCAGGATGATGCCCACGTCGCGGTAGTCAAGGTTCTGGGAGGTGCCCCCGCCCTCGAGCCGGGTCTCCGTGGTCTGAAAGGGGCGGTTCTCCGAGATGTTGATCATGGCTGTTTCGTTATTCAGGGTGAGGACTTGGGGTTTGGAGAGCACGTTCACGGAGTCGAGGCTGTCCACGGCTCGAAGCAGAATTCCAAGAGATGGAAAAATGTAATCCCCAATGGCGATTTGCTCCCCGAGAAGGCCCAGGGAGAACCCGGATCCAAGGGAAACCGTGCCGTCTTCACCGGCGAACAAGCTGCTCAGGTCGCCGGTGTTCTCACTCCCCCCAAGCACGCCCACGCGCGCAGTCTCCGTAAAGGGGTGACCCACGTCCTCCAGGACCTGCCACTCGGTTCCGAACCGAAACTCCTCGTTTGGGGAGACCTCCATGATCAGGGCCTCGAGAAAAACCTGCTTTCGGGGAATGTCCAACTTTCGGATCATCGCCTCGATGGCACTGTAGTCATCCGGTTTGGCATAGACGACCAGGCTGTTCGTGCTCTTGTCCGCGGTGATGGAGATCTCTTTTCCCAGGGCCGTGAAGGTGCCGCCCACCACGGTCCCGCCGCCCTCGGTGGTGGCTCCCTCGACGGGTTCGCCGGTGCTGGTCGTCTCGGAGAGGTTCCCCGAACGCTGGGTTTGTGTGAGGATCTGCACCATCTCCTCTGCGTCCGCGTTTTCCAGGTAGTAGACGTTCAGAAGGCTTTGACCTTCGGGCGTCGATTGATCCACCTTGGCCAGCACGCTTCGAATCTCCATGGCCACCTCCGGCGGGGCAATGGAGATGATCGCATTGATGCGATCGATCGGCACCAGTTTGAACACCTTGGCCTGGGTCCCCTTGCGGTCCTTGCCGTACTTGGCCTCCAGGATCTCCGTAATCTTGGAGCTGACCAGGGTGGCCGAAGAGTACTCCAAGTCCAGCCGTTCCACGATCGTATCCGAGAAGTCCACGTCGATTTCGTCGAGGAGGCGGTCGATCTTCCGAATGTTGCTCTTGTAGTCCGTCGCGATCAGGAGATCGGAAGACGGGGGAACCAGGATGGATGCCTGCCTGGACAGGAGTGGCTTGATCAGGGGTTGCAGGACTGTGGCGTCCAGGTACTTGATCGGAATGATCTGAGTAATGAACTGGTCCTCGGACTCAAGCACCTTTCGCGCATGGACCGGGAGATCGTACCCAGTCATGTTTTGCGCAACCACGATCTTCGTGATCTGGCCCGACTCGACCAGGGCGAAGCCGTTCACGGCCAGGACGGACTTGAACACTTCATAGGCCTGGTCGGTAGTGAGCTTCCTGGGGGAGATGACCGTGACTTTGCCTCTCACGTTGTTGTCCACGATGAAGTTTCTCCCCGTGAGCTCGCTGATGACCCGGATGAAGAGACGGATGTCCACGTCGTCAAAATCGAGAGCCACCTCCTTGACCTCTTCCTGGGCCCGAAGGGGCAAGGGGCCTGAAACCGCAAGAAAGAACACGGCCAGGAAAAGGATGAGTGCGAGCGAACGCGTCTTCGTCTCTATCTTCATGATCACCTCACCTTAAAGTTCAGGGTTTTGGGCTGCTTGTTCCGAATCAGACCGATGCCGAAAAAGTTGCTGTCTTTAAGCGTATTGTACAGGCGCATGACGTCCTCTGCAGTTCGAATTTCCCGGCCGTTCACGCTTCGGATGATGTCTCCATCCTGAAATCCCATGGTTTTCAGGATGCTGTCGCTTTGGATGTTGGTCACCTGGAATCCGGCGGGCTTCCCGTCCTTGAAATGGGGCTTCACCCGGACACTGGACATGATCTCGGCAATGTTGTTCACGCTCTGCTGCACGAAGTCCTTGCTGACATTGTAGGTTTCCACAGCGCCTTTGGGGGTCTTTCCGGCATCCTGATCGGCTTCACGCTGTTCTGCCCGGATCTTCTCGATCCCCATGATCAGCAGTTCTTTTTTCCCGTCAATATCGAGTACGACCTTGTTGCGGAGGATCATCACCACCTCGGCGCCTTGAACCTTGTCGCCGACAGTGTATCGGTCTTCCCTGCCACCCCGGTTGTCCCGGATAATCGCCGAGGATGCGCCTCCATCGTTAATGATGGTCCCCACCAGGGAGCAGTTCAGATCCGTCAGGGAAAGCTGATCGATTTGAGCCAGCAGCCGCTGATTGCGGTCGGCTTCGCTTTCCTGCACCTGCACTGAAAAGAGGTTTCTTTCCCAGATATCCTTATAGTGCTCCAGGGAGTGACGGGTTTCCGCAGGCGCTTTCTCGGCGGAACCCAGGGAGGCGGCCGGTGGCACCCGTTCCGCAGTCTTCCACCGGATCGAAAAGACTACCAGGGTGCTGAAGAGATAGGCGACCAGGGTAGTGGCAATAAACATTCCCAGGTATCGTATCTTGTTGGACTGGGCCACGGCGGTAAGATCCATGGTCACGGTTTTTCCCTCACTATGCTGGGTCGTTCCAGGGTGCCTTTGACCTGAATCGGGATGGTGCTTTCCCCTTGCAGCGCCCGGCCGAGAAGGCGGCCCAGAAACGGATTTTGTCGAATCTCCCGACCCGGAGACAGGGTGCCTCGAATGGAAACCCTGCTACGGCTCAGCTTTTGCCGAAGCGCCACGGTCCCGCTGAGGGAGCCGGTAAAGAAAGATCCTTGCATGTTCGCGGAGTCCAACTTCACGAGCCCATCTTTCATGGAAAAGGCCACTTCTACACGTTTGAACGGAATGGTCTCCAGTCCCGGGAACCCCACCCGTGTCTCGATGGCTCCGTTGGATATCGTGATTTGACCCTGTCCCTGGACTTGCATCGCGTTTTCCAGGTTACCCTGGAACTCAAGCTCGCTGTTCAGAATTCCTTTCACCTTTCGACCGAATGCCGAAGACACCGTCTCAAGGCGTGAGAGTTCCACGCCCTCGGTATGGAGGACCAGGTACGCGTCCTGCACCCCTTCCTTTCGGGACACTCCGAATCGTCCTTCCACGCGTCCGGCCGATAGCTCCCCACTGAAACGAGCGGGAAGGTAGCCTTGAAGCATGCTCCGGTATTCGGGCTGCAGGACCGCCTTGGTCACTTCCTCTCGTATCGTCGACGATCCCCGCGGCACCTCGATCACGCCCCCTTCGAAACGGAGCCGGTCCGGAAATCCCAGCTCCACGTGGTCTGCACTGAAGGTGGCGCGGCCGTTGAGTGCGCTGTTTACGGTATAGATGACGACACTCGTCAGCGGCACGCGGATCAGGGTCAAGACGAGGAAGAGCCCGATACCGTAACATACCAGAATAATGCCTAAAAAAATCTTTTTCTTCAATCCCCCTCACCTGATGAAAAGCCAATCATTCCTTGATTCGTGTTTTTTGTAGAGAAGCTTCATTCCTGTGCAGGGCTGCATCTTACTACATGCCGCTGATGGTTCATCCCCTTGCATCCTCTATTCTTTGACTCGCGCAACGGCCGGTTGCACCACCGCATCCAGCAGGTCCCCGTCTTTTCTTGCGGAAAAGCGCTTTACGTACACATCCTGGTTCGCTGTTCGAATCAGGTAAAGGAAGTGCGTAATTTCCTTGAGGGGGGCACGGCTCAGCTGGACTTCCACCCAGTCTTCCCGGGTTCGGCTGTCGAGGTCCATGGACCCCGGGCGCATGGAATCCACGTGTTCCATCAGGCCGCTGCTTGTCGCCATCTTTTCCAGGGAAGCGAACAAGTTGAAATTTTGGTCGGCATTTCCGTTTCGGGAGCTTTGGGCGGTCAACTGCTGGTAATTTCGAACGATGGCGGTGAGCTCGGCAAGCTCCTGCTCCCGTTCCTGAATGGCCGCTTCCAGCTGTTCGCGTTTTTCGCTCAGGGGCTGGAACGCGAACTGATACAGGAGAAACAGGAATACGACCGCGGCGCAAACGCCCAATGCAATGCGGTCCCGTCGGCTGAGTGCCTGAAACTTATTCTGCAATGCGGATCGAAATCTTGAATTCCACATCCTTTGCGCCTTCCCGTTGTCTTGCATTGCTGATGGTCACATCTGAAAATTCGGGCCTTGCGGCCAGAAGTTCTTGAATGGTGTTGACTGTCTTAAAGGAATCCGTTCTTCCTAGGAGCTCGATTTTTCCGGTTTCCCAGAAAAGGCTCATGATCTGAAAAAAGGTCCCCTGGGGAATGGTTGCACTGATTCTGTGCAACGTGTCCAGGAGATCCAGCTTACCGGGGCCCGAATTCTGTCCGCGAAAACCGGGCTGCCTTGCGGCCAGCAGGTTTCGTGCCTGTTTGACCTCGTCCACGACCCGATTTACCTCAGGGAAGGCCGAACTGAACGTCTTTCGGATTTCTTCGGACAGGAAGTCATGGCGTTTCTGAAGGGCTGCGATATCCAGACCATAGGAGAGGAAAAATGTCAGGAGGAATACCCCGAGAAAAACGAAGCTCCATCGCAGCAGCCGACCGGCATCCGGTCCCTTGTCCGAATAAAGGAACTCGTCCTTCATGAAGTTGAAGAACGGGCCCTTTCTTTTCCATAGGCATACGCCCAGCAGAGCGCCGAAAGCGTTGATTTCTGCCGGGGCTTGCTCCGAATTCTCGAGACGGCACTCGAGATCCTGGGGGGAACGAAGGGCAGGCTGAAGGGCCAACTGGTTTTGCAGGGCCTCAAAGGCGCCGTTACGCTGAAGCAACGTGCCCGTGACCCATATACGATCCGGTGCCGTCCCGGACTTGGCACTGAAGGAGTGGATGGTCCGCTTGATCTCCCCCTTCAGCAGGGAGAGGTCGCGGCGTTGCACCTGCTGGGACTGGTCTGCCACCTGGCCCAGTCCGATGGGAATGGTGCGGAGAAGGACGGGCTGTCCGTGCTGGTAAAGTGCGAACAGAGTGAATTGTTCTCCGGTCTCCATCACCAGGGCCTCGTCCTCCTGCCGGACATAGAGCCCCAGCGTGGAGAGATCCGTTGTAATGCCCTTGACCTGAAGGCCGGCGGATTCGAGCGGTTGAATGCGTTTGCGTAATGTCTCCCGCCTCACTTGGGCTGCAATGAAACGGTGAAAACCAGGTTCGCGGCCCACCGCCTTCACATGATCCAGGAGAAAATCTCCGGCCTCAGGGTCCGAGGCCAGCTCAAAGGCAATGGCGTTTTCCACCTTGCGCGCATTGTCAAACGGGAACGAGAACTCGTGGTAAGCCACATCCCGGCTCGCAAGTACGAGAACCGCCTGGCGGGAATCGAATGGGAGATTCTCCACGTAGGCCTCGAGGTGGACAGCCGGATCGAACAATTCAGCCTGGGCTCCCGTTTCAGCGCGAAGGGAAAGGGCGTCACGCGCGAACATGGAGCCGTTGTCAGCCACCATTTCCATGACCCTGAGGTCATCGTCCGTTAGGGTTACGACTATCCAGGTTGGGTTCATGACGCGGTTTCCTGCCAGTACACGATTCGGGCGACCTCGGTTGTGCGCTGAATCACGGCGCGCACCCGCTTGGTGCTTTCTCTCAGTTTCCCTTGAAGCCAAACGGAAAAAAAGGAGGAGGTCGTCTTCAAGGATTTCTCAGGAAGGAGCTCTTCATAAGGCCAAAAGGTCCTGTACCATTCCACTTCTCGAAGCCGGCCCCTGTTGGTCGGATCCCTTCGAAAATCGTCCAGCTCCTTGGCTACGCTCTGGTTCATATTTTCGGACAGAGCGAGGAGAACAGGGACGGGTGCGGTGTTGATGTTAATGGACCCATCCCCGTACACAGTGAAGCAGGGCCGAATCCCCTCACGGTACCTATCCCCGAAAAAGATCTCCTCGGTCACACCTCGAACCAGGAGCATCTCCTCGATCGTGTCCATGGGGCCGTTTTTGCAGTGATACCCCTTTTCCCGGTAATAGGAATTTTCAGCCCCGTAAATCCCCGATACATCATTGTCCGGATCGATCCAGTCCTTGACCCCGTGGATGATTCGAAAGATCTCTTCAGGGATGAGTCCGAACTGGGGTTGGCTCAGAAGCCGCTCCCAGCGGCGGGACTGCGTGCCGTCCAGACTCCCTTCCGCATTCACGAGGGTATTGACACAGATTTTCCCGTCCTCGTCCGTGATATCTCCGGTTACCGTGCCTTCTTCGAGCAGAGAAGACGCAGAAGCAAAGTAGGCCTCACCCTGGTTCCATTCCTCGAACAGGGTGTCTGCCTTGGAGAATTGGGAGTCGAGCATCAAGAGCTCCTTCAGGGCGTTGACACCCGAGATCGTGGTGTACAGGATCTTCTTTTCATCGACGAAATTTGAGGTCACCTCGATATCGGCGACGGCATTGCGGTTGAACTCCACGGTCACCGCCACCAGAAGCGCGATGATGAGGAGTGTGGTCACCAATGCGATGCCCCGCTCGCCCGAACGGTTGGAATCCCTTACCCCCGGCAAATGGGGTCGTGTCCTATTCGGTTTTCTCATGCGATGTCGCTTCTCTTGCCGCCACAGGGCGGACTTTTGTGACGAAACGTTCCCGGTCCCCGTCCAGGTTGAGGGTAAAGTCGACCAGGACGGCTGCGGGCAGTAAAGAAACCGAATCTTTTTTTCTAGCACTTCCTTTCTGGATTTCCAATCGAAAACTTTCCACGATCCGGCATAAAGGCACCTCCCTCCCTCCCGCATTCAGCGGGGGACTCGGAGGGGATTCCGCCCGCCGCCACAGGGAGAAGAGAGTGCCTTGAGGGTTCCTTTTGAGACGATATGCGACCTCGGAGAGGAACGGGCTCTGTTCCCTTCCCATGGTCAGGGTGTTCGTCGTGATAAAACTGGTGAGCCCGCTTTCCTGGGCCCCATACCCGGAAAAATTATCGTGATGCGTCCCCTCAGAATATTCCTTCCCTTGGGAAAGCATACAGCGAATGTCCGTAGTGATCACGTCCATGACAGAGCGTCCGGTCTGGTACAGCTCAGTACGCTTTTCTGCGCTTCGCGCGCTGGAAAGAATACCCGTAAAGGTCCCCAGGATGGTGGCCATGACCAGGGCAAGGATAAAAATCGCAAGGAGCAGTTCGACCAGGGTGAATCCCGGGTTCGTTTCGAGGTTCCTTCCGCTATTGTTTTTCACACGGATCAAAAGGTGGACCCTTTTGCCTTTCCATGAGTCCTGGCCGGTTTTGTTATTGGATGTCCTCGACCTTCAGAGGGCCGGAAAGCATGTAGGAGGTCAGTCGGACGCCTCCGCTTTTCATTTGCCGGTTGTGCACGTAGACGGTCACGCGGCTCCACGGGGCGACTGCGGCGGGCTCCACCGAAACCTCCCATTCATAGTCCGGTGCCAGGTCTTCAAAAACACCGGATTGAAGCCCCAGGTTTTTCAGCCCGGACAGCTCCAGATCGGTCATCTTGTACTGGGCCAGTTCGAGCGCCCGGGTGTTCACGCGGCTCGCAATGACCATGTTCATGGAGTCGGAATGGAGACGGAGCACGGCAGCGAAAGCCGTGGCCAGGATCGCCATGGCCACCATCACCTCGAGCAGGGTAAATCCGGGAAGCGTCCCGTTTCCGAAGGCCTTGGGGTCCTGCCTACCCCAAGACCTCCAGAGGATGGTCCGAATCGCGTCCTTGTTCATTTGCTTCTGCACGCTTTGCCCTGATCACCGCTCGGAAGGGGGAAGATCCTCCGCACCGTACTCCACATCCACGTATTCCCGGTACAGGGAGAACCTTCCCGTGTAGGCGTTGATGATGATGGTCAGCACGCGATTTCCCCGGTCCGTAAGATGGAGCACGGTTTCTTCAATCACTCCCTTGGGGTTGAGCAGAGAGCACACGCGCCCGGTTTCCCTTTTGGGCAGGCGAATCGTGGTGGCGTCTACGAATCGAATGCCCTCGGGCAGCGTCTGAGGAGAGACCACGGAGGAACGCGACGCTGGATTCACCCATTCGTCTCGCTTTCCAGGAGTGTCAAATTCGCCCCAGTACCGTCCCTGGTCCAGGTCGAGGCAGAGGATCGTGTTTCGGCCGGTCACAATGCTCTTGGATCGAAGAAGTCGTACGGTGGCTTTGAGAGAGCGGGCCACACTGTTCAAATCGCTATGAAAAAGGAAGCCCTGGATATTGGGAAGGGCGGCAAACAGGAAGAGACCCATCAGGAAAAGCACCACGGTCAGCTCGATCAGAGTAAAGCCCTTCTGGTGTAGGTGTTTTTGCAACACGAGCCTTCTTTCCGATTACTCCAACTCCCATAGGTTGATGTCCTCATTATCGCCTTCTCCGCCTTTTTCGCCGTCCCTGGCGTAGGAGCTGAGGTCGTAGTCTCCGTTCTCCCCGGGCATGATGTACACGTATTCATGGCCCCAGGGATCTTTGGGTACCCTGATGCTGTCCAGGTACCCGCCCTCACGCCAGCCCGTGGGCACGGTTCCGGTCTCGGGTTTGTTCACCAGGGCTTCGAGCCCTTGCTCGGTGGAAGGATAGACCCCGTTGTCCAGCTTGTACAGTTTCAGGGCCGAGTCGAGGCTCCGGAGTGTGAGGGCCGCCTTGGTCCTTCTGGCTTCCTCGGGGCGGCCCATGATGCGCGGCACGATAAGCCCGGCCAGGATGCCCAGAATCACCATCACGACCATGACCTCGATCAGGGTAAAGCCTTGAGATTTTTGGCGATAAGATTTTTGGCCTTCCGCCAAAAATCTGTAACGCGGCTTCGCCGCTCCGGGAAGACGATCCGTGATTTCCTTTTGAGTGCCTTTGTTTCCTTTCATGGATGATCCTCATCGAATGGGTGATGAATTTCAATGCATTGAAGCACTTGTTGTTCAAGTTTTCAAGGGTTTATGCCTGTTCACGGGGAATAGCAGGCACGACCGGGATTTGCTGAGAGGAGAAGGCTTCCCTTGAGGGGAGTCGCCCCGACACATAAAATAATTTCAACAGGTTGCATGTTGAAAATTATTTGATTAACTGGTTCATCTCAAAAATCGGCAGCAGAATGGAAATCACGATAAACGCCACGATCGCTCCCATGATGAGAATCATCACGGGCTCCAGCAGGGACATGAGCCGTTTCAGGGAGCTGTCCAGCTCGGATTCCATAATCCTTGAGACACGGTTGAGCATGTCCTCGAGCTGCCCGCTTTGCTCCCCTACGGCGATCATATTTACCACCACAGGGGGGAACACGCCACTCTCGGCCATGGGCCGGGAGATCTCCCGACCCTCCTGAATGTCTTCTCGTGCCTTTTCAATCTCCTTCGCGATCACCGTGTTCGCCACTACGTTTTTTACGATGTCGAAGGACGTGACAATGGGAACGCCGTTCGAGAGAAGTGTTCCCAGGGTTCGCGTGAACCGGGTCATGATGATCTTTCGATATTGGGGACCGTACACTGGCGCCCGCAGCTTCCATCGATCCACCAGGGCACGGCCCCGGTCTGTCCGCTTGAACTGCAAAAAACCAACCCAGAGAGCAGCGAAAAATAGAAGCAGATAGATCCAGGTGGCCTTGAGAAAACCGCTGAACCCAAGCAGCATTCTCGTGGGCAATGGAAGGACCTGGTTCATGTCCTCAAAGATGCCGGTGACCGTCGGAATCACGAATGTCACCAGAAAGAACACAACGGTCGTGGCCACCAGGGCCATCAACACGGGATAGGCCAGGGTCGCGGTGATGCGGGAGCGCATCTCCGTCTGGCTTTCCAGGAATTCGGAAAGCCTTTTCAGGACGACCTCCAGGCTTCCGGACGCCTCTCCGGCTCGCACCATGTTCACGTAGAGCGAAGAGAAGTGACGTGGAAAGAGCTGGAGGGCGTCGGCCAGAGATACCCCCTTGTTGACCTCCTCCTTGATCACGGAGAGGACCTTTTTCACGGAGGCCTTTTCGGTCTGGCGAATGGTGATGTCAAAGGATTCCACCACGGGCATTCCAGCCTCTACCAGCGCGGCGAACTGGGTCGTGAAAAGCGAAATGTCCTTTCGCGTGACCCTCTGGAGCAGGTCCCGCAAAGAGACGTCGGAACCGCGCTTTTCCTCCAGGCTTTTCCGCGTGGTCTCCTGGATGGTGACCGGGTAAAGGTTCATCCGCTTGAGCGCATGCCCGGCGGAAACCCGGCTCTCGGCTTCGACAATCCCGGTGGTTTCCCTGCCCTTTGTATTCAGCGCTTTGTATTCGTAGACGGCCATTGATACGTGACTCGTGGCTCGTGTTTCGTGTCCGGGTAAACACCCTGATCACGTCAATGCTTTTGCCAAGGCGGTAAGCATTCGCGAAACACGATCATAATTGGATTGTATCAGAACATACTCTTCCTGATCCAAATATCCAAGGTCCTTTGCAAGCAAAAGCTGATATCTGAGTTCGGCTGCAGAGCCCCTGGCAATACCTACGAAGTGCTTGTATTCCTTTTGGTTTATTCTGCCTGCTCCTTCGGCAAGGTTGCTTGGCACGGAGTAGGCTGCTCTCCTCATTTGAGATGAAAGCCCATATCTTTCTTCATCAGGAAACGATTGGGTCATCGTGTAAATCTTCAGGGCCATCTCATGGGCCAGTTTGAAGACATCGAGCTCTTCTACGGATTTCATTCGGATTGCTCACTCTGTACCGGGTGTTCCGAGCACGACTCACGGGCACGACTCGCGAACACGACTCACGGCCCTCACGCTTTTCCGAACACGAGCCACGAACACGCATCACGGCCCTTATCACCTTATTTTTATCATCACTCGATCATGCGTCTGTATGACCTGGTTCACCTCCTGGAGCTTTTGCTGTGCGGGTTCAAACTTCGGGTTGAAGTAGAGAGCCTGCTCAAAGGCCTCGCGTGCTTCAAAAAGGGCTCCGCTCTGGAACTTCAGCACCCCTTTCATGAAAAAGATAGACCAGCGCGTGATGTCTCCGTTGAAATCGAGGATGGCCCTTTCGAGGTACTTGCCGGCCTCTGGAAAATTGCGGAGTGCGTTCGTGTAAAACTGGGCCGCGTACGTGCAGTAGGCCGTGTTGTGGGGATCGAGCTCGACGGCTCGGATCAGGTGCGCTTCCGCTTCCTGGAGCTGCCTTTTTTGGAGAGACATCTTGTACTGCCAGTGCTCCTGTTCCGCTCGAAAGGGCTTGATGCCCGTGTACCAGACCCACCCGACAAGCACCAGCACCACTACGGGGATCAGAAAGCCGCCCGAAGCGCCTCTCCAGCCCTGAGTGGAGGTGATCAATCCGTTGTGGTTCAGGTAGAGCCCCTCCAGAATTCCCATCATCAAGACCGTCATGAAAAGGGTGCTGTTGATGCGAAACGAGAAAAAGAACACCGAGGCAAGTAGAATGGCTATGAGGGAGCAAAACGCCATGGCCGCCAGGGTCCGGTCCCTGACCGGAATGTCCTCCTGTCGAATGACCCGCCACCCGTGGCGGAGGACGATCACAAGAAAGAGGGCCAGTGCAGCGGCTGCAACAACCCCCCCGTCGTTCAGGATCTCCAGGTACTCCGTGTGCACGCGTCGCGGCTTGGGCTCCGCGTAGTCCTCGAAAAACCCGGGATTCTTCTTTTCGATTTCTGCCTGGGCCCAGTACACACGGTTCCGGAAGGACCATAGCCCGGTGCCGAAAAGCGGGCTCTGCTTGAAGAGCCACCACGAGCCTGCATAGTACTTTTGAATTCTCAACCGCAGCGTGTCGGACCGGGTGACCTGCCTGGGGTCCATCATATTGTGAAGCCGGTCCGGGGCCGCAAACCAGAGGGATGCCAGAAGGACGATTGCCAGGATTGCACCGGTGGCCACCCTTCTGGGATATGCCCGCAGGTACGGGAGCACACGGAACCGGTGGATGCGGGCCATGAGCCAGAGGAAGACCGGGAGCGAGAGAAAGAACCCGAACCACCCGGCACGCGCCCGGGTGAAAAAGAAGGCCCCAAGCATAAAAATGAAAACGGCCACCGGCAGCAGACGCCATGGTCCCTTCAACAGGAAGATGAGGGATACAACAGCGAAAAGGGGAAATACAAGGTATGCCCCAAGATAGTTGGAGTTCCCGATGGTGCCCATGACCATGATGCCTTTGTGCGCCCACTTGAACAGGATGAAGTGCCCGGTGAACTGGAGGTACGTCACCACGGAGACGAGCACACCGGCAAAAGCTGCAATCGCAACGATACGGAGCGCGCGGTTTCCATTGACCCGGATCGACAGGAAGTAGAACACAAGCAGGCACGCGATGTTCAGGGATGCGGCATGTATGCTGTAGTAATCGTTCTGAGTGTAGAGGAGATTGAACAGGTTGAGCAGGACCAGGCCCACCAGGAGGCGGGATGTGGCGGATTTTGCAGAGGGAACTTCCTTGCCGCGCAGATACTGGAACGCATACAGGCCGGCCATCAGGGCGGCGCCCACGAACAGGACCAGGTTCTTGGGCGTGTTAAAGGCGTTGTCCACTATGCCTGGGAGCACGAGCACGGGAACCGCAAGGGTCATCAGGTAGATTACGGGCATGATTGGGTCGAATCGTCCGTGGCTCGTGCGTGTCGAATTCTGTTGCATGGGGTTCTCCAAAAGCCTTCCGGCAAAGGACAAGGATGGAAAACTCATCACAGGACTTTTTGTTCGCCGCTTGCCCATCCAAGCCCGCATGCAGAGGCCTGTCGCGATGATGCCCAGGGTAATTCAATTCGGAGTATGTCTAGTACAGGGCCAGCGGCCTGTCAACAAGAAGCACGTTTTGGAGTCGAGCTCACGCGTTACGAAAAAAGGGGCCGCCAACGGCGGCCCCTATGGGTTTGCGCGTGACCCCGCAGGATTGCATCCTGAGAGGATTTCTTACCGGACAATGCTCAGGAAGCAGCCGCTGCTGCCTTCCACGTAGTCATCGTCGTCGTCGATCTTCGTCCCGTCACCGGTCTTGGCCGCATCGAACTTGAACTGCGTCCAGTAGTTCTGGGCAGAGTAGTCATCCGAGATCAGATTGCTCACGTCCCACTGGGTCACGCGGGCATTGTTGGCCGCTGCGGTCCCGAAGGAGAACGCCCAGAGCTGACGGTCGATCAGGATGGGAGAGGC
>JASFQI010000120.1:0-12943 GCA_050115555.1 Desulfobacteraceae bacterium
TTGAGCAGACGGACATGATGGGCGTGTACGGCCGCCTCCGCTTTGATCCCAAAAGCCACCAGGTCATTCCGGCCACAAATCCCGAGGAAGGCGCTGTGGGCACGATTCTCCAGTGGCAGGACGAAAAGCGGGTGGTCGTTTATCCCGAGAGCATCGCCACCGGCGAGATCCTGCTCCCTCCGTGGATGAAAAAGTAGTTTTCGGACGCCCGTCCGCCGTGGCGGAATCCGGCGCGCACCCGGGAAAATCGTGGCGTATTCCCACGTGAATCCCTGGTGAGCTCATTGCCTGATCGGCGGGGCGGGCGCACTCGTCCAAAGCGTGAGGTGCAGTGTATAAGGGCCCTGTGGCACCCTCGGATACCCTCTAGGGACGGCCTTGTCCCTGATGCGCCTCAGCCGTTCACGGGTGAGAAACCAATCCGCCGGGGGGAGCGCAGCCTCCCGGCGGATGAGAACACCTCTTCCTGAAACGAGCTTACCCATGGATATTCTGATTTATGGAACGATCAACAGCGTCTCCCTGGCCCTGATGGCCCTGGGCTTCGCCTTGGTCTACGGCATCAGCCGTGTGGCGAACTTTGCACACGGCGCCCTGTACGTGGTCACCGGATTCATCACCTGGAGCCTCTTTAAAGGGGCGGGTCTGAACTACTTCCTGAGCATCGTTCTGGCGATGGTCTGCACCGGGCTGATCGGTGCGGTCATCTACCGGTTTTTCCTGATTCGCGTTCGGGGCATGGCGATATCCGAGATTATCGCCTCCTATGCGATCGGTCTGGCGATTCTCGAGGGGTTCCGGTGGGGCGGATTCAAGGGCATGACCTATACGCTTCCCTCCTTTATCGAGGGCAGCTTCATAGTGGCGGGCATCCCGGTGGATTATCATCGGGTCCTGGTGGTGGTCATCGGGTTGGCGGTGGTTGGCTTCCTCTGGGCCTTCACCCATTTCACGCGGATCGGCCTGGCGCTTCGCGGGATGGCGCAGGACGAGCGGGCCGCCTTGATGCTGGGTATTGATTCCGATCTCATGGCCGTGGTGGCCATGAGCTTCGGTTCCATGCTCGCCGGGTTGGCTGCGGTGGTGCTCCTTCCCCTGGGAAACATCGTGGTGGAAAAGGGGTATGACGTGCTGATTCAGGCGATTGCAGTCTGCATCGTGGGAGGCCTGGGCAGCTGGTTCGGAGCCGTTGCAGCCGCCTTCATCATCGGATTCGCTCAGATCTTCACGGTGGTGTGGTGGGGGGCGCACTTTCAAATGGTGGTGGCCCTTCTGGCCATTATTCTGACGCTGGTCCTGCGGCCGTCCGGCCTGTTCGGGCGGCAAAAAGAGCTGGAAGAAAGGGTGTGAGCGGTGAATGACGAACAGCGACGCAAGGAACGTCTGGACCGGGGCATCAAGGTCCGCGCGGACAGTTTGTACGCCCTGATGAGCTGGCGGGAACTGGGGTACCTGACCCTACCACGCTTCGTGTTCATCGCGGGCATCCTGGTCATGCCGTTCCTCATGCCGAGCATGTACTGGCAGCGTGTCATTTCGGTGGTTTGTATTTATGCTATTCTAGCCATGAGCTTCGATCTTCTGGCCCACTACGTGGGGCTCGTGAGCCTGGGTGGCGCCTTTTTCATCGGGACCGGGGGATACATCGCCGCGGTCCTGAACACCTCGCTGGGGGTCCCGCCTCTCGTGGCCATTCCCATTGCCGCAATCGCGGGTGGGGTGATCTGCACGATCCTCCTGCTCCCCTGCCTTCCTCTTCGGGGGGTCTACTTCGCCATCGTAACGCTCATGTACCCCCTGGCCCTGGCCCGTGTCATCGAGGCATTGGACATCCTGGGGGGCACGGACGGTATCCTGGGGGTGGAAAGCTTCCCGAACCGGTGGGTGGAGCAGTACTTCGTGATTGCTATGGTGCTTTTGTTCCTTTTCGGTCTGCGCCGACTCGTAAACGTGGATCTGGGGCTGGTGCTCCGGGCCGTGAAGGACAATGATCAGGCGGTCAAGGCCTCGGGGATGAGCATTACCTTTTTCAAAGCACTTGCGGTTTTTATCGCCTCGGGCATGGGATGCCTGGCTGGTGCCTGCATTGTGCACATCTACATGTGGAGCGGGATTTCTCTCTTTGCCCTGGATTTTTCCATCCTGCCCATTGCAGCCACCGTGATCGGTGGCGGGGGTACTCTGGTGGGGCCCGTGCTCGGGTGCTTTATTCTTGTGCCGATCTCCGAGCTCCTCCGGGAGTTCGGGACCCTTCGCATCGTCGCCTACTCCGTGATTCTGATGGCGTTCGTCGTGTTTCGAAGCGAGGGCATTATGAACTACGGACAGCGCAAGTACCATCAGTTCGAAAGGTGGGTGAAGGTATGAGCAGGGAAACGATTCTTCGGGTGCAGGACGTCACCAAGACATTCGGCGGAATTCTGGCCTTGAACCGGTTGAGCTTTGATGTGGGGCGCGGGGAGGTTTTGGGGATTATCGGACCCAACGGATCGGGCAAGACCACCGTGGTCAACTGCATTACCGGGTTCGTGCGGATGAGCTCCGGAAAGGTGTTCTTTAAAGACAAGGATATCAGCGGCAAGCCGCCGCACAAAATCGCCGATATGGGGGTCACGAGGACCTTCCAGGTCATGCGTCCCTATTACAGCCTTCCGGCCTATAAGAACCTGGTGATCCCCCTGTTCTCCCCGAGAGCGCGTCGCACCGGCGGGTGGAGGGGCGGAGGGAAGCTCGGCGACCGGAACACGGTCGGGATCGACATTCTGGAGGAGATCGGGTTCGAGCGGGACTCCTTTGTCCCGTACAAGATGGCCTCCACGCTGCCCACAGGGTATCTGAAACGACTCGAACTCGCCCGGTGCCTGGCGCTTCAACCCGAGGTCATTCTTTGCGACGAGGTGTTTTCGGGGCTGAGCATGAGCGAGATCGCCAGTATGGTCCCGCTCATCGAGCGCATTCAGATGGACGGAATTACAGTGGTGATGATCGAGCACCGGTTGAGAGAGCTTTTTCGCGTGGCCAATCGCGTCGTCGTCCTCAACTTCGGTGAGAAGCTCATGGAGGGAGCACCGGAAGAGGTGATGTCGGACGAGCGGGTGCGGGAGGCGTACTTCGGGTCCGAGGAGGTGGAGGAGGTCATGACCTATGCTTGAAGCTGCGGATCTGATGGTCTTCTACGAGAACATGCTGGCGCTCAACAACGTGAGCATCCGATGCGAGGAGAATCAGATCGTCGGGGTGTTCGGGGCGAACAGCGCGGGCAAGTCCACACTCATGTACACGCTTTCCGGCATCATGGAGGACATTCGCAAGAAGGAGGAGATGGCCGGAGGGGAGCGCATTACCGTGCTCGGGCGGGTGGAGTACATGGGCAAGGACGTAACCCATCTCAAGCCGAGCCGGCGGGCCCGCTTGGGAATCGTGCTGTGTCCGGAGCGCCGGAGGATTTTTAACGAGAGCAGCGTGCTCGAGAACCTTCGAATCGGGGGGTACCTGGCCTCCCCAAAGGAGGCACGTGAAACCCTGGACTATGTGTTCCAGCTGTTTCCTGCATTGACCAAGCTTTCAAAGCGGGTAGGCGGATTTCTGAGCGGCGGAGAACAGCAGATGCTCGCCATTGGTCGGGCGCTCATGGCTCAGCCGCGCATGCTTCTTCTGGACGAACCGCTTATGGGTTTGAGCCCCCTGATTCAGGCGGTGCTCGTTCGATCCACCCGTGAGATCCGGGATCAACGCGGAATCTCGATCATTGTGACCGAGCAGTATGCGCGGCCGGTGCTTCCCATCGTGGATTACGCCTTTATCCTGGAGAACGGCGCCGCTGTGCTGGAGGGATCCCGGAAGGAAGTGCTGGACAACCCGGATGTGCGCTCCGCGTACTTCGGTGTGGAGGAGTAGGCTCGAAATGAAGATTTCCGAAGAAGAACTCACCAGAGAGCTGACGTTCACGCGCTTCGACCGCATGAGCGAAAAATTCCCCGAGCGACCTGCGGTCATCTATCTGGGCACGCGTTTTTCCTACGCAAGGCTGCGGGAGCTGAGTGAGCGATTCGCGGGCTCCCTGGCCGACATGGGCGTCAAAAAAGGCGATCGCGTGATGATCTACACGGCAAACTGCGTCCAGTGGCTGATCGCGTTTCTAGGCATTCAGCGGCTGGGTGCGGTGCTCGTGCCGGTCTCACCCATTTACACCTCCTTTGAGATCGAGTACATGATCAAGGACTCGGGTGCGGAGACCGTGATTTGCCAGGACACGAACTTCTGTTACGTCAAAGAAGTGTTCCGGAGCACAGGGCTCAAGCGGGCGATCGTAACGAATTTGGCGGACTTGATCCCTGCATGGAAACGCTTCCTGGGTGTCCTCTTCGACCGCATTCCCAACGGCAAGGTGGATCGCGACGAACGTGTGGTCTCGTTCCGCTCCATGCTGCGCCACCCCCCGCTCCGCGAGAAACCCGATCTCGATCCCTGGAAGGACCTTTCATACATTCTGTACACCGGGGGGACCACGGGTTTTCCCAAGGGGGTCCCCGGCAGTCATATCGGCATGACCTCCTATGTGAACGACGTGACCGAGGATGTGGCCGGAGAGCATCTCAAGGAGGGGGAAGATGTGTACATTGCGGTGAACCCGCTCTTTCACATCATGGCCCTGGGCCTGTGTATGGCCATCGGGCTGAACAAGGGGAACTGCACGCTTCTTATGCCCATTCCCCAAGTGGATGCCATTATGGAGACCGTGGCGCAGCACCGGGCCCGCTGGTTTCTCGGGGTACCCGCTCTGTACCGCATGATCCTGGAAAACGATCGGCTGGATCAATACGACTTGAGCTCCTTGACGTACTGCTACTGTGGCGGAGACATGCTCCCGGCGGAAATATTCAAGCGATGGAAAGAGCGCTTCGGAAGGCCCATTTACCAGGTCTATGGCTCCACAGAAGCCGGACATGTGACCTACAGCCGCATCGACGGGAAGCCGGAGCCTGCCACCATCGGCCTGCCCCTTGCGAGCCGGGAGTGCCTGGTAGTGGATCCGGAAACCCTGGAGCCGATCCCCCCCGGGGAGAGCGGGGAGCTGGTGGTCACCTCTCCCTACACCATGAAGAAGTACTGGAATAAGCCTGAGGAAACGGCGCGTTCCTACGTGGAGATTCAGGGAAAGACGTTTTACCGGATGGGGGATTTCGTGAAACAACAGGAGGACGGTCAACTGGTGTATGTGGAGCGCTCCGCAGACATTATCAAGCACAAGGGATACAGGGTGTCCGCTTCCGAGGTGGAGGCCGTTCTTCAGGACCATCCCACTGTGATCGGGGCCTGCGTGGTGGGGGTGCCGGATCGCAAGGTGGGTGAACGCATCAAGGCGATTGTGGTGCTCAAGGAGGATGCCCGCGGTGTCGGAGGGACTGAGCTCCTCCGGTGGTGCCGGGAAAGACTCGCCCCGTACAAGCTTCCGGGGTACATCGAGTTTCGCGATATGCTGCCCAAGAGCAAGGTGGGCAAGCTGCTCCGCCGGGAAATCCGGGACGAGGAGAGGAGGCGGACCACGGGAAGTTAAGCACGGCCTTTTCGAAATGGAATGACGCCTGCTCCCTGTTGCATGAAGACGCAGAGATAACCTGAAGGGGCAGAGGAGAGGTCGATGAAGGGGGATGGAACGCGCGGGGACATTCAGAATCTGAACATCTGACGATTTAGGGGGGCAAGGACCATGGACGTATGGCAAGCCATGCAGGAACGGCGAAGCTGCCGAAGTTTTCGACCCGACCCGGTAGATCCTAAAACGGTGGAACGCATTCTCGAAGCGGGGACCTGGGCGCCTTCTCCGCTGAACATGCAACCCTGGCAGTTCGTGGTGGTGACCTCATCTGAGGTTCGGGAGGCCGTGTTCCAGGAAGCCGAGAGGTGCCGTGCCTGGGCTAGAGAAGAGAGCGGCTGGGAATGGCTTGACAAGTACCAGGTGGATTTTCTTCGACAGACGCCCGTGCTCGTGGTCGTGATCGGTGACCCCCGCAAGACCGGCGTGGATCAATTTCAGCAGGAAGGAAACGTGGCTTATCAGCACGCGTGTGCGGCCGCCATTCAGAACATGCTCCTGGCTGCGCATGCACTGGGTCTTGGAGGATTGTGGTTCACTTTTTTCGATCGGACGAACCTGAGAGGAATCCTTGACGTGGAGAAGGAGCGGATGCCCGTGGGAATCGTCTGCCTGGGTCATCCCGACAAAGCACCGCGACCGATCCCGAGAAAGGCTGCGTCCGAAAAGACACGCAACATCGGCTGATTGAATCTCCCCGCGTTCCCGCCTTGGCGGGACAAGGAATGCGCGAGCAAGGCATTTTCAGCAGAATCGCTGCCGGCATGCCGGTCCTATTGCAATGTGCTCACGCAGGGGGTATGCTCAGATGTTCGGTCGTACAAAAGGCCCGAAGACCCTCAGGAAGCAGAGTGAACCATCGGAGGAGCGCATGACACAGAGCATTTTAGAAGGCAAGCGCCTTTTGGCAGTGGATGACGAGCCGGATGTGCTCGACACGCTGGAAGACCTGCTGGACGACATCAAGGATTTGACCTTGGATCGTGCCACGGATTACGAAACGGGATACCAGTTGCTCCGGTCGTGGACCTATGACCTGGTCATTCTCGACATCATGGGAGTTCGAGGATTCGACCTCCTGAACGCAGCCGTGCATTTGGGTTTCCCGGCGGTGATGCTCACGGCGCATGCTGTGTCGGTAGACGCCTTGAAAAATTCCATTGAACTGGGAGCGCGAGCCTACCTTCCCAAGGAGAGAATGACCGAGATCGTTCCTTTTCTTGAGGACGTGCTCGGCATGAGTCGTGCTGCGGGATGGCAGCGCGTATTCAAGCGGTTGGGAGGTTTTTTCGACACCACCTTCGGCGCTTCATGGCAGAAGAGCCACAAGGACTTCTGGCAGCAGGTGCAGGAGGGGAAGTACGAACCCTCCATCCTGAAGAAGTAGCGGAAGAAGAGTCCGCGAAAGACCCGCCTCGGACCCCTCCCTTTATTCCTGCGGCCCTGTTCCTTTGGGGGCCCGGTTGACCGGGCAGTCCGTGTAGTCGCACCGACTGCACGCATACCTTCGAACGGTGAGGAGAAAGACCCCCACCGAGAGGGCGTAAATGACGAGTAACGGGATCTGCTGAAGGAGTGCGATCACGGGGAGAAGCGCGAGAATCCCGGGTGCGGCCAAGGCGATGGCCTTGTGGGTACGGGCCGGGGGGCCGGGATTTTCCGAAAAGACTTTGGGGATCCCCCAGAAGAACATGCAGTGCAGCGTCTTCGAACCGGTCGTGTAATGCGGGCAGTGGGAGCAGAAGAACCGCAAGATCAGGAGAATGCAGCCGATTGCAGCCAGAAGATAAAGGATCATCCAGGCCACGGATTCCCGGTAGAGGCCGACGAGCGCGGTGACAAACGGCACCGAGGCCGTCAGGTTCCAGTAGAGGAAATCCGAAAAAGTGTGCTTTGTTTCCTGCCTGTTTTCAAGGGATTCCATAAGACCTTCCCCCCTCCATTGTGGTCCCGGCTGGTCCATCCTGCCCACAGTCGGCAGACCTAAAGATACAGCTTACTGAATCGATCCACGACACGTTCCAGATCCTCCGGGAGCCGGGCTCGGATTTCCTGCTCGATCATTGACGGGATGTCTCCGTAGAATGCCTGAGCGATCCCTCCCGCGATGCAGGCCATGGTATCACTGTCTCCTCCCAGGCTCACCGCGTTGCGGATCGCCTCCTCATAGCTGTTCGATTCCAGGAACGCGATGATGGACTCCGGGACCGAACCCTGGCATGAGACGTCGAAATGGTATCCCGGCCGGATATCGGCCAGGGTGCGGCTCAAATCGTACCCGAAGCGCGTGGAGACGGTTTGGCGAATCGTTTCCCTGTCTGCACCTTTGCGCGCCAGAAAAACGGCCAGGGCCGTGGCCTGAGCACCCCGGATGCCCTCGGGGTGGTTGTGGGTGACGGCAGCGCTTCTCTCCGCCTCCCGAAGCACCGCATCTTCCGTTTCAAAGGCAAAACCCACAGGGCTCACCCGCATGGCCGAGCCGTTGCCCCAACTGTGGTAGGGAGTGCTTTCTGCGGAGAGGAGCCAGCGGCGGAACGATCCTCCATACCCTGCATGGGGATAGCGTCTTCCAAAGCCCTTGATGGAGATTGCGTATTCTTCGCTCTCGAGGATGGCGTGGGCCACGGCCACAGTGAGTACGGTGTCGTCGGTGAAACGCGCATGGGGAGAGAAAAGTGTAAAGTCCGTGGTCTTGATGGGGCGACCTTCATAGACCGAACCGACAATGTCCCCTCCGATGGCCCCCAGCATGCGTAAACCCTTTTCCAAACCGTCTCTTTCGGGTTTTTCATCGAGTGGAGACCATGGTTTGATGCCGAAGGCCTCCGCGCTTGCAGCTTCCATCCCGAACATCTCTCCCGTTCAGATCTCCTCGAAGCGATTTTTCTCGACGTTCTTCCAGGCGTTTTCCGGGCGGAAAATACGGCCGTTCATGGCGATGTAGACCCCTTGGTCCAGGAACTGGACCGCGCTGACCGCCGTGCCGATGTTGAACACGGCGTCCGTGAACCGAAACCGGGCGGGCTGCATGGCCCCGGTGAGAACGATGGTGTTACCAGGGGCCTCAAGAAGAACTCTTCCGGTTTCGATGATCGTGTCCGTCCCGTGGGTGATCACGAAATGCCGGTGCGGGCTTTTTCGGACGGTTTCCAGAATCAGACGGCGGTCCGCCTCGCCAAAATCAAGGCTGTCCTTTTGCAGGAGGGGAATGATCTCGTAGTCGAGGGTGACGTTGGCCTCGCAAAGCATCTCACCCATCTGAGGATCGCCGACCTCAAAGCGATTTTTCCGGTCGAAGTAGATCTTGTCAATGGTCCCACCCGTAGTGATGAACACGATCTTCATGGGCTCGGCTCGTGCATTGTCAAGATTCACTCCGTAATTTCTTCGCGTGATGTCTCCATCCGTAAGGCCCGGAACGGGTGCCAGGAACGTTCGCGCGCTATGGAGGAATTTCTTCCCCGCCGCGCAGGATTCCCTTTGAGAGGGCTTCGTTGTATCGCTGTCTCAAATGGGACGCCTTATCCTTTGCATTGTCAAAGAAAACCATAATCCGGGGAGGGATCCCGGTTTTGGGGGTAACCATGGTCAGCCGCAATAGCTCGTTGATGAGCTGGTCGAGCCGGGCGATTTCGCGGTGGTTTTTCAACGGGAGGCGATCCAGGAGACGTTCGACCTCCTGGTTCGTATTCTCCAATTTCCGTGTCGTTTCCTGGATGCGGAGGATTTCCGGGTTTTCATTGAGGGTGTCCATGTTCCTCGCGTACCAAGGCCCTGTTACGGCCGCGTGATCTCATGCCATAGACTCCTGAGTAACGGATTTCATGGAGGTTGTCAAACCTCGATTCAATCGTCCGGAGTCTAAAAGGAGAATCACAGAATTCGAAAGAGGTTGGGGCCGCCGAAGAGGTAAGCGAGGTAGAAAATGGGGTATCCAAGGAGCCTTCCCAGGATGTTGAGGTTTGCAAAGTGGTCCAGGAGGAGAATGCCGATCAGGACAAACGGGGCGTACCTTCCCACACGCCGGTATGTTCGGGCGGCCTCGTAAGGAAGAAGGTTTTCCATCACGTGTGACCCGTCGAGGGGAGGGATAGGGAGCAGATTGAAGAGCCCGAGACCTGTGTTCATCAGGAGGAGATAAGCCAGGGCCTTGAGATACAGCTCATAGGGCAGCATCATGTAGCGAAGGAAGAGTCCGGCAACGAATGCGGCGGCGAAATTGGCCAGGGGACCGCTCAAGGACATGAGGATGGTGTCTCTTCGTGGGTTGTGGAAGTATCGAGTGTCTACAGGTACCGGTTTGGCCCAGCCGAAGTTGAAAAGAAACAGGGCGATGGCCCCCAGGGGGTCGATGTGGGGAAGGGGATTGAGGGTGAGTCTTCCGGCATCGCGCGCGGTAGGATCTCCCAGGGAAAGGGCCGCCTTACCGTGTGCATACTCGTGAATGGTGATGGCAAAAAGCAGTACAGGGATACGTATGATCCATTCCGTGATCGCCATAGGGCCCCCAGGTCCCGGCCTTTGGGAAGCGAGGAATGCATTAAGGCCTGCTTCACCGTTCAGACGGGCTTCTCTTAAAAATTTAGAAGTCTATCAGGTTGCAGAATGAGCTGCAAGGAACATTGGTGCACAGCCTCAAGAACCCGGTGGGCCCACGAACATTGACCTTGCATTCATCCCAAAAGTACTCCATAATCGAATAAATTCAATAAGGATGGAGAAGGCCGACCCCCGGCGGTTTTCGTGTTTTGACCACAGATGGACCGGCGCAGGGGTGATTCCGTCCCGTGTGCTGAGGAAGGGGTCGGCTGATTCTTGATCCATTGCGGTTCAAAAAGGGGAGAACTTCAATGAACGTGCGAAGAGCGGATTTTGCAGGGAGTTGGTACCCCGGCGACCGCTCGGAGTGCCGACGGATGATCGAGGCCTTCATGAAGGAGGCACGACCCTGCCCGAACGGAGAGAGAAAGCATGCAGGGGGTATTGTTCCCCATGCAGGTTGGGTGTTCTCCGGGCTTACAGCCTGCAACGTGATTCAATGCCTTCAGGCCTCCAGGCCGCAAACCGTGGTCCTGTTCGGACGCCACCTCCATCCCGGAAGCCCCAATTTCATTATGACGCAGGGGGCCTGGGAGACACCACTGGGGAACCTCTCGATCGATGAGGAACTGGCCGGTGCCCTTGTTGCCGAGTTCCCCTTTGAGGTGGAGACGGCCACCCGATACGGCCAGGACAATACCATCGAACTTCAGCTCCCGTTCATCCGGCACTTTTTTCCCGAGGCCGGCATCGTTCCCATAGGTGTGCCGCCGGCGGCCGAGTCCATTCGAATCGGTAGGCGTGTAGTGGAGTTGGCCGCCTCCTTGAAACGGGATATTCTGGTGATTGGCTCCACGGACTTGACCCACTACGGGATGAACTACGGGTTCACCCCCCAAGGGGTGGGGGAAAAGGCCCTCGACTGGGTAAGGAGCGAGAATGACCGGCGGGTGATCGACCGCATGCTCACCATGGATGCGGAAGGCGTTATCGAGGAAGGCCTGCGCAACCAGAACGCCTGCTGCGCCGGTGCTGCAGCCGCTGTGATCGCCGCCTCAAGGGCTCTGGGTGTGGAAGCAGGACAGGAGCTGGTGTACGCCACGAGTTACGATGTCCGACCGGATACGAGTTTTGTCGGGTACGTCGGTATCGTCTTCTAGAGGAGACATATCGAGCCGGCCGGTTGACGCACAAAGGCCGGAGTGAACCGGTGTATCTATCCCGGGGGATGGAATTTCAGCGGGGAGTGAAGACCCTCTCTCCGCGAAAAGACCTGGGGTCGGTGATGGAAACGAGGGTACGAAAGAAGCAGAGGGATACGCAAGGCTATGGGTCGGAAGTCGGAGGGGACCGCCCCGGCAGGGTTTTTCAAGAAGATGTTCGGTCGAAATCGCCCGATCACCGGGCGCACGACTCCGAACGCGGTTTCAAAGGAACGGGAATCCGTTGAAAACCAAGGTCGCACCATGGGGAATCAGCGCATCAAGTTTGACCTTTTTATTCATGACTTGAAGGTCCCTCTCGCCGTGATCGAGGCAGGTGTTCTGTCCCTTCTCGATCGGGAGGAGAAGTACGGAAGCCTTTCGGAAAAGCAGAAGAAGGTCCTGCACAGGGTGCTCAGGAATACGAAGGTGACGAAGTCCCTGGTCAATGACGCCATGGAAATCGGTCGCGCCAACATGGGCATCATCGTGGAGGATTCCTTTCGAATCTCGGAGTTCATCGAGCAGTCCTTGGAGGAGATTTTTGATTTGACGGATCTCAAGACCGCCGAGTGCATTCGGGAGTGCTCCGGACTGGAAAGCCTGAAGTCCTTGCTGGCAGAACGTGGTATTGGACTGCACGTGGACGAAGGCCTATGGAACGAAGAGATTCAACTGGACGAGACCAAGATGAAACAAATCCTTCGAAACCTGTTGAACAACGCGCTCAAGTACCGTCAGGAACGGGTGGATGTCAAGGTGGAGAAGGGAGAGGAGTCTTTGGCCCTCACGGTGAGCGACGACGGGCAGGGGATTCCCAAGACTTATCACAAGCACATCTTCGAGTGCTATTTCCAAATGGACATGAGGGAGCAACACTGCGTGCGGGGGCACGGCCTGGGTCTGGCAGGGGTTTCCGTGCTCGTGGAAGATATGAAAGGGAGGCTTTCCCTGGTCAGTGACGCGGGAAAGGGAGCGACCTTCATCGTGGAGGTTCCCCTCTGAGTCGGATTTCTTCCCAGACCCGTTGGCTCGGCGTGCTTACAGGATGTCTTCCAGCTCTTCTTTCTTGCTGACGTACTTACTGTCAAAATCCTTCCAGAAATCGGCGTCCTTCTGCCTCCAGCCTTTTCCGAACTTCCGATCGAAAAAGGGTTTGAGGCGTTGATACCATCGGATGTCCCGTTCTTCCTTTCCGCGTTCCGCCGCCTCCAGGACTTCGTTCGCGTACGTGGCGATTTCCGTGATTTTGTCCTTGGGAACGTAGGACTGGGCGCCTTCCTTCAGAGATTTGACCAGGTTGTCCGGGCTGAGGGCATGCGCCGTCAGCATGAGGCAGGGAATGCCCTTTTGCGTGGCGATCTTGAGGAGATCGTATCCCTGAACCCCCATGATGTCGAGGATGGCGACATCGTAATCATTTTTCTCGAGAAACTTGCGGGCCGATTCGAAGTTCGGCGCCGTGTCAATGAGGCACATGTCGAGCAGCTCCTCGAGGGTTTCGAGGATATCCGGCTCATCATCCACAATGAGGACCCGCTTTCCTTCCAAGAAATCCTGATTCGGCATATCGCTCCTCCGGCAAGGAATGTGCTGAGGATACTAC
>JASFQI010000121.1:0-12912 GCA_050115555.1 Desulfobacteraceae bacterium
TCAAAGATTCCGTCGCCCTCGTCGATCCATCCGTTTTTATCCTCATCATACGCGGCCAGCTCCTGAAACCCACTCCCGGTCCCCGGACCGAAGAGCTCGCTCCCATCGTCGATCGTCCCGTTTTCGTCCCTGTCCAGGGCCAGGTATCCGCTCCCCGGTGTCAGCCCAGGCATATCGTCGTCCGTTCCGTCGCCGTCCAAATCAAAGGCGAACCGGAAATCCGAGAGCTCGGCAGCCTTCCCCCCGAAGTTCAAGACCAGCGGGTCCACGAGCGCCGCATCCCCGGCCCGGACATTCACCTGGTGGTGCTCCACGAACTCCCGGCTCATGTTCAGTTCCATTTGGAACGCGATCTCCCGGCCGTCGGCGGTATGCACCACGCCGGTCCCGGCTACCGTGACCTCCTGGCTCTCGGCGTAGGTCTGAGAGTGCTCGTAGATCAGGCCCCAGCCGGATCCATTCCCCGTCTCCGGAGTAGAAACTTCCTCAGCGGCTCCTTCAGTCGCGCCTTCACCCGCGCATCCTTCCAGGGAGGACGGATCCACCGTCTCCACTCTGCGGCCGGTGAGCATCTCCACAATCAAGGCCTTGAGGGAATGACGAAGATCCCCTTTGAATTCCAGAGTCCTCTTCCCGAGCTTGTACCCGGGCTCGATGTGAGGCTCCTGCGAGATCTCCACGCGATCTCCCTGCTTTTGGGGCTTTCTCGCGATGATTTGAAGTGATTCCTTTTCCTCCAGTGTTTCGGTCTTTCTCCACGCGGCCGCCATGGCCACCTGCGAATCCGTGATCTTCATGCCTGTGGACCTCCTTTTGTCCGATTTCAGAACCCCTCCTGGGCTCCTATCTCCTCCTTTGTCTCTATCGGCAGAAAGGATCGATGGATTAAACCTCTAAAAAGGGACGCGCACCTTTACTTCTTCAACGGCAATCCAGAGTTTCTACAAGGATTTCCCGGATCCTGCTTTCTATAGAAGCATTGCAACGCCCTGAAGACCCGAATTCACTCCCCTGCGACGGTATGGTTTTTCCTGGGCCACCGTTTTTCCTTCAAGTTTTGCCATCATGTGCCGATGAGGGAAGTGAACGCAGCAACATTGGGGTCGGGAAAGGAGGGAAGCCCAACAGTCACGGCCCAAAACGCAGGACGCTATATCGTACCTTACAAAAAGGGCATTGAGGCCCGAATATCAAAATTCAAGGAGGAATCAAACCATGGCAATGACAGTCAATACGAACATCGCATCTCTGAACGCCCAGAGGAACCTGATCGGCAGCCAGAGCTTGCTCAACAAGTCCCTCCAGAGGCTTTCCTCTGGTCTTCGCATCAACAGCGCCAAGGACGACGCAGCCGGTCTGGCGATCTCGGATCGCATGACCTCGCAGATCCGCGGTCTGAACCAGGCGGCACGGAACGCCAACGACGGCATTTCCCTCGCCCAGACGGCGGAAGGTGCGCTCCAGGAAATCACCAACATTGCGCAGCGAATGCGCGAACTCGCGGTTCAGTCCGCAAATACCACGAACACCGAATCAGACCGCCAGTCCCTGAACGCCGAGTTTCAGAGCCTCATGGAGGAAATGAACCGGATTGCCGACACGACGAGCTTCAACGGGCAGAAGGTCCTGGACGGCAGCATGGGAAGCAGTGCCCAGTTCCAGGTGGGTTCCGAGGTGGGCGACACGGTCACCGTGGATATGGGCACCAGCATGGAGACCGCTTCTATCGGGAACTATGTGACACAGGTCTTTTCTCTGGCGGTTGACAGCACCGTGACCGACGGGGACACCTACACCCTCGATAACAATGCGGACATGGACATCAACGGCATCGACATCGACGCCGCGACCGCAGGCTCCAACGGTCAGGGCGCCGGTAGCGCCAAGTCCGTGGCCGAGGCCATCAACGCCAAGACCTCAGATACCGGCGTCACGGCCGAGGCCGGAGTGACCACGAAATCGGTCTCCTCCACAGACATACAGTCATTCGGAAGCTGGAACGATGCGAGCACCGACAGCACCCTCACCTATACCCTCGAAATCAACGGCGTGACGATCGAGACCAAGGCTGAAGATGATTCAGGCACCTCAGTGAACAATCTCGCAAGCAAGATCAATGCGGTAAGCTCCACCACGGGTGTGGTCGCCCAGGTTGAGGACGACGGCGGCATGACCCTCTCCGCTGCGGACGGCCGCAACATTGAAATCAAGGAGACCTTAGGTGGTGCAAACGAGACGGACTCCGTAAAAGGGTACTTCGGCCACAGTATGGTGAACGGCACCAACGCGGACAACTATGACATCTCTAAAGCTGACCTCACGCTGACCTCAGCCAAGGACGTCAAGTTGGACTTCACCATCGCAAACGACGCCGACGAGCTCTTCGGTTTGAGCGGCACTGCGACGAAAACTTACTCCACGCAGGCCCTGAACACCTCGGATATTCTAACGGTCGCCAACTCGGAGAACGCCATTTATCGGCTGGATCAGGCCATCAAGGACATCGATGCCTTCCGCGGTGACCTGGGTGCGGTGCAGAACCGGTTCGAGTCCACGATTGCGAGCCTCAACAACGTCGCGGAGAACATCTCCGCTGCCCGGTCCCGCATCCTGGATGCGGACTTCGCAGCCGAGACCGCGTCGCTGACTAAGGCACAAATCCTGCAACAGGCTGGTACTGCCATGCTGGCACAGGCCAACACGGTGCCGCAGGCGGCCCTGACCCTGCTTCAGGGTTAATCCATAAACCCTATATCTTTGGCGGGGGGCAGCCGATCGCCCCCCGCCATTCCACCTTTTCTGAGATCCAATGAGACACGCAGGATAGGAGGTCGCCATGGCGGTGGGTTCCATCACAGCAAGCGGTTTGATGTCCGGTTTGGACACGGACTCTCTGATCAGCCAGATGATGGAGGTCGAGCAACGGCCCATCGAACTCCTTCAACAGCGGGAAACCAGCTACCAGGCGCAGATATCGGGTGTGGCCAGTCTGAAAAGCGTCCTTTACGGGGTGCAAAGCGCGGCAGGAAAGCTTAAGGAACCCGAGGACTTCCTCTCCTATTCCGCCACAAGCAGCAATGAGGAGACGCTTGGGGCCTCGGCTTCGGATACGGCCATCCCCGGAAGCTATCAAATCGAAGTGACCCAGCTCGCCCAAGCCCAGCAAGTGCGAAGTGCCGGGTTTAGTGGAAGCGATGCCACGGTGGGGACCGGGACCCTAACCCTGCAGGTGGGAACTCAGGACAGCGTGGAGATCGCCATTGACGCGGAGAACAACACGCTTGCCGGCATTGCCGCGGCCATCAATGACGCGGAAGTCGGGGTGACTGCCGGGGTGGTGAACGACGGGAGCGGAAACGCCTATCTCACGCTCCTGAGCCAGGAGACCGGCGCAGACAACACCATCGCCCTTACCGTCGCGGACAACGACGGGAACAACGACGATGCAATCGGGCTATCAGGCCTTTACACGGATCCTGCCGCCCACACCCTGACAGAAACCCAGACGGGTCTGAATGCCCAACTCACGGTAAACGGCATTGCCGTGGAGCGGTCCGGGAACACCATCGAAGACCTCCTGGACGGCGTGACCCTAACCCTGAACCAGGAAGACCCGGGCAACCTCGTCACCGTGGAGGTTGAAAAAGACAACTCCAGTGTGGTGAGCATGGTTGAAAGTCTTGTGAGCCAATACAACACCCTTATGGATGCGCTGGACACGCTTCAGTCCTACGATTCCGAAACCGGCAGGGCAGGCGTGCTTTTAGGGGATCGCACCACGAGCATGATCCAGTCCCGTATGCGGAGCTTCCTCTCCTTTCAAGTGGAAGGCGTGGATGACGCGGTGAACGGTCTTGGTCAGCTCGGCATCGAGGTGGACCGGGATGGCAAGCTGAGCCTGGATTCGGACACCCTGACCACCGCCCTGGAGAACCACTATGATGACGTGGTGAACTTTTTCACCCAGGACGAGGAGGGAAGCGAGGGGCTGGCTGTCCAGCTGTACGATACCCTGGACAACTACGTAAAGAGCACCGGGGTATTGGCCGCCAAGGAGGACGGCCTTCAAGCCTCCATCGATGACATCGAAGACCAGATCGAGAATATGACCACGCGCTTGGAACAGCGAGAGGAAAACCTCAGGAACCAGTTCCTGGCCCTGGAATCCCTCCTGGCGGAATTCCAGACCATGGAAACCCTTTTGAACCAGCAGATCACGAGCTTGAACAACCTCAGCAAGGCCATTGCCAGCAAGTAGAAAGGATTACACATGTCCCCACACGGTTATGCCGGAGCCTACAGCAAAATCCAGGTCCAGAGCACCGAGCGCAAGGAGGACGTCGTGCTCCTGCTCTTTGAAGAGGCCATCAAGCGCGTGCGACAGGCGCGGGCTGGAATCGAGGCCGGGAGCCCCAAGATTCGGGGCGAGAACATCTCCAGGGCCCTGGCCATTGTCTCCGAGCTGGACTGCGCCCTGGACCGTACCCTGAATCTGGACATGGTGGACAACCTTTCCCGCCTGTACCAGTACCTGATTCAGCAGATGACCGTGGCCAACGTGCAAAACGATGTCTCTGCACTGGACCCGGTGGAATCCATTCTAAAGGACCTTCACGAGGCCTTTCAGCAGGCAGCCCTGGAGGTGCGAACCGCCGAAGCAGGTGCATCGGATCAGGCCCCCGCCCCTTCGGCGGCCCTGGAAGGAGGTCTTCGTGCCGCAATCTGAATCCCATGAAAGCCTGGTCGAGAAGCTCCTTGCCGTAACCCAGCAGGTGCCTGCAGCGCTGGACTCGGGAGATTTCAAGGTGCTTCATGAGCTGGCTACAGAAACCCGGCGCATCTCCACGGCCCTGGCCGAGCGCGAGCCAGCAGCCGACGATCCCAATGCCCTGGACCGCCTGGTGAATGCCAGGGACCGTATTCTGGAAACCATGACCACGCTTCAGGCCGGGCTGGATGCCCTGGCCCATGAGCGTCAGGTGCTGGACACGCGTCAAAAGGTGAACAAGGCATATGGGGCGCATCGTTCCTCTTGAACGGCGAAATGACCTCCCCCTTTGGATTGAATCGCCTCCTCTTCCTCTTCAAGATCTGCTTTTTTCTCAAGCTTTTGCGCCCACCTGCCGATCTGTAGTATAAGGGGGAAGAGTCCTTTACACAGGGACTCCATCCGCAACCGGGATTTCCCCTTTTCGGTCTCTGCAAGGAGGCGGAGGCACTTCAACAAAGAGAGGTGAAAACAGCATGGAAGCCGTAGGAACCATCAGAAGCATGGAGTCTCAGAGTCAGGCATTGAATGCGGAGAGTGCGAAGTTGACCTCGGCGCAGAAGGACCAAAGATCCAGCCCGATCCGCGAGCCCCGCGTCGCAGCCACGGGAAAGACCGAAACAGGCCCTGTCCACGCCAATGAGGATACCACCAGGCGGGTGGCCGAGGCCATGGACAAGTACGTCCGATCCGTGCAGAGCGACCTTCAGATCTCGATCCACGATGAAACCGGGAAAATCGTGGTCAGGGTGATCTCGCGCGAAACCGGTGATGTCATCCGCGAGATCCCATCCGAGGAGATGCTCAAGCTCGCAGAGAAGATGGAGGAGATGGCCGGCGGGCTGCTCCGAACCATTGCCTGATTCGAAGGTCATGAACAACGGATTCCATTCTTCGAGGAACGGGCCGTCCAGTCGGCGGCTGGAAACATTCCAACGCAAGGACACGAAAGGCACAGCGAACAATGATGCCGGAAGTTCCTCCTCTGAAGCTGAACATCCTTGCTGTGGATGACGACCGGCGGATGCGGTCCGTGCTCAAGAGCCTGCTGGCCGAGGAAGGGCACGAGGTAGCCACGTCCTCGGACGGCCTGGAGGCCATCGCTCAGTGCAGGGAAACGGCGTTTGACCTGGTCATTACCGACCTGATGATGCCGGGCGCGAGCGGCATCGAGGTGCTCAAGGCCTGCAGGCAGTCTTATCCGGACACCCTGGTGGTGCTCATCACCGGTTTTGCGTCCCTGGAGACGGCCATCGAGGCCATTCGCGAAGGCGCGTACGACTACATCACCAAGCCCTTCAAGATGGACGAGATGAAGATCGTCGTCAAGAACGCCGGGGAGCAGATTCGACTGCAACGGGAAAACAGGCGCTTGCTTGAAGAGCTCAAAGAGGCCTACGAGCAGATCCGCATCGTGAAAAAAATCATGGGAGCCACGTCTTCCGATGAAACCCCGGAGGATGCTGCAGCCGAATCCGCAGCCAGGAAGGAACCTCTGATTGCGGGCAGCATGCTGTCCCATTCCTATGTGGAAAGTGGATTCGGGGGCCGACAGGCACTCCTCTCCGATTTGGAACGAATTGCCTCGTTGCGTGATAAAGGATTCTTATCCGACGAAGAGTTCGAACTATGCAAAGCCAAGCTGCTCCACAACTTGAAGCCCTGAGCCCGGACGGTCTCGAGGAACTGAAAATCCTGGTGGTGGACGACGAGCCCACGATCTGCGAGACCCTTCAGCTCTACTTCGATCACCTCGGGGTACACGGCGCGGACACGGCCCACGACGGGCAGGCCGCCCTGGATCTTCTGGAGGCCCGGACATACGACTACGTCTTCCTCGACATCATGCTTCCGGGAATCAGCGGCATCGACATCCTCAAGACCCTCCAGGGCTGGCAAAAACTCGTCAACGTCATCATCATGACCGGCTACCCGTCCATGGAGATCACGCTGGATGCCATGCACAACGGGGCGTCGGATTTCCTGGTCAAGCCCTTCGGGTTACAGGACATCAAAATCGTGCTCAACCGCATTCAGCGGCTGCACGGATTGATGCGGAAGAACTGGGAGCTCCACCAGGAGCTGGAAAAGAAAAAGGAGGTGGAGGAGCTCAATCGACAGCTCGAAAAGCGGATCAAGCACCAAGGCCTGCTCTACAACATCATCGACTCGCTCGCAAAAATAAACCGATCCGAAGACCTGTACCAGTTTCTGATTCACAAGGCCGCTGAGTCTTCCAATGCAGCGAAGTCCTGCTTCCTGTTCTATGATGAGCCCAGCAGCCAGCTCATGGTCCTGGCGCAGCACGGACTGGATGGAATGCAGCCCGGCAGCCTTGCCAAGCTGGTGTCGGACGAGGATGGACGATACATGCTCAGCGCCGAGTTCCTGCATCAGCACTTCGGCTCCTCGAACGGGCATCGAGTCGCCCTGGATCGCGTGACCTCCTTCAATCGGATGATGGGCATTCCGTTCAAGATTCGAAGCGAGCCCTTCGGACTCCTGCTTGTAGCCGACAAGGCCGGAGACATCGCCTTTGACCAAGAGGACCAGTTCATCCTCTCGTTTCTTGCGGAGAAAACCGCGCTGAGCGTGGAGAACATTGCTCTTTACGACAACCTGAGACAGAGCTTTATTGCAAGCCTCCTCTCCCTGGTGAGCGCCATCGAGGCCAAGGATGCGTACACCCAGCAGCACTCCACCCGAGTCACCGACTATGCCGTTCGCATCGCCGAGAACATGCATCGTTCCGAGGAGGAGCTGGAAACCCTTAAATCCGCCGGTCCCCTGCACGATATCGGAAAGATCGGGATTCAGGATCACATCCTGAATAAACCGGGTCGCCTTACCGATGAGGAGTTCGACCATATCCGCGCGCATCCGCTCATCGGCGTGAACATCGTCTCTCCGCTCGGGCTGACCGACGAGGAGCTGGCGATCATTCGGAACCACCACGAGCGGTGGGACGGCCGGGGTTACCCCGACGGCCTGTCGCAGGAAGACATCCCCTTGCTTGCCCGTATTCTTGCCGTGGCCGACGCCTTTGACGCCATGAACTCCGATCGCGCCTACCGAAGCGCCCTTCCCCTGGATGTGTGCTTGAAGGAACTCCGCAGGAACATCGGAACGCAGTTCGATCCCGATGTGGTCGAGGCGGCCCTGAAGGTGTTCGAGCAGACAGGCGACTGAATACGTTCGGAATCCGTGCGAAATCCTTGCGTGCAGAGGCCGTGACGGCTTCTACACTTGAGATTTTTCGAGGCATACCAACCGCTGTTGAAAATGCTTCTCCCGCGCATTCCTCAAACTCGCTGCGGGGAGATTCAAAAAGCGTGATTCACAGTGCCGTCCAAAGTCAAAACCGGCACAGCCCATGCATGTTTAAAGGAGATGGCCCCCGAGATCGGGACCTGAACGGCTGATATCCCTGCTGGCGCTTGATTTCGTGGATTGACTCCGCGCGTCCGGCTTGGGTATTCTGTTGAAAAAGGAAGCATTCTACGGGTCAAAGGAGGCAGAGATCCTATGGTATCCGAAAATCGACGCAAGTATTACCGTGCCAGGATCGTCCTTCCTGCGAGCTGGGACGTACTCAGCGATGAACAGGCCGCACTCGCCAAACAGGGCATGGGTTCCAGCCTGCTCGGAAAATCGATCTGCCCCAGCCCCATCGATGAGTTCCTCTCACAGACCACACCCGGCTCCAAGGAGGAACGCCTCTACCGTTGCATCCAGCTCCTGAACAACAAACTGGACTTTCTTATCGAGCGCGCTCTGGCCGGGCCGGGAGACGAGCGGGGGGGGCTGGACGATGTGATCGAGATCAGCGGGTCGGGCCTCAAATTCCTCACCCAAGAGTCCCTGTCCCAAGGGGATATCATCCGGATGAATATCATGATTCCTGAGACATCCCTGTATCGCATGGAATTCCTGGCCGAGGTCCTGCGTGTGGAGGAGCAGGATGCCGCGCATCTCGTAGCCGCCAGGATCGTGGCCATTGATGAGGATGCAAGGGATGCCATCGTACAGACCGTGTTCCGGAAGCAGCGCCAGAGCATCCGTCAGGAGAAGGAAACGACACCCGGAGAAAGCACATGATCGAGCTATCCCGAGAGGACTTTGTGGCCCTTCACCGCCAGGCTGCCGTTGGGAGACTGATGCAGGGCCTGGTGCACAACCTGAACGGCCCGCTCCAGAACCTGGGTATGGACATGGACATGATCCAGTACATTTTCCGCACAGGTGAGGAATCGGCAGATGTTCTACTGGAGGAAGTGAAGAAGCGCCTGGTCAGGATGGAAACGGAGTTCGAGCAAATCAACCGGTTGATCCGGCATACGGCCGAGCGTTCCTCGCTGGAAGAAGACACCGAACGATACGTAAACCTGGGAGATTTCCTTGATCAGGAAATCACCTTCCTGAAGGCCAACCTTTACTTCAAGCACCACGTCCAGACCGATATCCTGCTGGACGATTCGCTTCCCCCGATCCGCTCGCTACCGCCGCTTGCGACCGAGGGACTGAGCAGCCTGCTCCAGGCGCTGGTGGAGGAAACCGAGCGGCGAGAAATGGATTCCTTTGCACTGAAGGCAAACGGCAACGAGTCCGAGGCGAGAATTCACATCTCCGTGGGACCCGTGCCCTTGTCAAAGACCTTTCTGGAGGTTTTCAAGAACGTGGACGCGTTCGTCGATTCGTTCCGAATTGAAGAGGCGGACGCACTTCAGCCTGCCTATGCCGCCATGATGCTCGCTTCAGCGGGAATTTCTCCTCACGTGAAATCAGGCGCCGAGGAAACGGAGCTGACCCTGATCCTGCGAGGCGAGTAGAGAAAAACCCCTACTCGTAGTCCCCGCGGCCGAACTTCGCCACTTCTGTCCCGATGGTGAGAGCGAGATCGGAAACCACTGTCCGGAGTCCCTCGGGCAGCTCAGGATCCGCTTCCACCTGTCTCAGGCCCTCTAGCCGGGTTTCCAGGTGCTCCACCAGCGGTTCTATGTCCGACGTGGACAAGGAGCCGTTTCGCAGGGCTGCTGCATACGCATCCACGGTGTCCAGGGTCTCTTCAATGGCCCCGAGGATCTGGGTTTTCTGAGCGCTCTCCTGGGTCGGTTCGACCTTTCCGACGCCGGGGATGATCTGAACTTCCTGACCGGGGAACACAGTCTCCGGGCCTCCCACAGGGGTCCCCTTGTTGCCTTCCCCGCCGCTTACCTGCTCCATGATGCTCTGAAACGATTGCCCGTCATTCGCGGTTTTATCCGGGGTCTGCACCTTTGCATCCGGAATCTGGCCGGGATGGATCTCGGAAATCTTCATGGACTGTTCTCCTCATTTGCTGGGGATGCTCTCCCGCCTTCCGGAAACCTTTTGAAAGACGGCGCGTACACCGTGCTATTCTGCAAGAACGTTGCCAGAACGGTGAGGCATGGAGCCGGTGCTCATTTTCAACGGATCGTTTTCGCAGCGATCCTTATTTATGCAATAAAGTCATGCAGTTGGAAAGAATACTATGAAATGAAAAGCCTTTATCCCCTGCTTCGGGAGGCGGATCAATGGGATCGTATGTCGGAGAAGGGGAGGAAGATTCTGCCCGGTACGGGAAAAGGCGATCACACGAACATCCGAAGCACGGTGGCCGAGATGTCGGGTAATCCCACGATTTTCTCGGCGGCTTCCCGCTTGATCGCCTCCTTGGGCATGCCGAAGACCACGCAGGTGCGCTCGTCCTGGGCCACGGTCCGCGCCCCGGCTTGACGCATCTGGAGCAGTCCGTCCGCGCCGTCCGCCCCCATGCCGGTAAGAATCACCCCCACTGCGTTGCCTCCGGCATAGTCCGCCACGGACTTGAAAAGGACGTCTACTGAAGGCCTCTGGTGATGAACCATGGGGCCGTCCTTGACCTGGACATAGTACCGTGCGCCGCTCCGGCGGAGCAGCATGTGGAAATTACCCGGTGCAATGAGCGCCTGCCCGTTGACCACGGAGTCCCCGTCCTGGGCCTCACGAACTCGAATGGCACACAGGGTGTCCAGCCGCTCCGCAAAGGAGGTGGTGAACTTGGCCGGCATGTGCTGCACCACAATGATTCCCGGCGCGTTGGGCGGCATGCCCAGCAGGACCGTCTTTATCGCCTCGGTTCCACCGGTCGACGCCCCGATGGCCAGAATCTTGTTGGTCGTCTCGGACAAGGCCTTGGCACTGACACGGGCGGGGGATGCATTGTTCGCGGTTTGCGCGGACTCGACCCTGGCTCGAAGGTCCACGTTGGACACGGCGCGGATCTTGTCCGCAAGCTGAACGCCCATGTCGCCCACAGAGTAGGACGCCGAAGGCTTGCAGATCACCTCCAGGGCCCCCAGGGAAAGGGCTTCCATAGCCAGCGCGCCCCCCTTCTTGGTCAGGGAACTCACGATGATCACGGGAATGGGATAGTACTTCATGAGCTTCTTGAGAAAGGTCAGACCATCCATCCTGGGCATCTCGATGTCCAGTGTGACCACGTCCGGCTTGAGGCGGACGATCTTGTCCCTTGCTACGTAGGGATCGGGCGCAGTGCCCACCACCTCGATGCCCCGCTCACGGGACAACTCCTCGGAGAGTACCTTTCGAACGATGGCGGAATCATCCACCACCAGCACGCGAATGTTCGTTTCCATTGGACCTCAATCTCGATGGCCTATTCCTGCGCCATCATGTATCCTTCATTTTACGAAAACGTTCGTCTCGAGTTCGAATATGCGGCCTCGGCCGGTAGATCCTCTCAGGAACCATTCGCGACCAGGCGAAGGCCCAGACGGCCGTCAATGAGATCGATGCCGAGAAACACCTGCTCTTCGGAATCGCCCGGCCCCTCCCACACCTCGTCTGAAGGGACTTTCTCAGGAATGCCCAGATCAAAAACCGCCTTTTCATCCAGGGCACAAAACGTGCTTCCTGCAATCATATTGACGATCTCTTTGGCAGTCTGTTCCACGTGTGCCAATGAGACGCCTTCCTCATCGGTACCCATGAAGTCTGCAGCCAGAGTTTTTCCCAGCGCCTGCGGGATAAAAAAGGCAAAATGGCCTGAAAAGGGCCCTTTAAACGCCAGCCGAATGGCAATCAGATTGGCTCCTCCGGCATTCCACAGGTCACCAGGCGCTCCGGCATCGGAAAAGTCCAGCGGCAGGAAAAACATCTTCTCCAGCACCTCAGAAATCGAGTTCCTCATCGCCTTCGTCAGAATTTCCCTTTCCATCTTCATCCTCTCGTACAATGTGATTCAGTTTGGATCGTATCTCTTCCGGAGTAAAAGGCTTTTTTATATACTCTGATACACCCATTTTCATGAACCATTCGATGCGTTCACGGCTCCCTTCCGTAGTCACGATCACGACTGGAATGGTACGAAAAACCTCGTCTTTTTTCATTTCCTCAATCAATTCAATGCCATTCATTTCAGGCATGTTGTAATCCGAAAGCACGAGGTCCATCCATTCCTGCTTCAGGATCTGCAGGGCTTCTTTACCGTTGGCCGCCTCATGGATCTGCCCCACGTTGAAGCCGGAGGCCTTGACGGTCTTTTTGAGGACCGCCCTCATGGGAAGCGAGTCGTCCACGATCAAGATGTTGTAAGCCATGTTTTCGTCCCCTCTGTGTTCACCATCCACGGGCAATGCCCATGACGGGCCTTTCCTTAAAGCCCGTCACCGCCCGCTCAACAGGCATTCAACCGTTCTTCACCCCAGGAACGGAAAGCTCCTCGCTCTCCTTCAATTCATACCGATCAGTTCTTCCACGTGCGATATCTTTTCCCCGAAGCCTGCGATGATCGCCTGAAAATCCAGGTCTGTGAGGCCCTGCTTCTCCAGTACTTCCTTGTGAAACCTGTAGGCCAGCCCATCCGATCCCACGCCGATACCGATCATCATGCACAGCATGTCGGCCAGGTACACCAGCGAGGCCTCGTTCTCGTGCTGCGCCTCCATGGGGACATGGTGGTGCCGAATGATGTCCACCATGGTATCGCTGAACCCCCAGCGCTCCGCGATCACCCCACCCAGCTCCGCGTGGTCGATCCCCAGGACGGCCTTTTCGGCTTCGCGAAAGCTGAACTCATAGTTGGATACCAGGAGCTGAATCTTCTCGAAGGAATCGGCCAC
>JASFQI010000122.1:0-12867 GCA_050115555.1 Desulfobacteraceae bacterium
GTGCCCCATCCCCAAACCCAGGAGCCCCGCCCGCTGCGATGAAACCCGCTTCACCGGTTCTTTGCGCCATTGCTTCGGGCCACCCCTTCTGTCCTTCGAAAACTTAGGAAACAGGGAGATGAAGGAACCCTGTCCCGTCGCGGTCCGCGCTTGCGTTTTTCATTGAAATGCGGGTAGGCTGCCAAGAGGCACGAAACGAAATCGTGTTCCATGCAGCCCCTCTCTTCAAACGGTCATGCCGGCAGAAGGGGCGATAGATGCGTCTTGAAGGAAACTCACATGCCATGAAAAACGAACTGTTCGCCGGGAACATCCTGGATCACAAGCCGCGACTCTTCTTGAGCCGAATTCTTTACACCCTTTTCAAACGGGTTGCACTGGACGAAAACAGGAAGGAAGAGCTCAAGCGAATCCACAGGGAAGGTACGGTGGTGTATGCCATCAAGTACCGAGGACGCCTTGATTATTTATTGTACCACTATAACTTCCGAATGAAACGCCTTCCCTATCCCAAGCTTGCCTTTGCCCTCAATATCTCGACCCTCCTCCCCCTCCGGACCTTTCTTCGATGCTCCTTGGCCCGATTTCTCTATCTGCTTCGGCATGGCGAGATGCCGGACCCCTACCGGCTGGGCTTTTACAAGGAGGCGATTCAAAACGGCACCACGTCTCTGATATTCCTGGTGGATCCCAAAGGCTTTTCGCGCCAATTCGTGCACGCCCAAAAGGACGACCTTCACCTTCTTCTCGATACACAGAGCGAGATGGAGCGCCCCATATTTATCGTGCCCCAGCTCATCCTGTACAAACGATCGCCGGAGCGTCAGGATCAAACGCTCAGCAGCATCCTGTTCGGTTTCAAGGAACACCCCGGTGTCATTCGAAAGATGGCCCTGTTTTTTCGCCATAACCGGCGTGCGTTCATCGATTTTGGAGAGCCCTTGAATCTCCGGGAGTACCTCGACAATCAATCCGTACCTCGATCTCACGCCGAAATCGCCGTAGAGCTCCGTGAAGACCTGATCGCCCGTATCGATGCCCAGAAACGCATTATTCTGGGCCCGATCATGAAATCCCGGCAACAGATCAAGGAAATCGTTCTGCGAGACGAGGGGATTCACAAGCACATCGAGCGAACCGCGGAAGGGAACCCGAAGCGGTCCATCCAGTTGAGGAAAAAGGCCGGGGAATACTTCGATGAGATCGCTGCGGATTTTAACATGGCCTACATCGAGTTCTTTCACTGGGCGCTCACCTGGTTCTTCAACCGGCTTTTCGAAGGAATCGATGTGGATATCGAGGGAATGGCCAAGGTGCGTGAATGGGCTCGCAAGGGATCCATTGTCTACGTCCCTTCCCACAAGAGCCACATCGATTACCTCGCCCTGAACTACATCCTCCACAATGCCCAAATGCACATTCCCCGAATCGCGGCGGGAAAAAACCTGGCCTTCTGGCCTATGGGGCACGTTTTCCGCAAGTCCGGGGCCTTCTTCATCCGCCGGACCTTTAAAGGAGCCCGGCTCTATCGCGAGGTCTTCGGGCGGTATATCAAGGCCCTCATCGAGGAAGGCCATCCATTGGAGTTCTTCATCGAGGGAGGGCGCAGCAGAAGCGGAAAGGTCATTCTCCCGAAAATCGGATTCCTTACTGTGCTGATTCAGGCGTTCCAGGAAGGATACTGCCGGGACATGGTTTTCGTCCCCGCTTCCATCAGCTATGATCGCATCCTGGAAGAGAAGGCGTACCTTAAGGAGCTGGCAGGCGGCGAAAAGGAAAAAGAGAACATCCGGCAGGTCATTCGCGCCCGCCATTTCCTGAAACGAAAGTACGGGAAAATCTACATCCGGTTCGGAGAACCCGTGTCCCTCAAGGATTACCTGGCGGTCCAACACACCGGAGACATGAAGCCCCACAAGCAGATCGCCTTTCACCTGATCCGCTCCATCAACAGCGTCACCCTGGTCACGCCGCTATCCCTCGTGGCTTCGGCCGTTCTTACGGCCCATCGCGGGGGATTTACCGCCGACGAGCTCCACACCATCACCGGGGAGTACCTGGCGTTTCTACGATCCAAACGCGCGCCCACGGCATCCACCCTTGAATCTTCGAAAGAGGCTGTCGAAGAAACGCTTTCCCTTCTCCAATCCTGGAAGGTGGTGAGCTCTCTCGAGGTGACCGAAGAGGAGGAGGAAACGTTTTACTATGTGGAGGACGAGAAAAAAGTGGAGCTGGAGTTTTACAAAAACAATATCATCCACTTTTTCATCCATCACGCCATGGTGGCGGCCTCGCTTCTCAAGGGAGAGGAGGAAGTCAGGCCTCTGGAGACCCTCCGCTCGGATTACCTCTTTCTTCGAGACCTGTTCCGAAAGGAGTTCATCCTCGTGGATCCCTTGCTGGACGACCGGGACCGGGTCCAGTCCGTGCTGACCGATTTCATGGATTCGGGTCTGATTCGCGAAGACGCTGCTTCAGGAGGCTACCGAATCACACGGATGGGCGCGGTTCGACTCCCGGCCTGGGCCCGCTTTGCCAAGACGTATCTGGAATCTTACTGGATCGTGGTGCAGACCCTCTTGCAGAAGGAGAAAAAACCTTTGAAACGAGGGGACGAACTCAAGGCCATGAAGCTCAACGGGCTTCGATTCCACAAGCTCGGGGTGATCGATCACCTGGAGTCCGTCTCCCAACTGACGTTTCGAAATGCACTGGACTGCTTTGCCGAAAACGGCTTTCGAACTGCCGGAGACAATGCGCCTTCCGAGAGCAAACGGGAGCTCTCCGATATTGGAAAGCGCATTTACGACCTGGCCCGATTCCAAGGGTGACCGCCCGAACTTTTTCGTGAAGAAGGGAATGCCGATCCATCCAAACCCTACCCTCACTCGTTCGGCTCGATCAGGCCGTTCAAGTGCTCGGACAGGACCTCCCCTCGAAGATCGGGCCGCCCGTAAAAGAACACAAGAAGCTGTGTCGTCTTCCTCAACAGGCGCTCATCCTCCAGGGCCTCTTCCAGAGAGAGTCGATCCCGGACGTCGTAAAAATTCTTCAGTCGAAGAAAAACCAACCGCGTGGCCCCCTGCTCATCCTCGCGCAGCTGCTTGGGCTCGGAAAGGACGCGCAGGAGCTCAAGAAGAGGCCCTACATAGGCCTCCATCATCTGGTAGTTGTAGTACCGGGAAAACCGATCCTTTCGATAACGTGGAGGCGCGAACTTCTCGATCCGCTTGGTAAGTTTCCGGATCTCCTCCAAGCGCTTGTCTCGGATCTCGCGTTTCAGGCCCGAAAACACCTCCCACTTCACGATCATTCCCCATTTCTCTTTGCGACGACACCCGGGACGATGCCACAGCGCGGCCCGGGGACCTTCTCAGGAAACCCTCCGGCTAACCGCTTTCTCGAATGGACTCGAAAAATGTGAGGTTTTCGTTCAGGCGGGCGAGACGATGTTCCATGTCCTTTACCTTCTCCCGGACCTCCTCAACGATCTCGGCCGGGGCTTTTTTCAGGAAAGCCGGGTTGGAAAGCTTCTTGTTTGAGGCGTTCATATCTTTCTCGATCTTTTGAATGGCCTTCCGAAGCCGGTTCTTCTCCTCCTCGAAGTCCAGGAGCCCCTTGAGCAGCACGTGGACCTGATTCCTTCCGAAAACCGCAGTGGCCGACGCCTCGGGCTTTTCCGTCTCAGACGTAATCTCCACGTCCTCCACCTTGGCCAGACTCTGGACGTGCATCACGTTCTCGCGGATCACACGGGCCTCGCTTTCATCGGGCACCTCGATCACCACGCTTACCGGCTTGCCAGGCGGGATGTTCATTTCCCCCCGGATGTTCCGTATCGCCGTGATCAGTCCCGTGACCCCCTCCATCTCCTTCAGGGCCTGCTCATCATACGGAATATCATCTGGCTCGGGAAACGAAGCCTTCATCACACTCCCCTGGGCCCCTGGCATTTTCTGCCAGAGCTCCTCTGTGACAAAGGGCATGAACGGATGGATAAGCTTGAGCACATCGAGCATGACCTTGGCCAGGACGTGCCGTGCGGATCGTTTTGCAGCCTCGTCCTTGCTGTACAACCCCTGCTTTGCCATTTCCAGGTACCAGTCGCAGAACTCGTGCCATGTGAACTGGTAGCAAAGGTTGGCCGCATCGTTGAACCGGAACTCCTCCAGGGATCGGATCACCTCGGCGCACACCGTATGAAGGCGCGCCTGAATCCATCGGTCAGGAAGCGTATCCGTCCCGTTTCCCTGAATGCCATCCACGTCCTTCTCGTCCAGATTCATGAGGACCAGACGGGCGGAGTTCCAAATCTTGTTCACGAAGTTTCGGTACCCTGCAATTCGCTCCTCACTCAGCTTGACGTCCCGGCCCTGAGCTGCCAGCGCAGCCAGCGTGAACCGAAAGGCATCCGTCCCGAACCGGTCGATGACCTCCAGAGGATCGATCACATTCCCTTTGGACTTGCTCATCTTCTTACCCTCGGCGTCCCGGACCAGGGCATGGATGTACACGTCTCGAAACGGAACATCGTTCATGAAGTGGATACCCATCATCATCATGCGCGCCACCCAGAAAAAGAGGATGTCGAACCCTGTGATCAGGACAGACGTGGGGTAGAACGTCCTCAGGTACTCCGTGTCGTCGGGCCAACCCAGAGTGGAAAAGGGCCAAAGCGCCGAGCTGAACCAGGTGTCCAGGACGTCCGTCTCCTGACGCAGCTCTTCACTCCCGCAGGCGTTGCAGGCCTGGGGCGCCTCCTTGGCCACGACGACTTCACCGCATGCCTCGCAGTACCACGCAGGAATGCGATGGCCCCACCAGATCTGCCTGGAGATACACCAATCACGGATGTTCGTCATCCACTCGTAATAGACCTCCTCCCATTGAGGCGGGACAACCCGCGTGCGCCCTTCACGAACCGCTGCCAACGCGTCCTCGGCCAGGGGTTTTACGTTCACGAACCACTGCTTGCTCAGGAGCGGTTCGATCATGGTCTTACAGCGATAGCAATGGCCCACGGCATGACGATAGGGCTCCACCTTCTCGAGCAAACCCGACTCTTTCAGATCCTCCAGTATCCTTTCACGGCACGCGAAACGGTCCATGCCCTGGTAGGGTCCGGCGAGATCGTTCATATTCCCATCATTGTCGATGACCTTGACCCGTTCCAGTTCATGCGCCACACCGATCTCGAAGTCGTTGGGATCGTGAGCCGGGGTGATCTTCAACGCCCCTGTACCGAACTCCATGTCCACGTACCGGTCGAAGATCACGGGGATTGGCTTGTTCACGAGCGGCAGAATCACATGGCGCCCGGAGGCGCTTTGATAGCGTTCGTCCTCCGGATTCACGGCCACGGCCGTATCCCCCAGCATGGTCTCGGGGCGCGTGGTTGCCACGACCAGGTATCCATCGCCGTGCTCAAAGGGGTATCGGATGTGATAAAGGAAGCTGTCTCGTTCTTCGTGCTCCACCTCGAGATCCGCCAGAGCCGTGTGGCAGCGCGGGCACCAGTTGATGATGTAGTCACCGCGATAAATCAAACCTTCCTCGTAAAGACGAACGAAGACCTCCCGCACCGCCCGAGACAACCCTTCGTCCATGGTGAACCGCTCCCGGCTCCAGTCGCAGCAACTCCCCAGCCGTTTGAGCTGATTGATGATCCCGCCCCCGTACTCTTCCCTCCATTTCCAGACGAGCTCCACGAACTTCTCCCGCCCGACTTCGTGCCGCGTCATCCCCTTTGCGGCCAGGTCCTTCTCAACCACATTCTGCGTGGCAATCCCCGCATGATCCGTTCCGGGCTGCCAAAGAACGTCATATCCCTTCATCCGCTTGTACCGACACAAGATGTCCTGCAGGGTGTTGTTCAGGGCATGCCCCATGTGAAGAAAACCTGTTACGTTCGGAGGGGGAATCACGATGCAGAAAGGCTCTCGATCCGACCTCAAATCCGGTTTGAACAGGCCGTTCTCCTCCCAGTACGCATACCATTTGCCTTCCACATCCGCTGGTTCATACCCCTTGGCCAGTGTCTCGTTGCTCATCGTGCACTCCTTGAACGTCTCGCTTGCGGATCTCCATCCCGATCCAGCCGCTGCTTTCGATTGTTCCGGAAAACGTAAATCGAACCCCTTCGTCCTGGAGGGATGCAGTTCGTGAAAATGCTTCGCTCGCGCATTCCTCATCCCGCTGAAGCGGGAACGCGGGGAGATTCAAAAAGAAAAGGGGCTGTGCAAAACAACCCCTGAATGAACCACAAAGCCTGATCCCTGAAAAGCTTTTTTTCCGGGTTAATCCCCCATGCTGTCCAGGCTGGCCCGGAGGGCCTCGATGGTTTCGCGAATGATCCGTTCCGTCGTCTCGCTCACGGTCTCTCGAATCACGCGCTCTCCGGCATCGCTCATGGCCTCTCGAATCACCCGGTCGGCTGCCTCGGCAAGGATTTCTCGAATCACCCGTTCTGCAGAATCCGCGAAAACCTCCCGAATCACCCGCTCCGCCGCTTCTCCCACCACCTCTCGAACCGCCTGATCCGCCGCCCCTGCCAGAGCCTCTTTCGCCGCTTCCGGCATCACCTCCCGGGCAACGTCTCGAATGACCTCTTCCACGCGTTCCTGGGAGAGGACAGCTTCGGCCGGTGCAGGAGGAACTGGAGCTTCGGCGGGCTCGACAGGTTCAGCGGCTTCTGGAACCTGTTCGGGCTGTTCCGGAAATGAGGTTTCCTCGGTTTCGTCCTCGAGCATTCGCTCCAAGGCCTCCTCGGTGATCTCATCTCCACCGGTATCGTCTCCCCCTTCCAGGAACCCATCCACATCCATACCAGAAGACAAATCCATTTCAAAAGCTTCGTCCGACTCGTCCTCCAGCATCTTCTGGATGTCATCCTCGCTGATCGACTCCTCCTCGGATGCTTCCAGCTCTATTTCCGCGGAAGGCTCTTCCCCTTCCACAGCGACCTCGTTCGGCGCCTCCAGGGAAGGTTCTTCGAGGCCTTCTTCCAGGTTGAAAGAGATTTCCTCTTCAAATTCCTGCTCGCTTTCGCTCGGCGCCTCCTGGCCAGGCTCGGCCTCAGGGCCTTCATCGCCCAGGTTCAAGTCCAGGGTGACCTCGGACATGTCGATGTCTACTTCCGTTTCATCCAAATCCATGTCGTCCAGCATGCTGTCGAAGTCATCGGACGGGCCTGCTTTGCCTTCATCCGAAACATCGGCTACCCCGGCGCCCTCGTCCTCTTCCAAGAGCCGTGAGATTTCGGCGTCGGCCCCGCCGGTCCCTTCGGAGGCCTCGTCTTCTTCGACGAGGTCGACCAACTCGATGATCTCATCATCCTCGCCTGATTCGGATTCTTTCTCCGAGGCCAGGTCATCCAAATCGAAGTCCAGCAGATCTTCCTCTTCCTCGCTCCGCCCTTCTCCCACGCTGTTTTCGTCTTCCGCCATGGTCCGGTGTCTCCGATTTTGGATTGATGATATTCACCTTCCTTCACTTTTGCTTGCTAACACATAGGTCCCTGTCTGTCAAGGCGTTTTCAATGCGGATACACCTCTAATTATTCCAATTTAATACGATTTTTCAGTAGAAGCCATCCTTACTTCTGCCTCCCTCTCCCCTTTGGATCTCATCTTAGACAGGACTCTCCCTTCCCTTTCCACAGGAGGACTCGTCATCCCTTACCAAACTCCTGTGCAACAAACTCCCGTGTTGACCCGGCAAAGGAAAGCTGATACATACGAAATGAATTCTCAATGCGGGCGATTAGCTCAGCTGGATAGAGCGTTGGTCTCCGGAACCAAAGGTCGCGTGTTCGAATCACGCATCGCCCGCCAGAGTAGAATTCAAGCAGTTAGCGGGTTCTTGCGAGACCGTCCATTTTCCTGCTTGGCGGGCTGCGAAAAAACTTCAGGACATCGGAAAAATCATATCGAAATATCCGTTGCGCAATTGTCTATCAATATCTCTCGTATTGTCTCGGGATTATTGGGAAAAAGCCCAAGGGAAGTAAAGGCGAGGGACATGCTGTGGGCGATTTGGAGGGTCTTCTTGAGGGGGCTCTTGTCGAGATAGAGGACTCGGATGTCACATAAAATCATATTCCGAGCTTCGATCGATACCCGCTTGATTTGCTCGTCCCCATGAATTCGATGGTTCTCCTGTTCGCCTTCTTTGCCATCTTCCATAAATTCTTTCATACGCTTTTCAAGATCCCGCCGTAAGGCATCTGCTGTGCTGGCAATCGTCTCCTTACTGGCCCCCAAGGACTTGAGGCTCTGAGAGGCTGTAAAAATCCGGTACTCGAGATCATCTTTCTCTTTTTCAATGAGTTTCTTTCGCAGCTCATCGCTTGAGCGCATTTCATATTCCGAAAGAAAGCCAGCGTACTTCGAGAAGAACTCATCCCTTTCCTGCAGGTTATCAAATGGCTTGGCGTCGTTATCAAGCTGTGCTCGCAGCTCACCCGCCTCATTACAGCAGGCCGCCTGTATCGTTTCCTGGATTTCTTGAAGTCGTGATTGGTCGATCCCGGAGGTAGACATAATCCGTCTCCTTTTGTGCGTTACGAGCTTCTGGAGATGGCACATACCCACCCGGCCGCTCGAGGCCGGCATGGAGGTGCGAACAGTGAGGAAAAGCCTGTAGCAGGTGCTCCCTCCAAAGCCGCGGGACGGACCAGGCTCTCCGTCTTCCTGTTGGCCTCTTCCCTGTTCTTTTCCGGGGAGGGTCTCTTGACCCCCATTCTCCCGGCGCGAATCCCGGAAGCCCTGGCGCCATACGTCCAACCTCAAAACCGTTTTGAGTATACTATGGTATGTCCCGGGAAAATGTAAGAGAATTTTTCTGCAATATTCAGCAGGTTTTTGATGAGATCCGTATCAAGAGGCAAAAAGGTGTCTTTGGACTCAAAAACCGAAGGTCGCGTGCGGGAATCACGCATCAGCCGCCACATTTCTCTCATAAAACTCTATGCGTTTTGCGCATGCAGGCCCTGTCTTTTCCAATCATAAGGAGGTCCCGGCTTTCTGAATTTGGTCGGAAAGAGGGGCATCTCGATCCTCATCCTCCATGACAAGAAATGTTTCCGCGGCTCTTCGGGCGCATTGAATGCGCTCGACGTGTTCCGCCATCCAGGTTGCGTTTTCCGAGGCCTCCTCGTTCATCCGAAACGGGGTATGCTTCAGGTCATTTTCCACGCTTCTCAGAGTCGTTGTGATTTCATTCAGGCGGCAGGACAACGAATCAAGCATCTCGTTGAAAAGGGTTTCCTCCTTGTGCAGGTGATCCCCCCTTCGCAAACGCACTCGAAATGCCAGGTTGCCGTTTTTTACCTGGTCGAATGCCCAGCGGAAACGGAAGAGCGGTCCGATCAATCGATGGAACTCCCGAAAGGAGTGAAGACCGATGAGGCAAATCAGGGCCAGGGCCGCAGGCCAAACCCTGGCATGCTGGTGGAGAATGCGATCGGCCGCAACTGCCCTTTCTTCCATGCTTCGGGTCTCCTCCTCCATCCGGATGACATCAGGTACAAAGAAGCATAGCATGAGGAACGTCACCAGCACAGAGCCGTAGATCAGCATTATGGCAAGAAGCCTGTACTGCAGGGATCGATCCACCACCGGGAACATGCGTCGCCTGGACCTTTTCCTTGGTATCATGCGCACCGCTCCTCTTCTTGATCATTCTGGTTCAAAGGTGTCGATTCGCCGGGTCCGGACGGCTCACCCGCACCCCTCGAACCCAAAGGAACAAAGGAAATCGTAAACATGGCCCCCTCTCCAACTTTGCTCTCCACCGATATATCGGCGCTGTGCTTGTGCAGGATGTACGTAATAATGGCCATGCCCAAACCGGATCCCCTCCCTTCCTTCTTGGTCGTAAAAAACGGCTCGAAAATGCGATCCTTCAACTCCTCGGGGATGCCGGGGCCGTTGTCCTGCACAAAAAGAATGACCCGTCCTTTCGCTCGGTGAAGCCCCATGCGCAAGGATCGATCCCCGGTCTTCTCTTCCAGGGCGTCCATGGCATTGATGACAAGGTTGGATACCACCTGCTGCAGTTCCTGGGGATCTCCCTGAATGAGTGGTGCTCTTGGATCCAGATCCAACTCCACCCGGATACCTTGCCGTTTGAACTGATGCTCCATCAGCTCATACACGGATTGGATGATGGGAGGAAGGGAAACCGGCTGAAACGTATCCTGCGAAATGTACGAAAAGGATTTAAAACGGCTCAGGATGGCATCCAGCCTCTCTACGGCTTTCAGGGCCTTCTCGTCATTGGCTTGCCGCTTTTTCCCGTCCTTCTCGTAGAGGTTGAGCTCCAGTAATCCGTAAACGGCTGTCAGGGGCTGCTTGACCTCGTGCATGACACCAGCGGCCATCTGCCCCATGACACTCATCTTGGACGCTCGGACCAGCATCTCCTGCCCCTCTTGAATCCTGCGGCTCATCTCATTAAACGATTTGCCCAGATCCTCGAACTCATCCTGGCTGTCGATCTGCACCCGGTGGTCCAGCTCCCCCTGGGAAATCCTGTCCGTAGCCTCCTTGAGCTCTTCAATGGGCCCTGTGCTCTTTCGGATCATGGTCACACTGAGGAAAAAGACCAGGCACGTCGTGAAAAGGACCAGGAGGACATAGGACCACGTGAATGAAGTCCCGGGTTGCAGAAACGCCTCCCGTTCCGCGATCAAAAGCACGATCCACTCGGGGCAATGAAAATTGGGCTTGAGAAAAATGGATCGAAAGCTCCCGATAAAACGGGTTCCATCGTGCCCCCAGGAAAGGAAACCGGCATGGGATGTCAAGGCCTTTTCCCGGGCCCTTGCGGTAGCCACACTCATTTCCTCGGAGCTACGGAAGAGAATGCAATTTGATGGGTCCATGACCGCAAAGTCGGTAAAGGGAGGGAGACCTTGAGAGGCGGATACAAGGTATTCGGGTTGGATTTCAGCGATCAGGGTCCCGCTCATCCCGGCTTGATCCGGAGCACTCAGGATCATGTAGATCGATGTTTTGCCCTTGTCGCACTCCCAGGCGAGGACGGCATGGCCGCTCCTCAGGTACTTGTGCTGCACCGGAGTGATATGCGGAATGCTCCGCATGCGGCCTATCAAATCCACGCGTTCTCCGTTCGCGGTGATCATCGCCAGTCCCAGGAATCGCATGGCGTAATCTTTCTCGGGGACCAACGCGAACGAGGAGGCATCTGCACTCTGGAATTTGCAGAGATTCCCCGCAAGAACCCTCATCTCCGCGCGAAGGATGAACAGCCGCTCATACAGGGAGGAGGACAGTGACCGGCAGGTCTCTTCGAGCTGCTCGCGCCCCTGGCGATCGATCTGCGCCCGGATGTGAAAAAAGCCGATACCCGCCGAGGCCGCAAGAGGCAAAGCAGCACACAGGATGAAAAGCAGAAAGGTCCTGCGGGCCACCTTGGTTTTGAATGACTGAAGTTGGATACGCATCAGTAGTCCGACGCAGGGCCGATATACTGCCCGTCATTGGCCCGGACAATATCGTCCCTGCTTTGCGCCGCGGTCAGAGCGCTAACGCTCAGCCCGTCCGGCCCCATGCTGTAAAGATCGAAATCATTGTTGAGGGGGTTGTTCCACCGGTCCTTCCTCTTCATTCCTACCCCCCCGCCAGCAATGGTGTCGAAGTTCAGGTACTGGTACGGGGTGCCCCAGGGATCCAGGAAATTCTGGCGGTCAATGTCGGCCAGGGTGTTCGGCCAGCTGTCGATCTCCAATTGGTAAGCCACGATTTCCTTTTCCAGGATCTCAATCTCTGCCACCGCTTTGACAACGCGTGCTCGCTCCATGTAGCCCACATAGTTCATCGCCCCGATTCCGGAAAGGATCCCGATCATGGCAATGACCATCATCAGCTCAATCAGGGTGAATCCGCTGTCCACGCTGTCGTTCCACCACAGACCAGTTCCCGATGCATGCCTGGTGCAGCAGGCAGGTACGGGCATGTACGTGCGATGAATTCCGGTTATGCGCAGGACTTGAGCAACGCGTTTCATTCAAGGACCATGGCCAATCGAGAAACAGGCAGACCGTTTCGAAAAAGCCCGATTTCCGCGGTGCGCGGTATGCACAACATTGAGACATACTCAAGGCTCGAGACAATGCTTGGATTCGCCCTCAATCCATACAATCCAGGGTCGAGTGGAAAATCTATTTCTTTGTGAGAATATTTGATGGAGTCGCAAAAAGCCGTGCCCCAGAGATTTGCCCCTAGCGATTCCAGTGACCTAAGTGTACCCAACAGGCGGTCGAGAGTTTTTGCGAGACCGTCAATATTTGAATTGCTTATATAGAACAGCAAACACCCTTTATTGCAGCAATTCACATGCCAACTTCGTTCTTGCTTAGAAAATCCTGCCTCTTCCAAATGCCGTCTCACAGGGCCTCTGCGGTGCCATATGCACATCGGGGTTGGATATCATCCGAGCGAGGTGTCACCATTCCTCTGCCTGCGTCAATGTTTTGTCCTTTTCCTCATGCCTCGTAGCAAAAGGGAGGAATGAGTCCTTGCGAATAAAATGCCTGCTGTGAGGGGCGTGGGTAGAGAGGACGCTTCCATTCCGACAAGGAAAGATCGGGAAACCACGAATGGAACCGTGCTTGCAAGGACATCCTTCGAGAACCGGAACAGAGTCTCCCCTTTACAACGTGGAAAGGCAAAAGACCGAGTCCATTCGGCGTCTTCTTGGAAAAAAATCGGGAAGGAAGAAAGAAACCCAAGAACGAAAGAGCAGGAGGACGCTTTCGCAGTAAAGGGAGGAGAATGACGAGAAGGGATGGATTACATGAAGACGATATCCCCAAGAAATTTCATTTTGTGCAAGCGAAAGACA
>JASFQI010000123.1:0-12808 GCA_050115555.1 Desulfobacteraceae bacterium
GAGGGATCGGATCAGAAAGAGATTCAATACGGCCAAGGAACGGTCCTTCTCGTAGACGATGAGGAGATCATCGTCGAGGTAGGGCGAGCCATACTGAAAAAGCTGGGTTATCGAGTTTTCACCGCCGGGAGCGGCCAAGAAGCCCTTGATCTGTTCGTAAAGCAGAGAGAAGAAATCGACCTCGTCATCCTGGATATGATCATGCCGGGTATGGGAGGCGGAGAGGCCTATGATCGACTGAAAGAAATCGACGAGCATGTAAGGGTCCTTCTTTCAAGCGGATATACCCTGGATGGGCAGGCAAAGGAGATTCTAGGTCGAGGTTGCAGGGGGTTTATTCAGAAGCCTTTTAATGTAGAAAAGCTGTCCCGGAAGGTGAAGGGAATTCTTGAGGAATAAGAAGCGCTTCGCTGGCGGGAGATGCGCATGATTTTTCAGAAAAAAACAACATAAAGATCGAAATCAATAGGAAATGACTTTTTTAAAAGAACAGATAACAGATAAACGATCGAAATGCATTCAGTGAAGATCTGTTTCGGGATCAATTGATCAATCAAATGGTAAACTGTGGACATTTTTGGCTGCAATCGCATTTTTATTAACACAGATAAGAGCCCTGAAAATTGGTTGGACCGCACGTGATTTCATTTATTTTATCATTTTTATCAGTACGCTTGTCACGGCGTTGAATCGTCGAAAATTTACTTCACATTTCAAGGCTATTTTATTAATAATTTTCAATTTTATCGTCGGCGTTTTCGGGGTTTACACAATAGAAATGCTTGCTGGCGGAATATTTTTTTTGCCATTAGCCGCAGTAACTATTGCACTCTTTTATTCAAAACGAGCGGTTGCTGTTTTTGGGGTGTTGTCCATCCTATTTCTTTGTTTTATTATGATAAATTTCACATGGGGGAACTTTACATTAAAGCCAGATGCTGACTTCGTGCTCACCAACTACCTGCATTGGAGTGTATATATCTTATGTTTTGCTTTCTTCTTTCTGGTAACCTGCGTCACCATCCTCAACTATCGTACCGCCATGGGGGCGTTGATTGCCAACATTGACGGTCTCGTAAAAACCCGCTCGACCGCCTGTTGGCTACACTTAACTCACTGGAATCGTTAGAGGCAAATCTCTAGGTGTCAGCTTTTTGCGACTCCATCAACATTCACTGTCAGCGAAATCAACTGGAAAAAAGCGATCAGGACCTGCAAAGTGCTCTCGATGAGATCAGGACCTTGAGGGGAATTTTGCCTCTTTGTTCTTTTTGCAAAAAAATCAGAACCGATGAAGGGGACTGGGAGCAGGTTGATGTTTATATCAAAAAGTTTTCTGATGCAGATATCAGTCACAGTATTTGCCCGGAATGCATGAAAAAATATTATCCCAGTGAGTAAGGAACGAATTCGAACGGGACGATGCACTGGACGAGAATGCCGCCAGGCCCCTTCCCTGCCCGTGAGCTTGGTCGTTCTCCGTGTTTCACTGGAATACGCGCAAATACAGATTCTTTTTGATTTCCATCAGTTGCGGGTTCTAAGACCGGCTGTTGACCTCGGAGACCTGTTGATTGAGCGTCCAAAGGTCGTAGAGGTACCCCAGGCCGAAAATCCCGCCCGTGAGGAGATAGATGATGCCTGAGATCCATTTTCCCATGTAGAACCGATGGATCCCGAAGAACCCCAGAAATGTGAGCAGGACCCACGCTGCAGTGTAGTTGAGGGGGCCGGTTCGAAACCGGAGGTCGGCGTGGCGATCCATGGACGGGATGAGAAAGAGGTCCACGATCCAACCGATAAAGAGCAGCCCGAGCGTGAAGAACCAGATGGTCCCGGAGACCGGTTTTCCATAGTAGAACCGGTGACTGCCCAGGAAACCGAAAATCCACAGAAGATAGCCCACAGATTTGAGATGGGTGTCATTGGATTGGACCATGCGAAATCCTCCTATTCAGCTTGCATTTCCGAAGACAGAGGTCAATGCCTCTTCTCGAATGGCCTCCCACAGGGTTTCGCCTCCGAAGCTCTCGATATACAGTTTCATCTTGGGCTCCGTCCCTGAGGGCCGAACCGCAAACCAGCTGCCATCTTCAAGCAGGACCTTGAGCCCCCCGATGTCGGCCCCGTTCCCCGGCGCTTGGAGCAGGACCCTGGAAACCGCCTTTTCGGCCACATGGGACGGTTTGAACGTCTCCGGCGTCAACGACTTCAGCGCTTTTTTCATCTCTTCCGTGACCGGGCCGTCCGACCGGCGGTAAAAGGGCTCGCCATAGGCCGGCACCAGGATGTCCCGGTAGATCTCACTGGGGGTCCTGCCCGTTTTCGCCAGAATCTCCGCAGCCAAGAGGGTCATGCAGAAACCGTCCTTGTCCGTGCACCAGACCGAGCCGTCCCGTCGGAGGAAGGATGCGCCTGCACTTTCCTCTCCCCCAAAGGCGAGCCACCCCTCGCGGAGTCCCTCCACGAACCACTTGAAACCCACGGGCACCTCGTAGAGTTCCCGGCCCAGGCCGTTGACGACCCGATCGATCATCGTGCTGCTCACGAGCGTCTTCCCCACACGCAGGGAAGGAGCCCAGGACGGACGGTTCTGAAGAAGGTACCAGAGGGCCACGGAAAGGTAATGATTCGGGTTCATGAGCCCATCCGGGCAGACGATGCCATGTCGGTCCACATCCGGATCGTTTCCCCATGCGATGTCGAAACGCCCTGCCATTTGGATCAGCCCGGCCATGGCATAAACCGAGGAGCAATCCATTCGGATCTTTCCATCCGCATCGAGGGTCATGAAGCCGAAGGTGGAGTCTACGGCGGGATTGACCACCTCCAGGTTCAGACCGTACATCTCGGCAATGGGCGCCCAGAATCCAACGGCCGCCCCTCCCATCGGATCCACGCCGATCCGCAGACCGGCCGCTTGAATCGCTTCCATGTCCACCACGTCCGAAAGCGATTGGATGAACGGCCCCAGAAAATCCCTCTCCGATGTGTTCTTTGCCCTGCGGGCCCGGGGATAGGGAACACGCTGAATGCCCTTTTCCCTCTCCTGGACGAGTTGGTTCGCCCGCTCCTGAATTCGGCGGGTTACATCCACATCGGCCGGGCCGCCGTGGGGCGGATTGTACTTGAACCCTCCGTCACGCGGGGGATTGTGAGACGGTGTGATGACCACTCCGTCCGCGTGCCCCGATGAACGCCCGCGGTTGTGATCCAGAATGACAAAGGAGATGACCGGCGTAGGCGTATACTCGTCTCCGGCATGGATGACCGTGTCCACCCCGTTCCCGGCAAAGACCTCGAGCGCCGTTCGAAACGCCGGTTCGGACAGGGCATGCGTGTCAAACCCCATGAAAAGGGGGCCTGTAATTCCCTGCTCTCGTCGGTGCTCGCAAATCGCCTGGGCCGTCGCCGCGATGTGTCCCTCGTTGAACGTCCCATCCAGGGAAGATCCACGATGCCCGGATGTGCCGAAGGCCACCGGCCCGGTCGGCTCTTCCGTGTAGTAGGCCGCCACCAAACGCGGCACGTGAATTCTCATGGAAAGCGGGGCCGTTTTCCCGGCAAGCTCGTGAAGTCCCATGTACCGGCACTCCTTTCCGTAAAAAATGCTTTATGATTCCTCATGATATGGTATGTGTGACCTCAATAAAACCCATTTCATTGGAAGCCGCTTTATTTCCCAGTCCTTTTCTGGACGTGTCCTATACGGAGCGAGGGCTTCCGGCTCTCAAATCGATTCCCTATGAACCGAATCCTGTTCATCCTCACGGCCATCCTGATCTCCTCTATCCTGTACCTGGGGATCGATTACTTCCTGAGGCGGGAGCGCGGGAAGCGCATTGTCAAAGAGCAGCCCCTGTTCCACCCCAATGCCATCTGTGTCTGGCGCGTTCTGATCGGCCTTGCGGGGATGCTTCTCTACTTTGTCTGGGGCCAGTACTTCTGGGGGATCCTTCTCTACACCCTCTCGGCCTTTCTGGATGGGATCGACGGGCTCGTTGCGAGGCGATGCGACCTGGTCACGCAGTTCGGGGAAGAGATCGATCCGCTCTGCGACAAGCTCACCTACCTGCCGCCCATGGGATTCTTCGCGTACCAGGGGATGCTCCCGATTTCGGCCTTCTGGACCCTTGTGGCGATCGAGCTGGTGGGGCAGTTCGCGGTCCGATACGTCCTGAAACGCTTCACACGGTTCTCCGTGCAGGCGAACAACTTCGGAAAGATCAAGGCGGTCCTCTGCTTTACCCTGATCATCTATTGCGCCATCCTGGACGACTCGCTGAAGGTGCCCGACTTCACTCACCAGATCCTGTACCTGTGCGTCTTCATGTCCGTGGCTTCCATCGTGTTCAAGGCCATTCCCAACCGCTTTTACGCGGACATCCTCTCCGTCCTCAACATGCTTTGCGGCGCCCTGGGAATCGCTCTCGTGCTCCAGGCGCACTACGTGCTCGCTGCACTCGCCATCCTGGCAGGACAGATCTTCGACCTCTTCGACGGCCGTATGGCGGAGAAGCACGGCGGCACACGATTCGGTCCCTGGCTGGACGATATTGCCGACCTGACCAGTTTCGGGCTCTGTCCGGCCCTTCTGGTCCTGGAGCTGGGGCAGTACAAGCCTCACGCCGTGCTGGTCGGTACGCTCTACCTTTCCGCCGTGATCTACCGACTGTGGCGGTTCGTCCTGCGAGACAAGCACGACGAAACCCTTCCGCCGGGCACGTTTAACGGGTTGCCCTCCCCTGCGGGCGCTCTCATGGCCCTGGGGTCCATCCTGTTCTGGAGGGACCTCTGGATCTCCTGGATCGTCATCTCTCTGACGGCCTACCTCCTCGTGAGCCACATCCGCTTCGTTCACTTCGGCCGCGTGATTCTCCCCCGCATGCCCAGAACCCTGGTCATTCTTCTCGGATTCCTGGTGCTCCTCATCGCCGCATACCTCATCAAGGTCCGCAACCCCCAGATGCTCGGCGGGACGCTTCTGGCCCTGTTCCTGGTCTACCTGGTAGCGGGCAATCGCCGGGTGCTCAAACGTCTTCTTCCCCCGTGACGCACTGGAGCCCCTCACCTTCCTTGAACCCCTCCTCAGCTCAAAGCATTTGATAGGGGTCTACATCCGTGACCACACGCACGCCGGCGTTTCGAAGCACGCGGTCTGAAAGCTCCTCCACCTGCAGGAGAAACCGGTGAAGCGTGTCGACTCCCGAGCTCTTGATCAGGATCTGCCAACGGTATTTCCCCTGAATCCTGGCAATCGGCGCCTCTACCGGGCCCAGCACCCGAAGCCCGGAACCCTCCCTTCGCATCCCGCGTCGAACCTCTTCCATGCCTCGACCCAGCCTTCGCGCTGCCCGCTCGGCGACGTCCTGTCTCCGGCCCTGAATGCGAATGCAGGCGAGGTAGGCAAAGGGAGGATAGCCCAAAAGTCTGCGCAAGTCCGTTTCCTGGCGGAAGAACGAAGGATAGTCATGCGCCCTGGCAGCGGCCACCGCATAGTGACCCGGGTTGAAGGTCTGCACCAGGACGCGCCCGGGCTTATCGCCCCGTCCGGCGCGGCCTGCCACCTGGCAGAGGAGCTGAAAGGTCCTCTCGGCGGCACGGAAATCCGGGAATCCCAGGGACGCGTCCGCTGCAATGACACCTACCAGGGTCACATTGGGGAAGTCATACCCCTTGGTAATCATCTGTGTGCCCACGAGGACGTCGATCTCCCCGCCCCCGAAGCGTTCCAGGAGACGACGGGAAGCGCCTTTGCGCCGCGTGGAATCCCGGTCCATGCGCCCGATCCGCGCCCCGGGGAGCAGGCGGCTCAGCTCGGTCTCGAGTCGTTCCGTACCGAAACCCAGAGCACGCATCTCCCGGCTTCCGCATGCGGCACAACGCCTTGCGGGCTTTGTGCTGTAACCGCAGTAGTGACAGGCCAGGCGGTCTTCACGAAAATGGTGAATCAGGGCCAGATCGCAGTTCGGACAACGAACGCTCTCGCCGCAGTGCGTGCACAGAAACACCCGATGAAAACCCCGCCGATTGAGAAAAAGCAGGCTCTGGTTTCCCCGGGCCAGGCTGTCCTCCAGTGCCTGCCGAAGATCGGGGCTGATGATTCCGTCCAGCCCTGAGCGTCCGGAGACCTCCTTCATGTCCACGATTTCCACTTCGGGCAGGGGGCGCTTCTCCACGCGGTGGGGCATGGAGAGCAGACGGTACTTGCCTTTGACCGCGTTGTGAAAGGACTGAATCGACGGAGTTCCCGACCCGAGCACCACCACGGCATCCACCATCTTGCCTCGAACCACGGCTGCGTCCCGGGCCTGGTACCGGGGGGCTTCTTCCTGCTTGTACGAGGTATCGTGCTCTTCGTCCACCACGATCAGTCCGGGCCGTGAAAGCGGAGCGAAGAGTGCGGAACGGGCTCCGATCACCACATCCACCTCACCCCGGGCCGTGCGGAGCCACTGGTCGTAACGCTCTCCCTGGCTCAGATCGCTGTGGTACAAGGCAACCCGATCCCCCAAGCGGGATCGAAACAGGCCCTCCATGACGACGGCCAATGAGATCTCCGGGACGAGCACCAGCACCTGGCGCCCCGATTCGATGGCTTCCAGGGCCGCGCGATAGTAAATTTCGGTCTTGCCGCTCCCTGTCACCCCGTGCAGCAGGCACGTGGCAAAGGCCCGCCGTTCAAGGAGCTCTCGAATCTTTTCCAGCACCTCGCTCTGCTGGGGCAGGAGCATCTCCGGCTCGGGTGACGGGAACAGGGGTTCTCCGGACGGCCCCTGGTACACAAAGTCGTCATAGGTTTCGATCACTCCTTTGGCGATCCACTTCCGGACCAGGTATTCGCCATTGTCGTACCGACGCTTGAACTCGCGAAGTCGAACACCTTCCGAACGGAACACCCGGGAGAGGAACTCCGGCTCGTTCCGCGCCGGTTTCGTGGAGGAACGCCTTTCCAGGATGTCCTCGAGCACGGCGCCTTCACAAGGCCTCACGAACCGTTGCTTGCGGGATCCTCCCGCAGGACGACCCGGCCGTCTGCTTTCCACGATCAGCAGACCTCTTCGCTCCATGTCCCGAACATCCCTGGCAGGGAAAGGGAGCCGCTTTCCCGGATGGTCCCGCACCCAGCAGAGCAGCTCTCTTTCGGCTGAACGAACCGGTAAGCGTGCCAGGATGGCCTGTCCCCGGTCGGTCAAACGAGCCGATCGGGAGACCAAACCCCGCCCGCCGCCGGGGAGCACGGATTGAATCAGAGGTCCAACGGGGTGGAGGTAGTAGGAAGACAGCCACTCGAAAAAGGGGACGGCATTGCCGTGAAACCACGGTTCGTCGTCCAGAATCTCGAGAATGGACCGAACGGGCCGTCCGTCGGGCGAGGACTCCTCCTCCAACACGTATCCGGTGGCCTTTCGCCGGCCGAAAGGGACTCGCACGCGGCATCCCACCAGGGGTCTCTGGCGGATGTTTTCAGGTACGGCATAGGAAAACGTTTCACGGACCGGCAGAACCACGGCCACGCGAATCCGGATGATGCATTCATCGGTCAACGCTTCGCCTTTTAGAAACAGCCAAAGGTTGCATTCTCAAGGGGTTGAGGTTCCGTACTTTTCCTCGAAGGTCCGAAGCACCCTCTCCAGGCGCCCGGATTCCCTGTCGCCTTGATCCCTTTCCGGCTCTTTTCTCTCGGAGGGTGCGCTGATCCAGTCCTGGACCGGAGCGTTGACAGACAGATCTCGAACGGTATAGGCCCTGGTCACGCCGCTCGCCGCACGGCACACGATCTCATAGGGGAACCATCCGTCCCCGATCTTACGATAGTCCTTGAAACGGACTCGGGCCGTCTCTCCAACCCGGGCTCCCGGCGGCTCAAACACCAGAAGAAGGGGAAGAAAGCGTTGTTTCTCCACCAACAGACTCGGGCCGTCGCCGACAGACGATCCGATCCGGTAGGCCACGGTCCCTTCCACCCGGTCGTAGGACGAATCGTGAAGCCCCAGCCCCACACCCGACCGGGCGAGAAATCGTTCAGTCTCTCTTTGATTTCCGGAAAATAAAGAAAGAACCCCGGACTCCAGCCAGGGAAAGACGTCCCCCCCTTCGTCTCCGGCCCGCACATGGATTCTGTCCGGCGGACGAAACCAGATTCTTTTCGTCACCGGTCCCTCCTCTCCGCCTTCGTCCTCTTCAAGGATGAATTCCAACTCCATGCCCACGTTTTCAAAGCCCAGAACGTGCTCGGCCATGTACTCCAAAACTTGTTCCGGAGGCATCACGTATCCCGCACTCTCCCCGATCGACCCCAGCACCAGGGCCAGTGCCCCTACGATCCCTGAAAGGAAAACGATCCTGAACCTCGCTACCCACGACATTCTGTCATCTCCTCCAACTGCCTTTGCATGGCCTCGTGCACCCGGTCCATAAGCTCGCTCACGTTCCTTTTTCCATACCCCTCGACAGATATCGGTTCTCCGATCGTCAGAGTGACCTTTCCCGGGCGGATACGGAGGCTTCCCTTGGACGCGATGCGATGGCTGCCTTGAACGGTCACGGGCACCACGTCGCAGCCCGATTTCAGCGCCAGGAGAAACCCGCCGCGCTTGAACGACTGGAGACGCCCGTCTTCACTTCGCGTCCCTTCCGGGAACACCACCACCGAGGCCCCTGCCCGAATCCGTTCAGCCGCTTCGTTCATACTCTTCACCGCCTGTCGGGGGTTCGCCCGATCAATGGCGATGTATCGGGCCTGCCTCATGGTGAACCCGAGCACCGGAATGCGCATCAACTCCTGCTTGAGCACAAACTTGAAATGCACGGGTAAGCGCGCCAACAGAGTGAAAATATCGAAAAAGCTCTGGTGATTGGTCATATAAATTCGAGGGCGCAGGGAATCGACGTTCGTCAGTCCGCGCACCTCCACCCGCACCCCGCATACCTTCAGGATCGCGCGCGCCCATGGTACCGCGATCCACGAATGGATCAGCCGACCCGTTCGATCTATCCCCGCCAGGGGCAACGCCATGGCGCAGAACATCAACGTATTCATTGCGATAAACCCGTTCAGCAATACCGTCCGCATCCTGCTTCCTTCCCCTTCGCACCCACCTACCGAACTTCAAACAATCCCATCCCCCTCTGTGTGACACCCGCGCCGGTCCCACGAAGCAGGGGCGTCCTATTTCGACCTCTCCGCGGCCGGTCGAACCGGGAGATCAATGTTTGTGACCAGGAGGTCCTCCTCGCGGAATACGTCGATGCTTCCCCCGTGCCGGTGAACGATAATCTTGGACAACGGCAGGTCCAGCACACTCTTCTCCGGGTCCTGCTCCAGGTGAGGGAAAAAGAAGTGCTCCAGATCGTCGTCCGAGATGTGCCGACCCTGAAACATCATCCGCACCTGAATGTGACCGTTGGACGCATGTGTTCGCACCTCAAGGTGATCCCCTTCCCGCATGGACACCACGGCGTGCTTCAGCAGACTTGCAAAGGCCTCGTTGAGTCTCTCCTCGTCCGCCATCACAAGGGGAAGGTTTCTGTCGAGCCGCTCCTCTACCCGAATTTCCCTGGACTCCGCGAGACCTTTCAGCTCTTCCAGCCAGGACCGCAGCATTCGGTTCACGTTCACCTCGGAGAGCGACAGCTCCACAGGCCGAATGGAGGTGAGGAGGATCCGAAGGAAGGTCTCCATCCGGGCCACTTCCTTGACGATGATCTCGGCCGTCCGTCGGTTCGGGTCCTCTTCGGGCAGCGCGTCGCGGAGCCTTCGTGCAAAGCCCCCGGCTGAGGCGAGCGGGTTTCGGATTTCGTGGGCCATGCGGGCCGAAATTTCCCCGAGAAGCCGCGTCTCCTCCGTGCGAAGCGCCCGCTCCTGGAGCTGTTTCAGCTCCGTGATGTCCATCATGATCCCGTCGATCCAAAGGACCCGCCCACGTTCGTCCTTGGCCGGAATCGCGTGATCCAGAAAAACGAGCGGGCGGCCCTTTTTGTCCTGCACCACGCGCTCGCTTCGGTACTCCTTCCCCCTTTTGAAGCAGGTCTCGAACAGCTCGTTGTACGACGATTCGTCGTTTCCCAGAATCTTTTCCTTCCAGAAGTACCGATCCCCGACCGCCTCCTCGATTGCGTATCCCAACCATTCGGTGAGGCAGGAGTTGATGAACTCCGTGGTCCCGTCCTGAAGGAGGCGATAAACAATCAGAGGAACCTGCTCCACAAGGGACCTGTACTTCTCCTCCGAGGCCACCAGGTCCACGGTGCGCTCCTGCACCCTTTTCTCCAGGTTCTTTGCGTATTCCTCGATCTGGCCCCGGCGCTCCATGAGCGATGCCAGCATTCGGTTGAGAGACAGGGTAAGGGTCCCGATTTCGTCTCCCAAACCGGGATCCAGGTAGCTCTCCCTTTTTTCGTCCGCGATATCCCGGGCCTCCCGCACGATCTTCTTGATGGGCCGGATGTAAAGAATCGCCACCAGGTAGGTCAACAGAAAGGAGACAATGATCCCCAGCCCGCCCACCAGCACCATCACATTGCGCGAGCGCTCCAGTCGCTGCCGAATGCTCGATCGGTCCTGGCTGATCTCCACGAGCGCCACCACGTTCCCACTATAGTCCCGGACGGGGCTCAGCAGGATGGCCCTGTCCCGAAGCCCTTTCGGCGCGATCAGAAGGGTCGTCTGCAGGGGATCAACCTCCGTCCCCTTCGGCCCGAAGAAGACCTTTTCTTTGTCGTCGTCGGAAACAAACGCCATGGGCTCGAAGGACCCGCCATCCGTTTTACTGTAGAGGGCCAGGTCGATATTCCAGCGCCGGTGAAGGTCCTCGAGAAAGCTCTTCCCGAATTCGTTCCCGATCTCCACAGTGCCCACGACCTGCGTTCCGTAAAAAATCGGGACCACGCCTCGAATGCCGAAACCGGTTTCCCCGAATTCCAGCCCCCACACGGGACGGAACCGCTTCAAGGCTTCCACGATGGTTCTCCGGTACGAATGGAGATCATCGCCGTACATCTTGGGGCTGTGAAGGCGAAGGAAGGAAATCCCCGGAGGGATGTGAAAGTGAAACTGGCTGATGTCGTACTCTACCTTGAGACGCATATACGTATGCACCAGCAGGTCGTTCAATCCCTCTCGATCCCGCAGGTTCATCAGCCGCTGGACTTCGCGGTTCTCCGCGATGATCGTGGCCAGGGCTGTAGCTTCCCGACCTTTTCGCTCCAACTCGTTCCGGACGTTTCGATAATGAAGAAGAAGCTTCTCGCGCTCCTCTTTCTTGATCAGCCTCTGCTGGGATGTGAGACCGATGACGGTCAAGGTGGTGGTCCCGGCAAAAGCGAAAAAGAGAAACGGAATCAGGAGCTTCCACTTGAGGCTGATGCCCTGCAATTGCTGTAGGGTACGCTCCAGCATATTCTTAACCGAATCCCCTCAGGGTCGCTTCAGGCTTGTACCGTTACGAGCCGTCTTTCCAGGTTATCCCTTTTCCTGGCCCCACGCAGATCCGCCCACATTAAACCTCGGGCATCTTCGGCATATCTCGAAGAATGCGCCCCTGCCGAATCCGGACGCGGGGACCGGGATTCACTGGGGACCATCGGTGTGGGTTCGGCAGGATGGCCGCCAGGAGAGCGGCCTGAGAGCGGGTAACCTCCTCGGCCCCGATGCCGAAGTAGGCCCGGCAGGCCGCCTCCGCCCCCATGAGGCCCGGGCCCCAGTCCACGGTATTTAAATATACCTCCAGAATGCGTCGCTTGTCCCAAAAAAGCTCCATGAGGAGGGTGTAGTAAGCCTCCAGGGCCTTCCGAAGCCACGTTCGATCCGGCCAGAGAAAGACGGTCCTTGCCGCCTGCATGGTGATCGTACTGGCCCCTCGCACCCTGCCGTCCTGAAGTGCGTCCTTCACGGCGTCTTCCAGTTCCACAAAGTCAAACCCGCCGTGGGAAAGGAATCGCTGGTCCTCTGCTGCCATTACGGCCTGGCGAAGATAGGGCGAGATCGCTTCCAGCTTCCTCCATTCCTGTCGCATGCGCTCCGGCGGCTTGGACGATACCACGCTCTTGGCCCGTCGCCACGCCATGTGAGTTGTGATGGGAGGGTTCACAAAGCGAATCAGCAGGACCTCCAGCATGGTCAGGGCCAGGAGGATCAGGATGGCCAGGAAAAGCAGCTTGAGCAGCCTTCGGCGAAGGCGGGCGATCCACGTGCGTTTCCCGGCTCGACCCAAGGTTATTCCCGATCCTCGCCAGGGCGGGCGCTAGAGTGAGAACGAGCGGGATCCCGCCCCGAAGCGTCCTCTTCGGAGCCGTTCAGGTTCTCGATAAAGCGCCGGTTGACCTGCCGCAGCAGATCCTCCGCATTCCAACCCCGCTGTCCTGCCACTCCGGCCAGATCGAAAAGGAGCCTCCCGAGCCGGCTTCCAGCCAGGTCCCCATCCTCCCCGTTGAACGCGTTTCGCAGGTCCTCCACATCCCGTTCCACGTCCTGCCACGTCGGCGGCGGCTCAGCCGAGCCTTGCGGCCCTCTGGCAGCCCGCTGGATCAACCGGTGCGCCCGCAAAAGCGCGGGGAGGTTCTCCGGGATGGAGTCGATCTCGGAAGCCCCGGAGGACGCCTTTTCCCTCTCCTTGCGCTTGAGCCTGGCCCAGTTCTCGGCCACCTCCTCTGCGGTCTCTGCGCTGGCCGTGCCGAAAACGTGCGGATGCCTGTGAATCATCTTCTCCGTGATCCGCTCCATCACGCGAACAAGGTCGAATGCGCCCTGCTCCTCTCCCAGCTCGGCGAGAAAAACGATCTGGAACAGGAGGTCCCCCAACTCACC
>JASFQI010000124.1:0-12781 GCA_050115555.1 Desulfobacteraceae bacterium
CCGCGCCATCCTGGGGAGGGTGAGCACAGCCACGATCGCCCCCCCGAGCACGGACGCATAGAATATCATCCCGGTGAGGGACATTTGCATGGACCAGGCAAGAAACCGAATCTCGAAAGAAGCCGTGTTCTGAATGCCTGCGATGACCAGCCCCATGAGAAGAACGAAGGTCACAATCAATGACAGAACCATGGCGAGCCTCCTTTCGGTCTCCAGCCTGTCCTTCGAAACACCGCCATGCCCTCAGACATCCCCCCTATTCGAAACAGGGCGGTTTTTCGAGTGAACAGACGACATAAACGCTGCCGGTTGAAATGGCAACCTCTTTTTCTCAGCATTCGATCTCCATGCCTACATGCCTTTGGAATCCTTTATCAAACCTCATTTTATCATAATTCCCGATCCAGCGCGGATTCCCCTTTCTTTTTTAGGTAGGGGGCTCCCCTGTGATATTTTGACGGTCTCTCAAAAACCCGCTTGACCGCTTTTGGCTACACTGTAAGGCCTTGGAATTGCTAAGGGCAAATCTGGGCCACGGGTTTTTGCGACTCCATCATTATTCAATAATAAAGGAAATGTAGGTATTGCCTGAAATACGAATATGCATGATATCCTTGGCTGTCTTCGCGAGGAGGAGAAGTCCCATTTTTGAAAGGGCTTCTTTGTCGGCCCTCCATGGATAGAGAGGTCGCGGCGATTGATCCACATCCTCAACGCGAGAACTGGAGATGATTTCCACAAAAATACCTTCTTCTCTTTTTTGAATATCAAACAGACATATTTCGTTTTCGTCTTCGACCTGTTCTATGAGATGACCGAACGTCTCCTCGCAGGCAAGCTGAAGACGATTAAAAACGGTGTCGTTCAGGGCCAGTTTTCTTCGCGCGTTATGTATGGCGTCAATCAGCCCTGACATCTCATCAGGCCGGGGATACAGCCTGAACACCACCCTCGGTTTCGGAAACAGCACCAGAAGGGTGCTCAAAAAAATCGCAACGAACCCTCCCATGGCCACCCCGTTCTGGAGCAGCGGGGAAAGTCCCACCGGCATCACCTGGGGAAAAAAGTTTCTGGTCTCAGCAACCAGACCGGCGCAAAGGGACAGTCCAAGGATCATTCCTTTTTGGAAACTCAGGCCTGATCGCATGACAAGATCAATCCCGGCCAAAAAAAGCATGGCGCAGATGACCACCAGCGTTCCTCCAATGACAGCCGGCGGAAGATCCAGCATGAACCCGGAAATCTTGGGAAGAAAAGCCAAGGCAAAAAGGATACAGGCCCCGACAAGACCGATTCTTTTTGAGGCCACTTTGGTCATTTTGAGCAATGGGAGATTGTCACAGAACGTTGCAACCGGCGTTCCGCCAAGAAAACCGGCCAGTGCCTTGGCAATCGCATCGCAGTAAAGCCCTCCCTGCACCAGATTGTAGTTCACCTTTCTGAACTTCCGCAGAGAAATCTGCTGAACCAGCATGAGATTCCCTGTCCCTTCCATCGCACTGACAAGAGCCGCCATCATGAACGCCGCCAGAAGGGGCAAATGATGGAATCCGAGATCCAGACTCAGGCCGGGCCATGTCCCCGTTGGTAGACCGATCCAGGGCGCGTAAAGGACGTGATGAAACTTCAGAATTCCAAAAGCAAAGGCCGCAAGGCACCCGGAAAAAAGTCCCACAAGGGGTGTCCAGAGCCTCAGGGTTGTGTTCCCGAACAACATCAGGATCACAAGGGTGGTCATGGTAATCACGCCAACCACATAATTCTGAAATGACCCGAATCCCGGCGCGTCAGGGCTGCCGCCCTGCCACATTTCAATGCCTATGGGCATCAGGCTCAGGGCCACCAGAATAATCATCACTCCACCCACCTGAGGCGTGATGATGTGTCTCAGAAAGCGCATAAAATAAGAATACAAAAATACTACAGGGGCACTGAACAACGTCATTGTTGCCATGAGTTCAAGGCCGCCCATTTGCACAGCACTTAGAGTGCATGCAAGAAAAGCGGAATAGGAACCCATGAATAGAACAAAACCGCACCCGATGCGTCCAGCGCGCAAAGCCTGAACAAGGGTGCCCAGAGCCGCCACAATCAAAGTAGCAAACGTTACGAAAGAAACCTGTTCCGGAGAGGTATCGGTCGCCTTCCCTATCATCACGGGCAGAAAAATAATTCCATCAAAAATCAGCGTAATGTGAGTAAGACCGAGAAAAATGGAAAGAGCCCAGCCCGGTTTGTCATCCGCAGCGTACAGAATCTGTTCCGTGTCATCACTCTGTTGCATGTCCTTCCTCTCCGAAATCCTGAACGAGAAAGGTGTCTTCTCTCGCCAGCTACTCGATTCTCATTATCGTGTTCTTCCATACTATGCCATTTATCGGATAGGAAGATGCTTTTTTCAACGAAATCACCTTTGCCGACGATTTCATGTCGGGCCTGATTCTATCCCCTTACGATTCCGGCCCTTTCCTGCTAAAATGTTTTGAAACCCCTTCGGGTAGGGGCGTTTTCGAATCCCTGAGGAAAACCTGGGAATCGCTGTCATGATCGAGGGACAGGATTTCGTATGCCTCGATCGTGTCATCCGCCGGTAGCTGACCGTAGGGGATCGAATCTGAACGGCCTCAGAGTTTCGAGGGCAGACGGAGAAGGGAGGATTCCATCATGCAGTACGACACCGCTCTTCGTGCGTACACCTCCAAGAGAGTCGAGGAAATCCAGACCGCCGATATTCTCGTGGGCATCCCGTGCTACAACAACGAGAAGACCATCACCCACGTCATCCAGAAGGTCACGCACGGACTTCACAAGCACTACAAGGACCGCCGGTGCGTGATCCTCGTAGCCGACGGCGGTTCCACGGACGACACCCGGGAGGTGGCCAAGGAGTTCGAAATCAAGCCCTGGCAGGAAAAAATCGTCTCCATCTACCGGGGGCCGGGTGGGAAGGGCACTGCGCTTCGAAGCGTGTTCGAGGCGGCGGCGCGTTTGAAGGTGAAGGCGTGCGCCGTGGTGGACTCGGACCTAAGAAGCATCACCCCCGATTGGGTACGATATCTCCTGGAGCCGGTAATGGAAAACGGCTACCAGTTCGTAGCACCGGTCTACGTCCGCCACAAGTACGACGGAACGATCACGAATAACATCGTGTACAACCTCACCCGGGCCCTTTACGGCATCCGCATCCGTCAGCCCATCGGAGGGGACTTTGCCATTACACGTGATGTGGCCAAGTTTTACAGCGAGCAGGACGTCTGGACCACGGAGGTGGCCCGCTTCGGCATTGACATCTGGATGACCACGAACGCCATCACCCAGGGCTTTCGCATCTGCCAGTCCAATCTGGGCGTCAAGATCCACGACGTCAAAGACCCGGGCCAGCACCTGGGTCCCATGTTCCGGCAGGTGGTCTGGACGATTTTCAGCCTGATGGAACGCCATGAAAGCGCCTGGAAAGGGATTCGCGGCAGCGAGCCCGTGGAGACCTTCGGCTACGAAGGGTCCGCGGAGCCCGAGCCCGTGAGCGTGGACCTGGAAGGCATGATCCAGCTCTTCCGGACCGGGTTCCAGCAGTTCTCTGCGCTCTGGAAGGAGATCTTCTGTGCGGACTGCTTCGCCCATATCGAGGCTTGCGCGCAGATGAGGAGCGAGGCGTTCCACTTCCCCACCGAGGTCTGGGTGCAAATCCTCTACGAGCTGGCAGCCACCTTTCACGTCTGGGAAATCAACCGTGAACGCCTGGTGGATCTGGTGACCCCCCTCTACTACGCCCGCGTGGCCTCGTTCGTCCGGCAGTCCTGGGACATGTCCTCCCAGGAAGCGGAAAGCCTGGTGGAGGAGCAAGCCCGCAGCTTCGAGGAGCAGAAGGACTACCTGATCCAGGTCTGGGATCGGAAGTACAAGGAAAAGGCCTTACGCTCCCAGGGTTCGTGATGCCCTGACCGAAGGTGTTCCTCGCGCCCCCTGCCAACAGCAGGGGGCGGCTTTGTCACTTCCCTGAATCGACAGCTTTTCGAAGGGCTGCACCCGGCACGAACTTGGGCACCCTCCTCTCCCGGATCTCCAGAGGCTCTCCGGTCCGAGGGTTTCTTGCCTTTCTCGCTGAGCGCTTTTCCGCGCGAAAGGATCCAAACCCTGCAAGGGTCACCTTCTCGTCGCGCTCGAGCGCCGCTTGAATCGTCCTGAAAATACAATCCACTGCATCGTGGGCTTCCTTCCTGGACTGCACCGCGCCAGCGACCTCTTTGACCAGGTCTTCCTTTTTCATAGCCTTTCCTTTCCCCGTACAAAGCGCCCCGCCTTCACTCCCAGGGACTCGTTCAAGGTGAAAACCCCACCGTATCCTGCAACGTCCGGGGCTCAAAAAACGCGCCCGGTACCCGTCCCCGGAGGAGGACGAATACCGGGCGCACGTGGTTCCGTGATCCTATTCCTCTATGACCTCGAAGGACGTGACCAGAATGACCCGCGTCCCGTCCTCGCTCTCCTGAACCATGCCGGTCGCGCGAACGCGCCTGTCCACGAAATTCATCAATTCCTCCGCTTGATCGTTCTCCCCGATCTCATAGACGTCATTGTCGTCTGTGAGAATCTCATAATCCGTGGTGACGATCCCCTCGATCTCCTGGACCGATTCGGAGGCCAGGGCCGTCCCCGTCAGAAAGACAATCAAGCCCAGCAAAACCAGCCCCATGCCTATCCCGCCTGCCATCCGTTTCATGCTCCATTCCTCCCATTTTTCTCGTGACATTGAACCTTGAGTCGCTCCGTTTGCGTACCTTCGTTCAGGCGCACTGCGTGTCCATTCGACGAACCGAGGTCACGCGAAGAACCGGTCCCTCTGCAGTCCTCTCAAGTGTGCCCACGAGCTCCACCTCCTCCCGGATCCATTGAACCACCTCGCGGCCCTTTTCATCCGGAATAATCAGGAGCTCGTTCTCGTTGTGTGTGGCCACGGCCACTCGCACGATTCGGCCTGACTCATCCCACGCTGCAGGCACGACCACCCCCTGCACTCGAAGGACCTCGCCCCGGCCGTGAGGTTCACTCTCATTCGCCCGCCCTTTCATTGCCATGGGACAGGCAAAGGGTATGCCACTCTGCGTGCCGGTAAAAACATTCCGCTCATCTACTGCACCCGTGAACGGCAAGCGGAGAATTCTAAACCCAACGCTCTGTTATTTCTCATGATTTTGAAACTCACCCTCCTCGTTTGAACCAACCCTCTTTTTTCACCGTCCCCTTCATCGGTCAAACACTCGGAACCGGGCGTTCATCGCCCAGGGCAAAGGAAGCCAGAAAACGGCTTCCACCCGTTCGCGGCATGCATTCATATCTTTGAAATTATTAGTTTTTTTAGGGATTCGTCGTCCGAGTTCCGCTTTTCCCAAAAATCGGAACCCGGAGTTCCTATTGGTGTGCAGAAAAGTCTATCCGGTTGGCAAGTTGGACGAATTCCTTCGAAAGGACTCCTTCCGGAGGCCGTACTTGTGCATGAGCTTGTAGAGCTGCCTGGGGCTGATACCTGCGGTCGCAGCAGCGTTCTTCATCTTCCCGGTGTGGCGCGCCAGGAGATCCCGAAGATAGACACGTTCGACCTCCTCCACACAACGCCTCCGAACCTCGGCCAGGGTTGCGTCGTTCCCGGATGCAGGCCCCATTCCCCGGTTGGCACAGGACTCCATCACCTCCGCCGGAATACTCTGCGAGCTCAAAACGGATGAGGTCTCCAGGATGTAGGCCCGTTCGATCAGGTTTTCCAGCTCCCGAATGTTGCCGGGCCAGGGGTAGGCCTTGAAGGCCTCCACCACCGCTGGGTCCACACCCTGAATCCCTTTTCCGTTCAGCCGTTCGAGCCGTGTGAGAAACACGTCAATGAAGTACGGGATGTCCTCGGTACGCTCCCGGAGCGGCGGGATGGCCACGGGAAAGACATTCAACCGGTAGTAGAGGTCCCTTCGAAAACGACCCGACTCGCACAGTGCCTCGAGGTCCGAATTCGTAGCGGCCAGGACCCGGACGTCGGCCTGCACCGGATCCTCCCCTCCGACGCGATAGTACATCCCTTCGTGAAGGACCTGGAGGAGCTTGACCTGAGCCGCCTCCGTGATCGTCCCGACCTCGTCCAGAAAAATCGTCCCTCCCCTTGCCGTTTCGAACTTTCCCGCCCTGCGGCGGACCGCTCCGGTGAACGCGCCTTTTTCGTGCCCGAAAAGCTCGCTCTCTACGAGGGTGTCCGGGATTGCCCCGCAGTGGATGCTCACCAGGCGCTCGTGCTTGCGATTGCTGTGTCGATGAATGAGACGAGCCAGGACCCCCTTTCCCGTGCCGGTTTCGCCTGTAAGGAGTACTGTGCTCCGCGTGGATGCCACTGATCTCAGCTTATCGTACACCTCCTGCATCCGAGGGCTCCTTGTGCGTACGACCTCCAGGGAGTCGGCCTGCCAAAAGCGATCCAGAGGGTCCTCTGCTTCAGAGGGGACCAGCAGGGAGCGGAAGGCGTTTTCCACGGCAAGTTTCCCTTCCCTGGGATCGATCGGATGCGTGAGGCAACGGGTGACGCCGGCCCTTGCAGCCAGTTTCCCTTCACGGGCGCATTCCTGTGGCGTCATAAGGATGATCTCTACGGCGGGTCGCACCCTCCAGAAGGGCTGAAGCACCCCCCTGAAATCGTCATCAGGAAGGGACCCGCCCAACCGATCCACGTCGATGAGGAGAACACCGTAAGGGGCATCTCGAAGAAGCCTGACCGCCGTGTCCTGCTCATCGGCCCGGTCCACCCGGTAGCCCTCGGGGAACCAGGAACGCACCCCGGCGTACACGTCCGAAGATGCCGAAACCACAAGAATCGACTTCATGCCTCCCTCCTGTTCTTCCTGCATGCTCGGCATTTTTACGGAAATGTCAATCCATGATTGAGTCACAAAAAGCGTGTGGTCTGGAGATTTGCCTCTAGCGATTCCAATGACTTCATTGTATCCAACAGGCGTTCGAGCAGGTTCTTGCGAGAGCGTCAATCCATCAAAAGCGATCCCAAAACACTCTGCCAGGAGAAGCATTGCCACGGTTGATTTTGGGTTGACAACGCCGATCGAAATGCCCGATCCTTCGATCGTTCTCCGGATGAAACCGCGCCATTCAAGGTTCCCACGGTGACTCGCCGACCTTGAAGGGTTCGGCTCCAAAACTGTTTCAGGAAGCGGCGGTTGCAGATCAGAGAGTATTTCCCATGACTGAGAAAACCCCTCCCCATACGGAACCGAAATCCCCTGAGACCGAACCTCGCGGTCGAGTGTGGTTCGTCATTCGGAACCTCGGGCTGATTTTTCTGGGGAGCCTGATCTATGCCGTGGGCCTTCACGCCCTGCTCATCCCCAACGGGTTCCTCACGGGTGGCGTGGTAGGCACAGCCATCCTCATTCAGTACCTCGTACCCGCCCTGCCCATGGGGCCGGTATACTTTGTCCTGAACATCCCTCTTCTTCTCCTGGGCTGGTTCACGGTCAGCCGCCGGTTCATGCTGTACAGCATCGCCGGCATGTTCCTCTTCTCCCTGGCGTGCACGCTGGCCAAGCCCTCTCCTTTCGACGTGCAGGACCCGATCCTGGTCGCACTCCTGGCCGGCGTGATCTGCGGCACTGCATCCGGGCTCATCCTGAGGTCTTACGGATCCAGCGGAGGACTGGACGTCCTGGCCATCTACCTCAACCAGCGCTTCGGGGTTCGGCTCGGGGCGGTGTTTTTCGTGGCTAATGCGATCGTGCTCGGCGCCGGCGCATTCCTACACGACCTGGAAAAGACGCTCTACTCACTCATCTTCGTGTTCGTGACCACCCGGATCATGGACGCCATCATGGCGGGGTTCAACCGCCGCAAGCTCATCTACGTGATCTCGGACCGATCCGCTGAGATCGCCGAAGCGATCATGCGACGGGTCAACCGGGGGGTGACCCTGCTTCAGGGCAGGGGCGCATACTCCGGATCGGAAAAGGAAATCATTCTCACCATTACCACCATGACCGAGCTTCCCCGGCTCAAGGGGTTGATCTTCAGCATCGACGACGACGCCTTTGTCGTAGTGAACGACACCCTGGAGGTCCTGGGGAACCGGCACGGAAAGCTGAAGGTCTACTGATCCCTGAGTGCCTGCCCCGGGCCATGAAACCTGAAGCCATTCGGAGGAAAGCGTATGCTTTTGAAGCCCTTTATGCGGGAGAGCCTTTTTCCTCTGCCTGTGACATTCATCTCGACCATCAGCACAGACGGCATTCGAAACATCGCACCCTACTCCTGCATCATGCCCGTACTTCGTCCGCTGGACCTGATCTGCCTGGCCTCCGCCTTCAAGCGGGACACGCTCAAGAACATCCGGGACACGAGGGAGTTCGTGGTGAACCTGGCAGGTGCGGATCTCCGTTCTTAATGCTTGACAGGAAACCTCCCGTTCGGTAGACAGGGTGGGAGCATTCGCGGACAGAATGTCCGTGGCCTTTATTACGGAAGACCTCAATAGAAAGCCACGAAGGCGTTTCCTCCCAGAAGGGAGAGAGACCTTCGTGGCTTTTTTTTCGAAACGATCATGGCTTGGTGAGCCCCTGCTCCGGGCTTCAATGAGGCTTGAGCTGCGCCAAGGAACCTATCCGTCGGGGGCCGGTTGCAGAGTGAATGAACAATGAAAAAAGGACTGATCATCGGGCTTGGAAATGCCCTGCATAAGGATGGGGAATTCGCCTGGTATGTACTGGAAAGCCTCTCTCGGGAGACATTGAGCGCTTCGGTTCAATTCCTTTACCCGGGAGACGATCCGCGATACGCCGGCGGTCTGATTTATGACGCGGATTTTGTCGTCGTTGTCGGCACGATGAATCTCGGTGGACCGGCAGGCCGGCTCCATGCCTGGCCTCTCTCTGTTTTCCTGCGGCACATTGACTGGATGACTGAGGACTGCCAGGAGGTCCGGCTTCTGGTCGAGGCCATGTCCAGGGCGGATCTCGCCGGCGGGCTGCCGGACGATATGTGGTTCCTGTGGGTTGAAGCACAGGGCATGAATGGTTGCGGAGCATCCGCGCAAGCGCGGAGGGCCGTTTGGAAAACGACCCGGGCGATCAAGGAAATGCTCATTGATCGAGACTTCCTGCCTGCAAAGGCCATGACGGTGACACCGATCTATCGGTTCGACCCCATGCAGCCGGCGCTCTAATCGTCTCAAAGGGAGCAGAGCATGAACAGAGAGGAAGCCTTGAGGTCGATCCACGAAGACCTGCTGGAGTACATTCAGAAGAAGGTGAAGGTGGATTACGACAATCAAAAGCAGAGACCGGCCTCATTTCTGTACCACGGGAAAACACATCTCATCGACGAGATCCTGGGTCGTTTTCGGTTACTGGAATCCCGGTCGGTCAATGCTTTTCTGGTGCGCGTAGTCGGCGGGGACGTCTACTGCCTCGTTTTCCAGCCTTGGGATGTGAATCAGCGTAGAGTGATTTGCAAGGGATTCTGGGTCCTGAGCTTCCGCGTCCTGGGGGACGAAGAGATCATGGCCTTTTATCGTGAGGATCGAAAACTGGCCGTCGCTGAAGCCCTCAAAGGGGTGGTCGAATTCCACGGCCGCCTTTGCCCGGATGTGGTGCTCGGCGAAAAGCTCTGTGAATACGTGCAGAAACTCTGCTCCTCGAGTGCTGAGTCGGTAGGGGGATTGTCGATCGTGGCCGAAAACGGCACCGCGGCCCTCGATGCGATCCAACTGCTGCTTGGCGCCACTGTAGGAAATCGGCGCCTTCGAATCATGGACTATGGTGAACACCACTACACCTTCCTTTGTCAAAGCGGCCATCACGGCTTCAGGTTGTCGCTGCGACATCAACACAAAGGCAGTGACGTTGAGTACAGGGCTTTGGAGCAGAAGTTCGAGACCCATCAGTCTACAATGGACGAGGCCGTGAGGTTCCAGGCGCTTGTCGATGAAAGGGTGAAGCACCTGATGGGGCTTTCTCCTGAAGCCCTTTTCGGAGTGGAAGTACTACAAACCGGCTGCGTGGACCGCAGCCTGCATTGAAAGGAGTTCTCATGGATTTTCTGGAAAAGGCCGGGATTCGAATCCATCACTGGATCCACCACAATGAAAGCCACCTGAAAGAATACGAGACCTTTGCCGACGAGCTCGAAGCGGCCGGTCAGCACACCGCGGCCGAGCAGATTCGAAAAATGGCCGCGTTGACAACGGAGGGCAGCCAGTGCCTGCGCAATGCATCAAGGACGCTCGGGTTTCCCGAGCAGGAGGATTCTCATGTGTGAGGCAGATGCATTTCTTTGGAAAAATGGACAGGAAGAAAAAATTCTTGAAAGCGTCGACATCGTCCGCGTGAAGGACGGAGAGGTCAAGCTGATCAATATTTTTGGCGAGCAGAAGACGATTCGCGGCGTATTGAAACGTTACCAGAACAGACCGGGAAAGATCGTGTTCGAGCCCGCCTGACTCGGGGCTCCAGCCAGGGCTTCCCGCGCCTCGTCACGGCTCATGAATCCCTTTTCTTATGAACCAAAGGAATAAAGGAGTGATCCCCATGGAATCATCGAGTAGTGAACACCCCATCCTTTCCCTGCCTCAAAAGACTCCTCGGGGCTGGTATATCGTCCATCAGCCGGACTACAAGACCCCGAATGTCTTCAACCTCCATGAAAGAGGAATGTTTACAGCCCGCCCCCTTATCCGAGGCGAGTACGGAGCGCGCATCTTAACCGATGAAAACCTACAGATCGCAGTGCAGTACATGTACCTGACCGAGGAGTCCTTAGAGGATCGGGAATCCGGCATAAGGTTCTCCTGGATCAACAAGCACGGTCTCGTTTCTCTGACCCGGACGCTGCTACCGAAGAAAGCGGAACTGAAGAGAATCGCCCTCGAGACCAAGGTGGAGGAAGAGATCCACAGGGTCGCTCGTGAATGGGCGTCCTCCTTTTCTTCCGGTGCCGCCAAGGCGGACACGGAAGAGGTGACAAGGGCCTTGAACGCGGCCGTGGAAAGGGGAAAAGACCTCTGCCGGCAATGGCTTTTGCGAAGCAACCGGCTGTGGATCGAGCCCTTACTCCCAAGAATGATTCAGAACTTCAAACGCGGGCTCCATGAGCGGGTGGGGGATACCCTTTTCAAAGACTACCTCCAACGGGGCGGTGAGGAAACCGAGGCAGAGCTGATCAGAAAAATCAACCTGTTTGTCCGGCTCTATGAAAGCGATGGGCTGGTGAAGCCCAACGGTGCTGCATGGCAGAGTGAGGATGAGCTGTGGGATTGCTGGATCGCATTTGCAGGTTCCGAATCCGAAGGAAAGAGAATCTGCGAGACCATCAAGCAGGTCCTTCTTCCCCTGAAAGAAGACATCGAAAGCGAATTGAGCGAAGCCGCATAGACGTAGACCGGGGGACGTGCGCTTGAAAGCACCTCCCCCGGATTACGCCGAATCGAGACTTTTCTCAGTGAGAATGCTCGTGCGGCTCTAAATCGTGGTCCGGATGCGGGTGGTCATGGGGGCCGTGATCCCCCTCATGCGTGTGCTCATGCACATGGGAATCGTGTTCGTGTGAATGAGCGTGCTTGTGCTGGTGCAGGTGATCGTGTGTATGGGAATGCGAGTGCTCATGGGTATGAGTTTCGTTCCCGTGCGTATGCTCATGCGTGTGTACATGGGTGTGCTCGTGCCCGTGGACGTGTTCATGCTCATGGTTCCCTTCCATGGTTTCTCACCTCCTTTCGCAGGCTGGAGAGCGCTTCAAAACATAGTGAATATTCTAGGCCTTTAATGCAGGGGCGTCAAGCGGAACGAAGACGCGGATGAAAACAGGCCCCAGCCTCGCAATCACAGGTGCTCACGTAGAGCACGAAGCGGAAAGGCGTATTCCTTACCCCAAGAGGGTTTCAGCGCTTTGGCGACAAAACATCGGCATTCCGGGCTTGACAAGGCGCGTTTCTCTAAGATACACACTCACCACAATTCGTGCCAAGAAGGCGCACAGTCAGTCAAATCTCTTCACCCAACACACGTACAAACCAAGAGCCACGAAGGCCGAAGGGCAGAAAGCCCTCCGACACTCGTGGCTTTTTTTGTGGAAGACCATGCGGCCAAAGCCCCTCATCGTTCTCAGCGCCTTTCTTTCTGCAGTCCGGGTCCTGTCGACCGGGTGGGCAGGTGAAAACGCAAAGAAATTGGATACGGATCAGGACGGGCGCTTCGAGATTGCCACCCGGTTTTCGGGTGGACAACCCATGCTCCAGAAATCTGCCAATCGGGAATAGCAAGAAAGGATTCAATTGCATGAAAAGAAGAGTCACCGTCATGGCCATTCTATTTACCGCCACTGTCCTCTTTGGGGCGTGTCATCAATCCGAAGAAGAGCCTCAGGCCTCAAAAAAGGAGGCAAAGACAAGGTCATCGGGGCCTGTAATGCCGGATAAATCCCTTATTCTCGGCCTTGATATCGAGCCTGATGAAGGATTTGATCCGCTCCTGGGCTGGGGCAGGTACGGCACGCCTCTCATTCAAAGCACCCTACTCAGAAGGGATGAGAACCAGGATATTTTCGGGGACCTGGCCAAAGAATGGAAGCTCAGCGATGACCGCTGCGTCTGGAGCATTCTTCTTCGGGAAGACGCTCTTTTCTCGGATGGACGCCCCGTGACCGCCGAGGATGTCGCCTTTACCTTCAATCGGGCGGCCCAGAGCGGTGGGAAGACCGATGTAACGGTACTGGAGGAGGCCGTGGCTGTTGGCGACCACTTGGTTGAAAT
>JASFQI010000125.1:0-12573 GCA_050115555.1 Desulfobacteraceae bacterium
CTTATATACATCTCCGCGGAACCCCTTGATTTCCTTGATTTTGCAAAAAATTTCTCATTTCTGGATTGGAAACTTGCGAGTGCCCTGAGCTTGGCTTATGGATGGGCACTCTTTAGGTGATACAAATACAGTCAGCACAAAAACAGTATCGTGAAAAGACAAAAGGAGGTCAATAAAAAACGTGTTTTCCGTTCCGTTTTGTTTTATTCTCAGGGCTGAGTTCTTGCAGTCTCGATATTCGTGCGGGTTTGTGAAGACATCGCTCCATAACCAGGGATCCAGTGCTCATGAACAAAGACACGGATACGCCGGCGGATTTCCGCCCCAAACAATCTCCGGATTCGGACCCCCTCATCCTCAATGAGGTTCAACTGATCCTGGCTGAAAAACGCACATCTTTGGCTTCCATGCGCACGGGTATCGCTGTATTTGCCCTCCCACTTTCGATTATTGGTCTTTTAATTGCCACGTCCAGACTTTATAGTATTCTTCATGTGCTTCCACTGTTTGTTCCATTGGTTATTTTGCTCCTGGCCCTGATCGTTCTCGGCGGCTATCTAATCATCCGATCCTTAAAGGCCATCCATCACCACGACCGATTGATCCGCCAATTGAAGGCATCGCACAGCAAGCTGTCGGATTTCCTCGATTAATCAAATCCCTTTCACGCAGTATTGAAATACTGGGTTTCCATACAGTCCCACTTAATCCATAATAAGATTCTCCATCAACATGGAAGCGGGCTTGTGCACTCGACTGTGTGAAGTTCAGCGCCGTACTTGATCACGTAGTAACTCGAAACAACGCGGCCGTAACAAATGATTGTGCCGGTTTCATCCCGCAGGGATCCTGGTTGGCTGAGAAAGAGTGAACCCATGGTTTTTCATCTGCCTAGAGGAAAGCGTAAAATCGCGGTCATCGCCGGAGTGATCGGAAACATCATGGAGTGGTACGACTTCGCCCTTTACGGCTTCATGGCCTCCGTGATCTCCAGGCTCTTTTTTCCAGAGGGAAACCCGTTCACCTCGCTTCTGGCCACATACGGCATCTTTGCTGCGGGTTTCGTCATGAGGCCCCTGGGATCCGTTGTGTTCGGATGGCTCGGCGACACCGTCGGGCGGAGCAGGACCATGCTGATCTCCGTGGCTCTCATGACTTTGCCCACCTTTGTCCTTGGTATCCTTCCCACCTACTCGGCTATTGGTGTTTGGGCTCCCATTTTCCTGGTCCTGATTCGGCTGACCCAGGGGCTGTCCGTTGGCGGAGAGTTTTCCAGTTCGGTCACCTATCTGGTCGAGACCTCCCCGCAGGGTCAACGAGGTCTATCAGGAAGCTGGGCCAACGTGGGCAGCATGGCCGGCATGCTGCTCGGCTCCGGCATGGCTTCCATTGTGACGAACATTCTAACCCAGGCATCCCTCATGAGCTGGGGCTGGCGTCTTCCGTTTCTCTTTGCGGGCATCCTGGGCACGGTAGCCGTCATCTTGAGGCGACACATTCCCCGATCCGAGCACTTCCAAAATCACGTTCGGGAAAGAGGGGAAAGCTCCCCTGTCAAAGAGGCCTTTCTGGTGAACACCAGGGAAACGATTCAAGGGGCCCTTTTCGCATCCGCCTATGGCGCAGTCTTTTACATCTCCCTGGTCTACATTCCGACCTGGTTGAAGGAATATGTGAAGCCCACCTCCGCGATGAACGCGGCTATGGTTTTCAACACCATCGCCGTGGGGCTGATCGTGTTTCTTGCTCCCGTTGCAGGCTGGTTTTCCGATGTCTTCATTCGTCGCACTCGACTCTTGGCCCTGGTGTTTGCGATGAGTTTCATCGCGACGGTGCCTCTCCATCTTTGGATGCTTTCCTCGAGTCTCTTTTCCATCGCGTTCGCACAGATTTTCCTGGGCATCCTGATCGCCTTCCCCTGCGGCGTGGCCCCTGCGTTGTTCGTGGAGCTGTTTCCCACGCGGGATCGCCTATCGGGTTACTCTATCTCATTTAACTTCGGGCTGGGCATTATAGGGGGATCCACGCCCATGGTCTCGACCTGGCTGATCTCGATCACGGGTTCGGTCATGGCACCGGCCCTGTACATGGCCGTCTGGGCCCTTGTTGCTGTGGGGGCGTTGCTTTGGATGCGTGATCGGAGCAGGGAGGAGCTGAGGTAGGAACACGGCTTGAAGCTCGAAAAGGTCGGTGGAGAAGGGCCATCCAGGAGATCTGCTGGTCCTTGCAGAGCCTATTGAAGGATGGCGGCCAGGAAACCGAAAGCGGGTCTTTGAGTCGGTCTTGTCTTGACAGGGGAAGGAGAGGGGGTTGAGCGAGCTACCCCGGTGGCTTCATGTGAAAAAGGGAAACCAAACGATATGCTGAATGAGATTCGGGAAAGGCAAAAAAGGATGGAACGAAGAAGCCACCTTACAGGGTGGATTCTGTTCATTGTATGTGCTGTCTTTTTCATGACCGCGGCGTGGAAGAACCACGACACCCTCACCTTCATCGGCAGCATTGTTTTTCTGATCGCCTGTGTGGTCTTTCTCCTGCCGCTGATGCAGCCCGCGCATTCCAGGGACCGGGAAAAAGAATAGCCCTGCGGTAGGACCGCAGGGCTGTGCTTCTGCGTTTCATCGCTCCTCTACTCTCCTCCATACCCGCCGTGCGGAAAGGGAGGCGCATGGAGCGGGCTTTTCTACTTCATGGCCGCCTTGACCTTGGCCGCCACGTCCGCGGGTACCCAGCCGGTCCAGAGGTCCTCGTAGGTCTTCAGGAACCAGGCGGCCGCCTCTTCGGTGCTCGCCTTGTTGTCCTGCATGTAGGCCAGGAACTTGTTGTTGATGTCCAGGGTGGTCTCGTAGTTCTTCAGGAATGCGATGACGTCGGGGGCCTTCTCCGGCAGTCTCTTGTGGACGACGATGTCGCACTTGACCGCCGGGTACGCGCACGCCTTGGTCGTGTCCCAGATTTTTTGATCGAACGCGGGCTCCTCGAGCTGGAGCATGTCCAGCTTGCCCAAGACCCAGGTCGGGGCCCAGTAGTACCCGAGCCAAGGCTTCCCGCGCTTGTACGCGGTTTCCATGGAAGCGGCCAGGGCAGGGCCGGAGCCGGGCTGCATGATGTTGTAGTTCTCCTTGATACCGTACGCCTCGAACTTCTTTTCATTGACCAGGGCGCACGACCAGCCCGGGATGCAGCTGTGAAAGCGTCCCTTGCCCGGGTCCTCCGGGTCCTGGAACAGCTTCCAGTACTTGGGAAGGTCGAACACGGACTTGAGGTCCGGAGCCGTGGGTTTGATGCCCCGCTCGGTATCGCCTTCCACCACATAGCGCGGCACGTACCAGCCCTGCACGCTGTTGGGGAAGTTGGAGCCCAGGTTCACGAACCCCTCGTCCGTGTTGGGGTCCTTGCCCTTGGCCAGCCCCTCGTCGTAGAGCTCCTGCCAGTTCTCCGTCCAGGTCTCCATGTTGACGTTCGGGGCCTCGCCGCCCTTGGCCTGAATCAGGGCCGTGTTGAGCATGATGGTCTCGCCCTGGACATACTTGACCGGATAGCCCAGGCCCTTTTCAATGATGAACGCCGCGATCCGGTTGTGCACCTGGGCGCTGTCCCACCCGAAATCGGCAAAGATGATGGTCGTCTTGTCCGCAGCCGGCGCCGTACCGAATAGCAGGCCGACAGCGGCCAGGGTCACGAGTGCAGAAAACATTCCACGCTTCAGCTGTTTCATAGGGTCTCCTCCTTTGTAGGTTTTCATTTGGACACGGCAGTTACCGGTCCGTGTTATCCTTTGTATGGGATGCCATGGAGAATGTGATCCGGTCGATGATGATGGCCATGAACACGATGCACAGGCCTGCTTCGAACCCTCGGCCCACCTCGATCCGGTTGATAGCCAGAAGGACCTCCAGGCCGAGCCCTTTGGCCCCGATCATGGAGGCGATGACCACCATGGCCAGGGCCATCATGGTGGTCTGGTTGATGCCCACCAAAATTGTGGGCCTGGCCAGGGGGAGCTGGACCTTGAAGAGGATCTGCCAGTAGCTCGAGCCGAACGCATGGGCCGCCTCGATCACGTTGGCAGACACCTCGCGAATGCCTACGTTGGTCAGGCGGATGACCGGAGGCACCGCGTAGATGATCGTGGCAAACAGGGCCGGAACCTTGCCCAGGCCAAAGAGCATCAGGGCCGGGATCAGGTAGACGAAGCTCGGCATGGTCTGCATGCCGTCGAGGATCGGCTTGATAATGGCCTGAAACGGATCGCTGCTGGCCATGGCGATGCCCAGGGGAATGCCGATGGCCAGGGATACGATCACCGAGGCCACCACGAGAGCCAGGGTCATCATCCCCAGCTCCCACAGTCCGAGAGCCCCGACAAAGAACAGCATGCCTGCCATGCCCAGCCCGGCCAGCCAGTACCCCATGACCCGCCAGGCCAGAATGCCCACGCCCAAGACCAGGATCGGCCACGGCAGCCAGAGAAAGAACTTCTCGGTGTACATCAGGAAGTAGAGGATGCCCGTGCCCAGCATATCGAAGAACCCGCCGAACGTGCTCAGCACCCAGTCCATGATGCCGTCCACCCAGATGTCCAGAGGAATATCGATACTCTTTGGAAACTCCATCACGCTCCTTCTCTTTCCATACGCTACTTTCGGACGCTCCTCACGAGCCGGAGTCGCCGCCGTGGCCGGTCTCCACCCGCGATACCTCGCTCAGCTTGGCCAGAAGGGACCCGGCCACGATCACGCCCTTGAGGTGGCCGTCGTCTCCGACCACCGCAACGGGATAGGGGGTGTCGGCCAGAAGCGGAAAGAGTTCGCTGGCCGGTGCGTCGGGCGTCACGCGCTGGATGTTCGTGTCGAGGATGGGCGCCAGGCTTTTTTCATTGCGATCCGCAGCCTTTCTGCAGTCCCTGGCAGAGACGATCCCTTTCACCACACCCCCTTCCCGCACGAAGATCGTCGAGATACCCGCCTTTTCCATTTTTCGGAGCGCCGCCTTGGGCCCGTCCGTCCTCATGTAGGCCATGACATCGGACTTTTTCATGACCGTCTCCGCGGTGACGACCTTGCTCATGTCCACGCCTTCCACGAACCGGGCCACGTAGTCGTCGGCCGGGTTCGTGAGGATCTCCTCGGCCGTGCCTTCCTGCACCAGGCGGCCATCCTTCATCAGGACGATTCGATCGCCCAGCTTGATGGCCTCGTCCAGGTCATGACTGATGAACACGATGGTCTTCTGCACCTTGTCCTGGAGGTCGATCAGCTCGTCCTGCATGTCGCGCCGGATCAGCGGATCCAGGGCGCTGAAGGCCTCGTCCATGAGCATGATGTCCGCGTCAAGGGCCAGGGCACGGGCCAAGCCAACCCTCTGCTGCATGCCCCCGGAGAGCTGGTCGGGCATGGACTCCTCCCAGCCCTTGAGCCCCACCTGTTCCAGCGCCTTCATGGCGGCCTCGTGTCTAGTTGCGGTATCGGCCCCCTGTACCTCGAGGCCGTACTCCACGTTCCGCACCACGCTGCGGTGGGGAAAGAGGGCGAAGTTCTGAAACACCATGCCTAAGTGCTTCTGCCGGAATTGGCGAAGAGCCCGTTTGCCCAATTGGGTCACGTCTTCGCCGTTCACGATGACCCGGCCGGCCGTGGGCTCGATCAGGCGGTTGAGGCAGCGGACGAGGGTCGACTTTCCGCTCCCGGAAAGGCCCATCACCACGAGGATCTCTCCCGCGTTCACCACAAAGCTGGCATCCACAACGCCCACACCGTGACGGGTTTTCTCCATGATCTCTTCTTTGCTGCGGCCCTCCTGGACCATGCGCATGGCCTCCTCGGGATGAGGACCGAAGATCTTGTAGAGACTTTCAATGACAATCTTTTCCATTTTTTCGTTCCATGAACGGGCCCGCCGTCACACCGGTTGAGGGTTCTCGGGCGGGGCATCAGCGGCATTGGTGTCCAATATGGGAGCCACATCCAGGGCCTCGGCGTCCATCATGCTCACCAGGCGCTGAAGGGCGCTGAGGATCTGGTTCTGCTCCCAGTCCTCCAGGCGCTGAAACGCATCGATAAAGGAGACCTGCATGATGGGCGGGCCCGTGTTCAGCATATGAAACGCTTCGGGCGTGGGACTTACCAGCACACTGCGCCGATCGGTCTCGCTGCGGCGCCGGGCGATGAGGCCCCGGCTCTCCAGCCGATCGAGAATTCCGGTCACTGTGGCCTGACTGAGGCTGACGGCCTTGGCCAGCTTCCCGGGCATGATTTCCTCGTGCTTGGATATCTCCTGAAGAACCACGAGCTGGGGGCCGGTCAACCCGTAGTGCTTGACCAGGGTACGGGAGTGAATGTCAATGGAGCGGATGATTCGTCTCAGGGCGAGTAGCACCTGATGTTCAATCGTCTCCGTTCCAGTGACTTTTTTTGAAAACACTTCGTCCATGTGCGAACATTTTATGCTATGAAATTATCAGGAAAAATAAACGAAACGGTTGGATAAATGCTATAAAATCCCAATTTTCGGTGTATAACGGGCATTCCCAACAACACCTTTTAATAATTATATTTTGAACTGAAAATATTGTCAAGAGAAACAGATGCTACGGAGTGAAAGAAGGAGAAGTCGCACAATGCCGAAAGGAGGAGACGGGTCCCTTGAACTATAAAAAGGTCGAAGCGGTACAACGGCAGCGGTGGGGGTTTTTGCGGCTGTCACACGGAAGAGGCGTCCATTGCTTCCATCCCTTTGGTCAGTCGAGCGATCCATCGCATCGCAGGAAACAGCATTTTGCCCAGTCCCGGATGCCCCTCTGAATGGAGATGGAGATCGGAATAACCTAAGGGAAGCTCGTCATTCAGGAACATCATCAGCACCTGCTTGGGGCCAAAGAACCTGAAATCCTGGCTCGGAAACGGCACCATTCCCGGGCCTCCCTGGACCCTGCCGTTCCGCATCCGGAAGTGTCCCAACAAAGGAGTATCCGTCGCTTCCAGATTCACAGTCAGAGGCATGATCCCGGTGAGGGCATCCTTTACCCGCGGTGACGTGTCCACTAGGCGCCCCACGCCTTCCCAGTAAACGCTCATAAAGCGTTCGTATATCGTGTTGTCGAAAGGGCCTTGTGCTGCAACCTGGCGGCAGAGCTCTGCCAGCAGCCCGGGCCGGTTCCTGAGTGCTTCTTCAATCCCCGGGGATTCCACGGATTCCAACAGGGGAGGACCGGGAACACGGCTTTTATTCCATCCTGACTTGGATTCACCCACGTCGTTGTGTGCGGTCATGTCTACCACCCTGATGTCATGGCCCTATTTCGGCCTTGAAGACCCGACAGAGAATCGCCCGACACTGCACATTACCGACCACAGGATCATAGGGAGGGTCATGGCTCAAGAGCGTATTGATATTGGATTCAAAGCAGCCGTGATCCGGCCCCGGTTTTTCCGGAAACCACCAGGCGTGTGGACCGGCAACCACATCCGGGTGCATGCCGGTCAAGAATCGCACCTTGAAGCGAATTCGGTCCCTGCCTTGAGAGTGGGGCGTTTCTAGAGACACGGTATCGCCTTCACAAAGTCTGTATTTCTTCCCGGTGTCCGGGTTCATTTCCAGAAAGGGCTCCGGAATCAAGTTCCGCTGCCCCGGGATTTGACGGCCTTCACTGTGCATGTAGGACCACAGGCGGTAATGGGTATAAATCAGCGGAAAGTCATCATACAGCCGGGGCGTGCTCTCAGGGCTTTCAGGGGGTTCTTTGTAGACCGGCAGGGGATCCACACCCATGGACTCGAAAAGGGAGGAGTAGAGCTCGATCTTGCCGCTGACCGTATGAAATGCAGGGTCGCTGCGTTCGAAACGGCGAAACTCCCTGGGGAGCGTCATCCGGGATCCCGGCATGCTGCACACCTGGTCAAAGGAGACCCCAAGGTAGCGCAGGCGCCAGTCCAGGAAGTCTCTCACCGTTTCCCATGGAGAAACATCACGCCCCAGTCGCTTTACGATTTCAATGGCGACCTCGCGATCGTCCTTGCACTCCCCGGGAGGGTCCACCAGACGGGCCGACGCCATGATGTGGTTTGCAGGATAAAGGTATTCCCCTGCGAGCGTATCGATTTCCGTATAATAGGCGGCGGGCAGGACAATATCTGCCAGCTCCGCCGTGGGCGTCATGAAAAAATCCGATACAAAAAGGAAATCGATCCTGTCTCGCATGGATTGCCAGATTTTACTGCTGTTCATCTCCGCTACCACCAGATTGTCCGCCAGGCACCACAGGGCTTTGACCCGGCCGTCTGCCATGCCTTCCACCATTTGAGGCATGTCGCAGACCGCCTCATGGTGCATCAGCGGGTAATCCCTTGCACCGAATCGCATTTCTTCCACCCGGCCCGGGCCCTTGATTCCCTTGCCCATGTCATAGACATGCCAGAACAACGAATCGCGAAAGGTCCTGTAGTAGAGCAGGTTCCCGCCGGGCACGTCCACGTTTCCACATAACGCGATCAGAATGGAAATGGCTCGACCGGTCTGGGTGGACGTCACCTGCTGGCCTCCGGCCCCGAGACGAACGTAGATACAACCCGGACGGTTTTGCGCATACAGTCTTGCCGCCTTGACGATGTCACGAACAGAGAGCCCCGTGATAGGGGCCGCTCTTTCCGGTGGGTAATCCTGCACGTGCTTTTTCAGCCGATCAAAACCGAAGCACCACTCGTCCACGAATTCCGCGTCGTACAGCTTCTCTTGAATCACGACGTGCTGCATGGCCAGGGCCAGGGCCATGTCCGTACCCGGTCGGATGCGCAGCCACAGGTCGGCCCGGCGCGCCATGGGTGTGGGACGGGGATCGATGACGATCGTTCTGGCGCCATTGCGGAGTGCCCGGTAGACACTGCGGGTCTGGGCCGGGGTACCGACATGGGGATTCGACCCCCAGAACACCATGCAACGGCTGTGTTCGTAGTCAGGGCCGAACTCATAAGTGATCAGATCCCCGAAGGTCGCCGCGTTGTTCATGTCATCCGGCGTGTCGCAGGTGTACCGCCCCCAGTGGGTATTGGGCGTTGGCCACATTTTTTTGCATATCGACAGGGCCTGTACACCGATGTGTTTCTGTCCGGACCCACAGGATACCGCCACTGCAGCGGGTCCATATGCCTCCTGCACCGCCCGGATCCTGGCAGCGATGGTGTCATAGGCTTCGTCCCAACGGATTCGTTTCCATTGCCCTTGCCCGCGGCCGGCGGTGCGCTTCAGGGGGTAAAGGAGGCGATCGGGGTGGTACATGACATCCGGAATGGTCAACCCCTTTGGACAACAGGTGACGCAGTTGAGACATCGCCTGGCCTCCTGCAGGCTCTGCTTGCGGTCGTACCCCCTTTCGACCTCCTCAAAGGAGCGGACAGCTTCTGATGATTTCAGGCAGGGGACCGATTGGCGCGACGCAGCAAGAGGGGTGGTTCGCGGAATTGCAATGTTTTCCGGGATCGATATCGCTTTTGCTGCGCTCTTCGATCCCCGCAGATACCGCCTCACGGAATCTGCGGCACGGCGCCCGGCCGCCATGCAGGTGATCACGTTTGTCGGCCCGGTAACCACATCCCCACACGCAAAAACGTCCGGTGCCTCGCAGATCATGCTTTTGGAGTCCACCAAGATGGTTCCCCACGACGTACCGGGCAATCGAATGGGACTGCCCTCATCCACGTTGCTTTCGGCACGCTGTCCAATGGCCACAATGACCGTCTGTGCCGGGATCTCGATTCGATTTTCGATCCCGTCGGTCAACTGGAAGCTCACTCGGCCATGATCCTTCCTTTCAAAGGATGCGACTCGTTGGAATTCGACGCCTGCCACTTGCCTGGATCCGTTTTCCAGGAATCGCCTGGCTGCAAACCCTGTATACACTGAAACGCCTTCCGCCTCCCCTTGCATGAGCTCCCGCGGGAGCAACGGCATCTCGTTGCGGCTTTCCGGGCATACGAGAGCGATTTTTTTTGCGCCTGTTCGAAGAGCCGTCCGTGCGGCGTACATGGCCGAATTGCCCCCGCCAATGACCACAGCGTTATCACCGATCCGGTCTCCTGAACCGGATTTGTTGTTCGCCAGAAAGGCGAACGCATCGAGGATTCCATTCAATTCAGAGCCTGGAATCGTTAAGGGAACGGCCCAGGGGCATCCCGTGGCAATGATCAGTGCTTGGTACGTGTTTCGCAAGGCTTCCAGGGACACGTCTTTCCCGATGGTCGTATTCAGGAAAAAGCGGACTCCCAGGGACTGGATCGCATGAATATCGGTTTGAAGGACGGACTGAGGAAGAACAAACTCCGGGATCAGTCTCGCAGGCACACCCCCGGCAACGGGTGCCGCGTCATAGAGGTCCACCCCATATCCGGCTTTTGCCAGGTCGCTTGCCGCCGTTAAACCGGCCGGCCCGGCCCCGATAACGGCCACGTACTCGGAGTGGATTCGATCCGCAGGCTTTGGCAGAAAGCCGCTTTTTTCGGAATTCTCCAGAGCGGATCGCTTCAATGCACGAATGGCCACCGGTTCATCCACAGCGTTTCTGGAACAGTCGAGCTCGCAGGGATGGTGACAGATGCGACCGCAGATGGAGGGGAGTGGGTTGTTCTCTCGAATCACCTCGGCCGCTTCCTCAAAGAGACCCTCGGATACCAGCGAAATATAACGCGGTATGTCCGTATGGAGGGGGCAGGCCTCTCTACACGGAGGGACCCGGTTTTTCGAGCCGTCTTCCACACCGATGATTTTCCCTTCCACGACCTCCATGACGAGCGGACATTTCTGGTGGCATCGAAGACAGAAGGTTTTCTTTTTCATGAGACGCACCCTGGTCGTCCCTTCCTGAGGACATCGGTTTGGGGTGAGCCGATTCGTCTCCATGGAATTCGATACACGGCCGTTGCGGCATGGGCCCATTCCCAATGGCACGAAATCGGGCAGTCCCCGAAAACACAAAACCCCACCTCTCTTGGAGAAGCAGGGTCTCTGACGGCTCGGGACATGGCTCCCTCGCTGGGTCGAGTGCTGTCTATTTCGGTGTGATGGGATTACTTCGTTCTATCGTGAGTATCCTGAAAATGAGGAAGGAGGTCAATATGAAATGCGTTCCTTTACGCGCTCAAGATGGCGTTGAAGACGCATCGGATTGAATCTCCCCGCAGCAAGCTTGAGGGATGCGCGAGCGAGGCATTTTCAAGAGGGCTGAAATCAGGGGGCTTGGGGGCCGGTTTTCCGTAACGAACTGGAGACCTTGGTTGGATCGGGCATGAACAAAGGCCCCGCATTTGCGGGGCCTTTGTTGGAACGGGGACTACATTTTCCAGGGACTGAGGTCGCCGGAGGCAAATTTCTTGGGCATTTTGTAAAACCCCTTGTCCACCACCGTCTTGATGAGCCTTGCCGCCTCCTCCATTCCCATTTCATTCATCATGGTCAAAGGTCCCTTGGGCCAGGCAAGTGCAGTGGAAATACCCAGATCCAGATCCCCCATTGAGGCCACATCGTTTTCGATCAGATGAGTGGAGATGGCATAAATGCCTCCCAACAGGGTTTCTTTGACCTCGGCTCTGGCCTTTTCATCGTCAAGGACGGGTCCGTCTTCCAGGTTAAAAGGATCATTGTTCTCGAACCTGGCCCCTAATACATCCGGGACCGGGGGAAATCCGATGTCGGAATTTCCCAGATAGTCGACCATGGATTTGCCGGCATGGTAAGCGGTGCCCAGTCCGCCGCTGTTCTGGACCCACAGGACGCCGTATTTGATGCCCAAGGCCTCTTTGCTGATATCATCCAGGGTAGCCGCGTTATAGGTATCGCCATAAAACGTATCAAGGATGAGATAGGCGGAGATGAATATCGGGTTGATGGCGAATCCGGGAAAGTCCTTGACGGTGATTGGAATTTTTTTATTGCCTTTTGCAAAGGACATCAACGCCTGATACGTATCATCGCTCGTTTCTTTTTGGCGAATCACCTCTACCAGTTTGTTGACATTCGCAGGGAAAAAATAGTGCAACCCGGCTGTCCGCGCCGGATTGTCGACCTTTTCCATCAGTTTTTCGATCAGAAATGTCGAAGTGTTGCTTACGATGATGGTTTCTTTGGGACATGCATCGGAAAGATCCTTGAATATCCCGATCTTAAGATCCATGTTTTCGACGGCCGCCTCAATGATGAGGTCGCATCCGGTCAGATCCGCATATTCGGTCGTTCCGCTGATGTTCGCGGTGATCCTGTCCATGTCTTCCTGGGTGATTTTTCCCTTTTCAACCCTCTTGGAAAGGGAACGGACGACCTGCTTCTCGTACATGGTCTTCACAAGATCATCGTTGATTTCCTTATAGATGACACGGTATCCCGATGCAGCGGCATTCAAGCCGATGGCAGCGCCCATGACACCGAAACCGATGATCCCTACGGTCTTGATTTCACTCATTTTTCTCCTCCACTTTTTTCGTATGGCGACATCTGATTATGAAAAATTCCAACCTTTGCGGGGAACTCCATCATGGACCTATCATTTTAGCCGTTTTTGAACAACAAAATTTTCCGCCGGAAAAAGAA
>JASFQI010000126.1:0-12294 GCA_050115555.1 Desulfobacteraceae bacterium
GCAACGAGCGGAGAGGCGGGTGGTCTACAGGCCGCTCCTTCGGGATGTCTCGTTTCTCTTTCTGTTGCTTTCCACGGTGATCTTCGCCCATTGCCAGGCCACGGTGTTCAATTTCCTCGCCCTGTGGTCCGAAAAAAAAGAGGCCTCGGCCGGTGTGTTTTTCTTCGTGGCCTTCACGCTGGCCATTGGTATTCTGTTGACCTCGGGCCGGGCGATCGATCGTTGGGGGAAGCTTCGGTTTCTTCGGTTCAGCTATCCCGTGTTCGGGTTGGGGCTGCTCCTAGTCCCCCCGCTCTTCGGACGTTTCGGGGGGTGGATTCCCGCGCTTCTCTTCGGTGCAGGGATGGGATTCCTGTTTCCGGCGCACAACGCCCTGGCGGCCGAACACGGCGGGATGAACGGCAGGCCGGGGGCCATGGCCCTGTTCACGGCCGTCTATGATTCCGGATTTATCACGGGTCCGGTGCTTTCCGGGGCCGTGGTCGCGTGGGTCGGCCTGGAACGGCTGTTTACCATCACCGGCGGGGCGGCCCTTCTCGGATTCATCGTGTGTCTTTTAGCTCCCATTCGGGAGCGGTAGGCGCGTTCGGGAACGATTTCGGAGGGGATGCGGCATGGATGAGCAACTCATGCTGGAGCAACTGGAGACGTTGGCGAAAGGACTGGAAATCGAGGTGCGCTACGAAACCCTGCGCAGGGAGACGCGGTTCAACCCCGGCGGACTGTGCCGTATTCGAGGGCTTCCCGTCGTCATTGTCAACCGGAAGGCGCCGTTAAGGGACCAGCTGGAGGTACTCGCCGGAGCGATCAAGCGCTTCGACCTCGGCTCGGTCTATCTTCGTCCCGGCCTCAGGGAGTTTCTTGAGAGCATCTCCCCCGGGCAGGCCGTGGACCCGAGCCAGATTGAAACAGACGACGGCGACAACGGCGACGCATGATGCACGTGGGGGTGTTTCAGGGTTCAGGGCCTTCTGTCGGCTCCGGGGCGCGAGCGGCCGGGGAACTCCCGGACAGCTGATCAAAAATCCGAACCGGCGAAAGGAAAAGGCGTTTCAGGACGTCAGCTACACCGCTTCCCAGGTGCTTGAAGGGCACATACCGGACGTCCGGATTCGAAAAAGGCCCCGTGACATCGAAGTAGTAAGTGAGAAAGGATCGATCCTTGCCGGTGAGGGCATATCCGAGAATCGGGATGGTGCTCACAATCGCGTCCAGGGTTTCATGGGGTCGAATTCCCATGGTGAAACGATACATCCGCTTGGGAAGATCCGCGTTGCCTGTGGCCACGGCATTGAAGACCGGGCTCGTCATGGCGGCGTTCTCTGTGGAGAGAATCCCATGGTCGATGTCCGCATGGCCCTCTATTCGCTCGAAGTAGAACGTGTTCTCCGGCAGATCCCCGGGCTTGGGTTTGAAGAGCTTTCTCAGGCTCAGGGCGTCCAGGACCTTGAAGAGAAAGCTCGAGTGGTGTACGTGCCCCTCCTGGATGGTCACGTTCGCGGTTCCCGAGAGATTTTTCAGAAGGTCTTTTGCCTTCTCACTTCGAAAGGTCAGAAGGCTCTCCATATTCAAAGCGCCTTCCAGGGGTGGGTTCTTCACGCCCAGGTCCTCCAGGAGGAGACTCACGGGCTGATCGGTCAGCCTTAGATGGTTGGAGAGGTAGATCTCGCCGGCGTCTCCAGTTCGTACGTGACCGCTCGAGGTCAGGACCCCGTGCTCCAGGCGAATACGGGAGCGGGCCAGCGTGGCCGTCCCCTCCCACAGGCGGACATCCGCCTGCAGGGGGCCGAAGTAAAGATCCTTCCAGCGGCCCTGTTCGGCGTGGACCTGCGCCTCAATTCGAATCTGCTCGGGGATACCGCCTTTTGCGATTTCCATATCCTTGGAAAGGAAATCGGCGATATTCAGAAACTCCCCGTGAACGTCCAGTCGCCCGGTGATTTCTTCCCAGCCCTCGAAGTCCCCCTTCGCCTCCAGCCGGCTTTCGCCCACGCAGAGCCGGCAGTCGTCCAGCAGGATCGATCGCCCCGAACAATTCAGGAGAAAGGAGCCTTCCGTGATGGGGGAAGGAAGCCGGTTCAGGTGGGCGGTGATTCCTTCGCCGCGAATGCGGCCCAGTACCAGGGTGGAGAGCGGCGAGAGGCGGGATGCCATGATTTTGAGACGACCCCGGAGGATTCCGGTGCTGGGATGTCCTTGCTCGCGAAAACGAAGCCCCAGGTCCTCGAGGTTCAGCTTCGGAGCCGTGACCTCGATTGTGAAGAGATCCTTGCGTTCCAGGTCGTACCCGCCGGAGAGCTCCAGGGTGGAGCCCCGGAATCGGCACTGGACCTGACGCATGACGAGGTGTTCCCCCGGACCGAGCTGCATGTCGAACGAGATGTGGTCCTCACGCCCGGGCGGTCTCATGGAGACCCGGTCGTTTCGAAGGGTGACTCCCGCCAGATCGATCCTCCCTTTGCAGGACCAGAGATCCTTTTCACGAATCAGGGTGAGCCGGGTGGTCACGGGTTTCTGGAAGGCCAACGGCGGTTCAAAGCCCCGAAAGAGGGCCGAGAGGGTTTCATTCATGTCGACCCAGGAGGCGATGCGGGCCGAGCGAAGGGGGTACACGCGCTCCCCACCCCCGAAAGTCCCGGTTGCCTCGAACCGTGACCGTCCCCATGCCCCTGAGGCGCGAAACTGGTTTTCGCTCTCTTCGAAGATCTGGATCTCGGCGGAATCGAGCACCAGAGGAAGTCGGAGCTCCGGCTGCAGAACCCGGCAGTCCTGGAGGAGGAACGTCCCCTTTCGTGTGCGCGGAAACGGCCATTCGGGCTCGTATCGAAACCAGGTCCTGCAGGAGAGGCGTCCAACTACGGGGCCGACACGGTCCAGGGTGTGGAGCACGTCCGGGGGGAGGAAGACCATCCGCTTGTGCTCCTTGAGGGTTTGAAGGTCGAAATCCCCGTCCAAAAGGATGTCCCATACGGGGCGCTCCTGCTGGACATCCGTCACCTCCAGGCGGCCCTCGCGAAGGAGCGAGTCGTTCAAATGGCCTTTGAGATCGGCAATGACGAGATCGCCCTTTTCGTAATGGACAACGGCCGAGACGTCTCGAAACGGGTAGGGCATGCCCCCGCCCGAAACGACGAAGCGGCGACAGGCTACAGAGAGAGCAAGCGCGTCCTCGTGATCAGGATGGCCCAGGTTCTCGAGGTCTTCAAGCGTTCCGTTCAGGGTGAGATGATCGAGGCGGGCCTCTCCTTTCTGAAGCAGCGGGAACAGACGGGATTCGACCCAGGGTGCGAGCAGAGGCGCGGGAAAGTATCTCTTAAACGAAGCGATGGGCAGAAAACCGGTTTCCGCTCGCATCTGCACCTGGGGGTTCTCCATATTTCGCAGGTCAATTCGGAGGTTCACCTCGGAGGACAGGTCACCGGTTGTAAACGTGAGCTCCGGGATGAGCACCTCCTTCCCCTGGATTCGCCCGGAAAGGGCAACCGCGGCCTCTGAAAGCCGAAAGGTCTTTCGCTGGCCGGGTTGGACCAGGTCGAACTGGAGGTCCCGTCCCGTAATGTGACCGGAACCCTTGAGCCCGGAATCTTCCCCGTTTTCGAGCGTGAGCTCGGCCTCCACGAGGCCTTCCTGAAAAGGGAGATCCTGAGGCCAGGGGAGAAACGGTGCCGGAATAGGCCCCGCTTGCACATGGATTTGAAAAGGGCCGGCCGTTCCCTGCTCTTTCAGGGGGTCGCCTTTTCCGCGGATGCGAAACGGGATAGAGGTTTCCGGCCAGTCAACGGTTCCGGAGGCGGTGATCGCCATGGGCATGGGATCGCGTTTGCGATGGCGCACATCAAGATATAGCGATTCCAGCCCGTAAGGACGGTCTCCGAAGACGATGCGCCCCTTCTCCATGGAGAAAGACCGGAGGCCGGGAATCCAGAAAACAGGCCATTGCTCCAGGGAAAACAGGGTCGGGTCCGACCCTTCCTCCGGACGGTTCACGTAGATTCGAGGCTGAATGAGCGTCAGGCTGACCGGAACGATGCGCCCCGAAATCAAGGCGCGGGCATTCAGGGAGAGGCGCATGCCGGCGGCCTGGATCGACTGGTCCTTGTCCGGAGTCACCGCTTCGAGGTCGTGCACCTGGATCCCGATTCCTCCCCAAAGGCTCAGTTCGATTCGTCCTGTCCGTACGCTGTATCCCGTATGCGAGGAGAGACTTTCCACCAGGGCCTCCTGCACGGAAGGCCTTTGAAGGAGGGCATGTGCGAGAAGGACCAGCGAGGCGAAAAGCAGCGCCAGCAGGATCGGAATGGCGGCATACGGACGGAGTCTTGCAGGGATCAGCGGGCGCACGTGCCGCCTCGCACTTCGAAGTAGTCCCTCAAGATGCGGGCGTGGTCAAAGGCCAGATCCTGGGGCAGGGTTTCCCTTGTGAATATGCCCACGCCGGAGGCGTCGTCCCCGGCACGGGGTTCTCCCTGCGCTTTGGCGGTAAAGACCACGGTAATGGTGTGCTGCCTGGGGTCCCGGTCCGGGTCGGAGTAGGCACCGAGCTGACCGGTGAGCGAGACCTCGAGCCCGGTCTCCTCCCCGGCCTCCCGAACCGCGGCCTCCTCCAGGCTTTCTCCGTAGTCCACAAAGCCTCCAGGGAGGGCCCAGCCGTAAGGAGGGTTTCCGCGACGGATCAAAACGATACCCCCTTGCACTTCAATGACAAGATCCACCGTGGGAAAAGGATTTCGATATCGCTCGATCACGTGACCGCAGTGGGGGCACCTGAGCTGATCCTTCAAAACGGGATTCCTTCCGCGAGGGGCTCAACCCCCCGGCTCACCCGTATGGGTGGTCATGAGGCGCAAGCTTCGAATCCGGTCTCCTACCTGACCGGTAATGAGTTCGTACAGAGGACGGCTCCACAAAGGGTTGTCAAGGTGTTTCCGCCCGGAGCGTCGATCCAACTCGTTGCGGGCCAGGAGCTTCGCGAGCATCAGGTCATTGGAACCCGTCTGCGGATGTTGTAGTTTTTCGGCCAGGCCGTAGGCAAATGTGATGAGCGCAATGGCAGTGATCGCGTTCGGGTCGGAGGCCAGGTCGCGTCGGGTGGCATCGGCTCGGCTCACCGGTTCGAGGATGGCCGAGGGGACATCCTCGAGCGTGGTTGACCTGGAAAAGGCTTCGCAGAGCCAGGTGAAGTTTTCGGCCCCGATGATCTCTACAATGGGGTTTGCCGTATTGCTGTTCATGGGATTCTACCTGCGTGTTCTCCATGCGACCGGGCACCGGCTCGACTCACCCGCACCCGATGCGGGGTTTTGCAAAATGAAACCACCTTACCGAAAACGCGGCCACGGCACAATGGGAATCTGGGAAGCCCCGCGTTCGTTGAGAGCCTCTCAAGACATGCTGCCAAGGCCTGCCCCTTTTTAGGCAGGGCCTTTTCCATTGACGCCGGTGTCCGGTTTTTCTAGTATAAATCTTGTCTATGCCGTGAGCGTGTGATGAAACGGCAGATCTTCGACGAAAGGAGAGGAGGATGGGTGAAAACAATCTGGTTTTTTTAGAGGTCCTGGAGTGGTTTGACGATACCGGGCAGGCGCTGGTGCACCGGATTCCCGAGCAGGGCTCCGGCGAGATCAAGTTCGGGGCCCAAATGACCGTGCGCGACAGTCAGGCCGGAGTGTTTTTTTACAAAGGCAAGGCCGTGGAGGCGTTCGGCCCGGGACGGCACACCCTGAAGACCGGGAACATCCCCATCCTGACGAAAATCGCCGCGCTCCCCTGGGCGATGACGAGCCCGCTCCGTGCCGAGGTCTACTTCGTGAACATGAAGGTGTTCACGAATCTGAAATGGGGCACGCGCGACCCGGTGGCGTTCAAGGACTCGGAGCTCGGGCTGATTCGTTTGCGGGCCTTCGGGGTGTTCAACCTTCAGGTGGTTCAGCCGATCCTTTTCATCAACAAGATGGTGGGGACCCAGGGCATGTTCAGTACGGCCGAGGTCGAGGAGTACCTCAACCGGGTCATCGTCAGTCGGTTCAACGACTTCATGGGCGAGACCCTGGACTCCATCCTGAACCTCCCGTCGAAGTACGACGAGCTTTCCGAAGGGCTGGCTAAAAAGGTCCAGGAAGACTTCGGCCATTTCGGCCTTGCTCTCACTCACCTTTACGTCAACGCTATTACACCGCCAGCCGAGGTCCAGAAGGCGATCGATGATCGAAGCCGCATGGGCGTGTTTCAGGACATGAACAAGCTCATGCAGATGAAGGCGGCCATGGCCATGGAAAAGGCCGCCGAGTCGGAGGGTGGGGCCGGGGACGGCATGGGCATGGGCATGGGCGTCATGATGCCGGCCATGTTCGCTCAGTACTTCTCCGGTGGATCCCCTTCAGGGGGCGGAGGGCCCGCCCCCGCCGGATCCAGTGGCCAGGAGCAGCAAGCCACCTGTCCGGAATGTCAGGCGGCCATCCCGGTCAACGCCAAGTTCTGCCCCTTTTGCGGGCACCAGCAGGTCGTCTTTTCGCAGTGTGCGAACTGCGGGAAAAATCTGGCCCCCAACGCCCGTTTCTGCCCGCGTTGCGGGCACGCGGTGGAGGAGACGCCCGCGGCGAAGTTCTGCCCTGCGTGCGGCAACGAAAACCTCCCCGACTCCGTGTATTGCAATAACTGTGGGGAGAAGCTCTAGCCTTGCTGGTCGACTACCAGTGCCCCCAGTGCGGGGCCCCGGCCACGCTGGACGAGACGGATCACCTGTTTGAATGCGGCTTCTGCCGGGTGAAATCCTACCTCCTGAGCCGGGTCTACCGTTACGTCCTTCCCAGTCGTGCGGCTGAGGGGGAGGAGGTGGTCTACGTCCCCTACTGGCGGTTCAAGGGCATGCTGTTCTCCTGTGCCGCACAAGGCATTCAGCACCGCATCGTGGATGTGAGCTACCGAGCACTCGGGCTGCGCCAGGCCCCCGCCACAGTAGGGATTCGGAGCCAAACCCTGAAGCTGCAGTTCCTCACCCCGGAAACCGCCGGACGTTTTCTTCAACCCGACGTCGCTTATTCGGAGATGCTCGAGAAGATTCGCGAACGTTACGCCCTGGCGGGGTCCAGCCCCCTGTTCCTTCAGGAGTTCATCGGGGAGACCCTGAGCCTTCTTTATTCGCCGTTTTACCTTCAGGGAGATCGCCTTTTCGATGCGATCCTGAACCGGCCCGTCTCCGGTCCGCTCCCCGACGACGTGGACCTCGCCGCACTTCCCGGGGGCCGTCCCCGTTGGCGTCTCAAGTTCGTCCCGGCCCAGTGCCCGGAGTGCGGCTGGGATCTGGAAGGCGCACGGGACAGCCTCGCCCTGGACTGCAGAAACTGCCACTCGGTGTGGCATGCAGGAAAAAAGCACTTCATGAAGATCGCGTTCGCCACGCTCCCGTCCCCTGAGGGTGCGGACGCGGTCTGCTTTCTCCCGTTCTGGAAGGTTCGCGCAAAGGTCTCCGGGGTTCCTTTGGAATCCCTGGCGGATCTCGTCCGCCTCGCCAATCTCCCCAAGGCCGTGACCGACCCCATGGAGAAAAGGCCGTTTTACTTCTGGGCACCGGCCTTCAAGGTTCGACCACAGGACTTCCTGCGTTTCTCGCTTCGCACCACGCTTTCCCAGCCCGAAGACCAAGGCGATCCCCACTTGCCTGAGGGGGATCTTTACCCGGTGACGCTGCCCGTAAACGAGGCGGTGGAGAGCCTCAAGCTGAGCCTGGCCTCCTTTATGAAGCCTCCGCGCAAGCTCCTTCCCAAACTCCCCGAGATCGCCGTCGAGGCGCAGGACGTCGTGCTCATCTACGTCCCCTTTCAAGGGAGGGGAAACGAGCTTACCTACCCACCGTCCCGCCTCAGGGTCAACCGAAACCTCCTCACGTACGCCCGGCAACTCTAGCCGGGAGGATGTCCGGTGAAAGGAGAGGGGCCGTGAAAAAGCGCATTCTCGTGGGGTGTCTCGCAGGGGTTCTCCTGCTTTTCGCGCGGGGGGTCCGGGGTGAAGAGGGCCGGATCAAGGTCTTTGTGAGCATTTTGCCTCAAGCCGATTTCGTGGAAAGGGTGGGAGGGACGCACGTGGATGTCGAGGTCCTGGTCGGTCCGGGGAAATCTCCGGCCACGTATGAACCTACATCCAAGCAGATGGCCAGGCTGGAGAGGGCTCAGGTGTATTTCCGCATCGGCACCCCCTTTGAGAAGGGGTTTCTTGGAAAGCTTCAGAAACGGCAGCCGTCCCTTCCGATCGTGGACCTGCGCGATGGGGTGACGCTTCGCTATTTCCAGAGAGGCGGAGAACGGGAGGTCCCCGATCCTCACATCTGGCTGGATCCCAAGCGCGTCAAGGTCCAGACCTCTACCATCTGCGAGGCGCTCTGCCGACTCGCGCCCCAAAGCAGCGCCCGATTCAGGGAGAACCTGGCCGCCTTTCATGACGACCTGGATCGGCTGGATCGGCAGATCGCCGACCTGCTGGCCCCGCTCCAGGGCCGAACATTCTACGTGTTTCATCCGGCGTTCGGCTATTTCGGCGAATCGTACGGCTTGAAACAGGTAGCCGTCGAAATGGAAGGGAAGAGCCCCAGCGCCAGGCAGCTCGCCGCCTTGATTGAACAGGCGAGGGCGGACGGCGTAAAGGTCCTCTTTGTGCAGCCGCAGTATTCGAAGATGGAGGCCCAGGCCGTTGCCGATGCCATCGACGGCGTCGTGGTCCCCATCAACCCCCTTCCCAGGGAATACCTCAAGGAGATGGAGCAGCTGGCCGCCGCATTGAGAATGGGACTCCGCCGGGGGAACGAATAGCATCGGTCGGGAGCGCCCTTTGCCTCAACTCAGCCCGTACTTTTTCATCTTTCTCCAGAGCGTGGTTCGGTCGATCCCCAGGGCCTGGGCCGTTTTCTTTCTTCGCCACTGATGCCGCTCAAGGGCCTCCAGGACGCCCCGTCGTTCGCGGATGTCCCTGTCCCTGGCTGCGGTCGTCGTGCGGGGAGGCAGACACGGGTCGATCCAGCCGGCCCGCGAGTGGACATAGCTTTGAATGTGCTCGGGACGAATCGTCTTCCCCCGGCAGGTCAGAAGGGCATACTCCAGGATGTTCTCCAGCTCGCGGACGTTGCCCGGATAGTGATACCGAAGAAGCACTTCCATGGCGTCTGCAGAGATTTCAGAAGGGCGTCCCTGCCGCGCGGCCGAGAGGCGACGCAGGATGTGGCGGATGAGCAGGGGGAGATCCGCACGTCGGTCCTTGAGGGTGGGCAGTTCGATTCGGCAGACGTTGAGCCGGTAAAAAAGATCCTCTCGAAAGAGACCCTCGGTGAGGAGCCCCTGAAGATCCCGATTCGTGGCCGCTATGATGCGGACGTCCACCTTCACGGTGTGCCGCTCTCCAAGGGGATAGAACTCGCGGTCCTCGAGCACCCGAAGCAGCTTGCCCTGAACCGGGAGCGGAAGATCCCCGATCTCGTCCAAAAGAATCGTCCCGCCGTCGGCTTCCTGGATACGTCCCGGCTTGTCCCGGACCGCTCCGGTAAAGGCTCCTGCGGCGTAGCCGAACATCTCGGACTCCAGAAGATCGTTGGGCAGGGCGGCGCAATTGACCTTGACCATGGGTTGATCGCTTCTATGGCTCGCCGCGTGGATAGCCCGTGCCAGGTGGTCCTTGCCCGTGCCCGTGGCCCCCTCGATCAGTACGGTGGCATCGCTCGGGGCTACCTGCTCCACCATTTCGAAGATCTTCTGCATGGACGGATCCCGACCGATCATGTTGTGAAAGGATACGTGCTCGGTGATGACCTCGTCCAGCTGTCTGGCAAGGGTCAGGTCGTGAAGCGTGACCAGGGCTCCTACGAATTGCTCCCGGTCGTTGGTCAGAGGCATGAAGTCGGCCTTGATCTCCACAATGTCCCCTTCGGCCGCCAGAATTTTCGCAGGGCCGCTGCTGCCGGCGTGCCCTTCGGACAGGCTGGTTTTCAGCTCGCACCAGGCCCCGTTTCCTTCCGGACCCAGGATCATGGAGGCGGACTTTCCCAGGACTTCCTCCCGATGGTAGCCGGTCATGGTCTCGGCCGCATCGTTGAAAAACGTGATGTGTCCCCCCCGATTCACGGTGAACAGGGCCAGCTCCAGGTGGTCGAGGATGATCTTCAGGCTCTTTTCCCCGTACCGGACGCGCTTAAGGAGATCGCCCAGGGAAGGGCGATCCTGGATCAGGATGAGGTGTCCTGTAAGACGTCCGTCGTCGCCGTAGATCGGTGCGCTGAGGCGGGTAACCAGGTGGACGTTTTCGTCTGCATCCAGGAGCTCCACTTCCAGCGCTTGAGGCTCGGTGATCTCCTCGCTATGCGGGCAGCACGTGGTGCACGGGGCTCCGCGGAAGACCTTCCGGCAGTCCCGGCCTACCATTTCCCCCCTCTCCATTCCAAACAGGGCCTGGGCGCACGGATTGCACCCCGTGATGCGATGCTCCAGGTCGATGATGAAGGCCCCGACTTTGAGCAGATCCAGGAGGCCGAGCCACTGCTCGGAGAGGATGGTCCTGCCGGAGGGGATGCTCTGGTGATCGGCGTTCATGCGGTCGGTCCTTCGGGAGGAGCAGGTTGCACACCCCCGGTGGGAAGCGTGATGGTGAACTCGGTTCCCTCCCCGGGTCGACTATGCACGTCCACGCTCCCGCCGTGTCGCTCCACAATGCCGAACACCGTTGACAGGCCCAGGCCGGTGCCGTGCCCCTCCTTCTTGGTGGTGAAAAAGGGCTCAAAAATGTGGGGCAGGACTTCAGGATCGATTCCCGGGCCGGTGTCGCGCACTCGGATGACCACGGCGTTCGACTCCAGGGCCGCGCTCAGCTCGAGGTGTCCCCCTTGGGGCATGGCATCCAGTGCGTTGAAGACCAGGTTGATGATGCACTGCTGAAGCTGGTTTGCATCCCCCCTCACGCGGGGGACATTCGGGGCCGTGGAGACGTCGAGGGAAACGTTCTGAAGCTCCAGTTTGTGGCGGCTCAAGAGAGCTGAACGTTCCAGGAGCTCGCGGATGTCCACATCCGTGAACTCGATTCGGGAATGACGGGAAAAGGAAAGGAGGTTGGAGACGATTCGGCTGCAGCGGCTGGTTTCGGTCTCTACGAGTTCCAGGTGGCAACGGAACTTTTCCAGCTGCTCGTCGCCCGGGCGTCCCCGCGCCAAGATACGCTTCATGAGCCTCGCATAATTCAGGATTCCTGAGAGCGGGTTGTTGATTTCGTGAACCACGCTCGCAGCCAGACGGCCAAGGCTCATCATTTTGTCCTGGTGAAGGATTTTGGCCTGGTCGGCCATCTCACGCTCCAGCCGGAGGATGTCCCGAAGGTCCCGGAAAAAGAAGACCAGGCCGTCCCGCTGATCGCCTTCCAGAATTTCCGTGGCCGAGACCTGGACCGGAACGGCACGGCCGTCGGCCGTCACGAGGCGGGTTTCATACAGGAAGAGGCGACCCGGACCGCCAAAGGATTCTCCTTCCAGGGCCTTTCGCAACTCCCTGGCATCGTCCGGCGAGAGGAAATCCGAGAGGTGTTTTCGCCAGAGCACCTGGTGACGGGCGTGGCCGACCATCCCCTCCAGCGCCTGGTTGTACGTCACGGCGGTCTCATCCCTGTCGCAGCCCAGAATGCCGTCCATGGAGCTTTGGATCAGGCGCCGCTGAAACGAGATGGTTCTCAGGAGCTCCTGTGTCGTATGAACGCTCTCCTCCTCCAGGAGCCTGGCGTGATCCGCGAGCTGCTTCCTCGCTATGTACCGCTCTCGGGCTCGTTTCAACGCGAGCTGAAGCGCCTCTTCCCCAACGGGTTTGGTGACGAAGTCCGAGGCGTCGAGCTGGAGAGCGCGGATGGCCACCTGCATTTCGCCAAAAGCGGTGGCCACGATGACCTCGATCTCCGGCTGGGATGCTTTCACGGCTTCCAGGAGCTGCAGGCCGTCCATCCCCGGCATGCGAATGTCCGTGATCAGGATGTGGGGCCGAAACGTGTGGCAGAGCTGAAGGCCAGTTTCTCCGTTCCGGGCCGTTTCGACCTCGTATCCCGCATCCTCGAGAGAAACGCCAAGTACTTCGCAGATGTCCGCCTCGTCATCGACAAGGACGATCCGCCAGGTGCCATCCTTTTCCGCCACGGCCGATCCCTTTCCCGAAGGTGGATGGTGGTCCTTCGACGCTATATCTCTTCTATCATGCCTGTCCTGGGATCGCAATGGAGATGCAACATGAATGCAACGTTTGGGGCATTTTGGCCCGACACAACCGGGAACAAGGTTCCTATACG
>JASFQI010000127.1:0-12254 GCA_050115555.1 Desulfobacteraceae bacterium
CCCGAACTCCGCCTTCATTTTGTCCACCAGGTCGTAGTTCCCAAGGCCCTTGAGACTGTTGTCCGGAGTGATGGTCACCCCGTCTTTGTTGATGGAGATTTTGTACAGGGTATCGTCTGCGGGCTTTCCCTCCAGTACGATAGCGGCGTAGCCGAGGCGTGCGAGCACCTGGGCCCCTTGACCTCCGGAGTTCGCTTCCTTGATGCCTCCGGTGAGCGGGCTCTTGCATCCCACGGAGATCCGCCCGGACATGGCCCCGGTGGTGCCGCTCAAAAGACCCGGGGCGATGACGAACTTGTTCTCTTCGCCAAGGGGATGGCAGAGCGGAGGCACTTCCTTATTGACCAGGGCGGAGGTGAGTGCTCGACCGCCGATCCCGGCGTAATCCCCCAGAGGGGCCTCGGTGGCGGACGGGCCGCCGGACGCGCCCATATCGATTCTCAGGATTTTGTCCATTGATCATCTCCTTTCCGGATTGAAAAGACCCCGTTTTTTCCCTCACACTGTGATCCTTCTATTCCTTTCCGCAGAACCCTTCGGCCGTGATTCGGACGGCACGATATACCCGGAACCGAACACCTTGTCTTTTTCGGCTGTACGATTCTGAAAGTATCTTAGCTACCTTTATCGTGGGTGTCAAGAAAGAATAAGAATATTCACTACTTATATCACTTTTGACATAAGCGAGCCCCTGGAAAGGCGGAAGCGCCTTCGTCGGCCTTGTGCAGGTAGTATAGGAGGCGGTCTAGGGGTTGGGCCGCTACTGGAGGGCTTTTTTCAGGGCTGCGGAGTGCAGATCCCCTGCAAAGTGGACAGGGCTTTTTCCGTACATCGGGTCCCACCCGGCGGGGTCTGCAGTGCAGAAGAATTGGGTTTCCAGGCCGATGCGCACGATCGCTTCTTCCAAAGGCAACCCGCGAACACGCTCGGCCGCATCCCATGTGGCGCCGCAGGGCGCGCCGCGTACAACGCGGAGCTCGGAGATTCGTCCCCCGGATGTCAGGACATCGAACACCGGGGCCCCGAAGGTTCGAGCATAGCTTCCCAGGCCGACCGGCCCGGAAAGGGCGCATCAGGTGGGTGGGGAAAATACGCCCTTCATGCGAAGCTTTTTCCCCGGAGCAATGACCGGAATGCCCGAGGCGACACACTGCGCTGCGAGATCGTGCGAGAGATCGGGGTGCACGAGATAGTCGAGCACCAGGTCCGCGTCCAGGGTGTTCGGAAGCAGGTCGTCCGTCTCATCCAGTACCGGCGGCAGGGCCCCGTCGACGGCAACGGTATTCAGGGCGAACCGACCCTGCCCGTGGACAAGAATGCCCTGAATCTTCTTTTCCCCGCTCCCGTGCTGCTGGAACACGAGAATGCGTTGCTGTGCAGGGAGCAGGGGGGCTTCGGGGTCGGGCTCAGGCTCGGGGATCATTTTTTCCTTCCTTTTCCTTTTTTATGACCTTTCCCGACTTTTTTGGCCTGGCCGGGGGGATAATGGCGCACCACGTCGCTGTGGAAGTGATAAGGCTTGTCCGTATCCATTTCCAGGGTTACATGGTCGCCCAGATTCAGCCGGAGGTTCCCGGGGAGCGACGCGGATACGCGCCATTTGCCGTCTCTGTAGTAGAAGTACACGCCGCGATCGTGCGCATAGTAGACTTGAGCGGATGGATAGTAGCGGTACCGGTGCTTGGCCCGGTACCCATGGGCGGGGGCCCAGGGGGGCGGACCCTTGCGACGCGAATCATCTCTGTATTCAGGTTGATCTTCAATGCCGACACCCACTGTCCGGCAGCCGGCCAAGGGAATGCTCAGGCAGAGAGCAAGAAGAGGCAGAAGGGAAACTGCAGATTGACGCAGAAGGCGTTTGGTGATCATGGGCATCCTCCGGTGGTGCGAAAACGTCTGGCTCGGGCATTGCTCATCCCACTCCAACGAAATTGTGAGGTTCTCGAGCCGTTCTTGGCGAAGCAAGACTGCTTGAGCGTTCAATAGAAGCATTCTTCCCGACGGCCGCCGCAAGTTCCCCGTAGGCAGTCCGGCCGGGAGCAGAGAGCATCGTACGGCATCCTTAGACGATGTCTACCAGCTCTACTTCGAAGTAGAGAGTTTGGCCCGCCAGGGGATGGTTCGCATCCAGCGTGACGTGTTCGTCCGTGATTTCCGTAATGACCACTCCGAAGGGGGTACCGTCCTGCTGCTTGATCTGGAGCTGCAGTCCGATCTCGGGGGTGATGTGATCCGGAAATTCACCGGAAGGCACATGGACGACCAGGTCTTCCCGGTGCTGCCCGTAGGCCTCGTCCGGGCCCACTTCCAGGTTCCGCGTTTCTCCGATTTCCATTCCCACCACGCCGTTTTCAAACCCGGGGATGATCTGCCCGTCGCCGAGCTTGAACTCGAGGGGTTCCCGATCCCGGGACGAGTCAAAGACCCGGCCGTCCTCGAGCTTTCCAGTGTAGTGGATTTTTACGTTGTCTCCTTGGGCTGAAGTCGACATGGATTCCTCCTTGATTTCATGATGTGTCGGGAGAAGGCATAGAAGGGGTCGAGGAGGACGAACTCGGCGTCCATGCGCGCTGAATACACAGCCCGCATCTTTTCGCATTTTTGGAATGGGTGTGCGTCTTCCCCTATCGCGTCAAGGCGACAGCCTTTGCCGTTGAACTTCCAGCCTGGGCCCGAACCTTCATGATGGGACGAGGGTGATGACTAAAGATCTGAATGGCCTGAAACAGATACGGGCGGGTCAAACCAAAACAGATAGCGCCCGCTGTTCCCGTCCCTCATCACAGGGAACCTCGGCGCCAAGGATGAGAAACCGGATCCGCCCCCGCTTCCCATGGACCCGTCCCTGCTCGTTCCTGATTGGGCCTCACGATCCACGAGAACGGTATTGCGGACCTCCATGCCGGTAACCTATTCAAACCTTAAGGACCCGGAACCGTTCTGTCAATGGCCGAGTTGAAAATGCTTCGCTTGCGCATTCCTCATACCGCTGAAGCGGGAACGTAGGGAGATCCAATGGTTCCGGGTCATGGTGCGTTGCCCATGAGAATCGGAGCGGTCAGGCTGTCCGTTTTCTAAAGGGGCCTAAAACCCGATCTGCACCCTGTAACGTACGCTCACGGATTCGTCGGGAGGCACGTCCACCTCGAAACGAATGGTAAAGGCATCGGATTTCTCGTAGGGATGGGAGCTCTCCAGAATTTTCCAGTTTCTCCCGGCAAGGGGCTCTACGACGGCGATGCGAACCGGAGACTCCTTATGGTTACGCAATCGAATTTCCCAGGCTGTTTCATGAACCCCGCGGGTCACCTGGCGGTAGTCCGTCTGAAGTCTCTCCGAGACCACGTCAAAGGCCTCACCCGTCTTGAGCCGGATGGCCTCGTCCTTGGGTGTGTGCTCGATGCGGTCTTCACCAATGAACTGCTGGGAACCGCGGCTGTCCTGCTTGTATAGACGGACAACGCCGGCGGGGAGTGGAATGCCCAGGTGATTGGCATCCTCGTTTTGAAATGTGACATAGACGGTGACCGGGGTCTTCGTGGGGCGGCCTTGATAGTTGCGGGTAAACGCATGCCTGGATCCGAAAACGCAGAGTTCCTTTTGGACCTCCACTCCTGGGGCCTCGAGGAGACGGATCTGTTTGGTCTGGCGGTCCTTGATCGTAGTCCGGCGTTCCAGGTCGTACATGTGGTACTCGAAAAGGGCCTCCTCCACGAAGCCATCGGCCCCGGGACGCGCCATGGCCTTTGCCTCGAGCTGCTGGGCTTGCGGGGCGGGGGACACCCGGTGAACGGCGCCGGCGATCAGTTTGAGCCTGGCGTTGCGGTAAGTTGCGCCGCTCCGGTTGTCCAGGGTGACCCAGCCCGAGAGATTTCCTTGAGTGTCCGTGTCGTTCAACAGGAGGACATAGTCGGCCCGCCACTGTATGTTTCCCGTGAGGTAGGACACTTGCAGGCGGTGAGGATTCCGGTTCTCGTTGCGGAAGAGCCATGTAAGCGTGGGCTTGGCGATGAGGTCCTCAGGCAGCTCCGGCAGGACCTTGATGCCCGGGTGGCCAAGGTAAATATCCTTTCCTATGCGATAGACCTGCCCCTGGTTGTTGCTCAGGAGGGTAGCGTCGACCGTGTCCTTCCGGTCCTGGTAGGGATTCCAGTCCACGATCTTGATCTCCTTGCCCACGTACTTGTCCAGGAGCTTCTGGGCGTTCATGAGGTCGTACTCGTAATTCTGCTCGAGGACGGCGAACTCGGATGAGGCCTCCAGCGAGATCACATGGACCGTGGCCGGATGTACGTGCGAGGCCACGTCCATGAAGCGAAGCTCCCCTTCCCCGACGGGCAGTGACACGGTGCGGACGTCCTTGATGAGCCCCAGGTTGTTGTTGTAAACGGTGACCTCCACGGCCTCCTGATCCTGGATGTCGCTCTGAAGAACCGGTCCGGCCGTGGACCCGATGGGCATAAGGAGGATGGCTGCACAGATCATCCATGTCAATCCTTGCTTTTTCATGAGTTTCTCCTCATCCGACAGGTTTCAGGGTCAAGGCGCTCACGCTTTTCTCCTGGCCGCCAGGAGCCGGTCCACCTTGGACCGGATCTGCATTTTGGCCAGGGAGAGGGTACCCAGCTTGCCGCGCGTACGGCCGAGCCGGATGGCCGACTCCACCATGGTCCCGGGAATGTCCGAATGCTCCTTGTCGGGTTTGCGGGAGAGCGTCAGGGAGCCGGTGGGGCAGGTGGACACGCACAGGCCGCATCCGATACAGCGCTTCGGGTCCAGGCACACCTTGTCTTCGTTCATTTCCAGGGCATCCATCTGACAGCGGTCTACACACACCCCGCACCCCTTGCAGGTCTCCGGGTCGAGCGCTGCAATGAACGGCGAGGACACGAGGGTCGCCGGGGCGGGATATCGCTTGAGGGTCTTCAGGACCTGACAGCAGCAGCCGCAGCAGCAGCAGATGTTGATTACCTTCCGGGCATTGCTCGGCTGGAGGACCAGCCCCGCCCTGTCCGCCTGCTTCAGGATGTCCAGCGCCTCATCGAGGTCGATCCTCCGTCCCAGCCCGTTGCGCTCGTAGAAGTCAGCCCCGAGGTCGAACACCAGGCAGGTCTCCACGGGCCTGTCACAGCCTTCCCCCATCATCCGGTGCTCTGTGCGGCAGATGCAGGGCGCGACCAGAAAACGCTTGCGGGCCCGGACCAGCTCTTCAGCGCGCTCATAAGGCAGGACGCTCGCGGAGGCCGGTATGCTGCGCCCCACCGGCACGGTGCGGAGCTGTGGGGACTTTTTCCAGACCTCCGGATCCATGAGCCTGGGAATGTACGCGTTCATGTCCCGGATCAGGTCGGGGTCCAGGTCCTTCACGTGGTACTCCCAGATCCCGATCACATACTGGGCGGCCATGTATAGGGTGGGGCGGCCCTCTATTCGAATGTTGAAGAGCAAACCCCTTTGGGCCATGGCTTCCAGGCGCCGGGAGGCCTCTTCCATGGAAATGCCGGCTCTTCGTGCGATGACTACAGCCGTTTCAGGAATCAATGTGCAGTGAACGGCCAGCCGGGCCTCGTCCGGAGTGAACAGCCGTTGAAGAATGCGAAGCTCCACGCCGTCCTCGGTAGGCGGAAAGCCTCCGGGAAGGCGGTCCAGGTGCTGTGCGAGCCTGCGGTATGCGTCATCCTCCATGTTACCTCCAACATGTGCAGATACTCTGCGCACAAATCGTATGATCCCATCCAACTTCTTCCTCATATCGAATCGGCGCGAAGATGTTAAGCCGTTTTTGCCTGCCCCGTCCGTTTGAGCGGCCTTTACTCGCAAAGGGCTGTAGTGTATTCTCCCACGATACATGAAAGCGGAAAGGACAATGTACGTTACCATGGACGATGAATTGCTTTTGGAACAGGATGGCCCGGTCTGCACCCTCTCCATTAATCGACCTGAAAAGCGCAACCTCCTGACAAACCGTTGCCTGGAGGAAATGGTCCGCTGCCTGGAGGGGCTTTCGAGGGAGGACCTCGTCCGCGTGGTGGTGATTCGCGGCGCAGGCGACCAGGCCTTTTCTGCGGGGTATGATATCACCGCCCTGCCGGTTCAGCCTACGACCGAGGCCAGGGGCGCGTTACGTCGAGATCCGCCCTTGGAACGCGCGATGCGCGCAGTCGAATCGTTCCCCTATCCTGTGATCGCCATGATCAACGGCCTGGCGTACGGCGGCGGGTGCGAGCTCGCCGTGTCATGCGACCTGCGCATCGCGGCAGAAAACGCCTTCATGGGGATGCCTCCGGCAAAGCTGGGCCTTGTCTACCCATATGAGGGACTTCGCCGCTTCGTCTCGGTGATCGGGTTCAGCCGTGCCCTGGAGGTTTTTCTGACTGCACGCCGATACGACAGTGCATCCTGTCTGCGCCTGGGTCTGGTCAATGAAGTGGTCGAAGATGATGATCTGGTGGACCACACGCTCCACCTGGCAGGGGAGATCGCGGAAAACGCCCCGCTCTCCCTTCGAGGAACCAAGCTCGCCCTGCACCGCATTGCCCGATATCCCATCCTGGACCCGGAGGACGAGAACGCCATCCGGTCCCTGTTTGTCCGCTCTCTCGAGAGCGAGGATATGGCCGAGGCCAAGCAGGCATTCCTTGAAAAGCGGAAGCCCCGGTTCAAAGGGAAGTGAGAGAGAGGAAGCGAGTATCGTGTGTCTTATCCTGATGGCCATGGATTCTCATCCTCAGTACAAACTGATCCTGGCTGCAAATCGTGACGAGTACTACGATCGACCTACGGCCCGGGCTGCCTTCTGGCAGGAGGCTCCAGACGTGATCGCCGGCCGGGACCTGCAGGGCGGAGGGACCTGGATGGGTGTGACTCGTACGGGCCGGATCTGCGCCATTACGAACCACCGGGACCCCACCCGCGTTCGGAAAAATGTCCCGTCCAGAGGACGGCTCGTGAGCGGGTTTCTGCTGGGGGGGGAGACGCCCCGGGAGTATCTGAAGGGGGTGTTTCAAGAGGGGGACACCTACAACGGGTTCAACCTGATCGCAGGAATGGGCGCAGACCTCTACTGGACCTCCAACCGATCGGAAAAGGGAGTGAAAAGGCTGGAGCGCGGAATTCACGGCCTGAGCAATCATCTCCTGGACACGCCCTGGCCCAAGGTCCAGCGCGGCAAGGCCGAGCTGGAGCGCGTCCTGGCGCGGCACGATTCTCCTCTCGAGGAGGCTCTCTTCTCACTCCTTCGAGATCAAAAGAAGCCGCCGGATTCCCAGCTTCCGGATACGGGCGTGGGGCTGGAGTGGGAACGGGTGCTATCCCCCTCGTTTATCCAAAGCCCCCGCTACGGCACGAGGTCCTCCACCCTCGTCCTGATCGGCAGAGACGACCGCGTGCGTTTCATCGAGCACAGCCACGATGACTCCAGCAGGGAAGCGCCTGTGGTCTCGCACACGTTTTCCCTTCAAACGGGCGGGCGCAGCGGGTCGGTGTGATCGTCAACGAGGGCCGGTTTCTTTTCTCCGGGACGGTTCAATCGGAGCGGGGCCCGTACAGGAGCCGTCCGGTCACCAGGTTGAAAAGGCCCCAGACGGCATCCGGGGCCATGTGCTCATCAATGCTGCGGTCGAAGAGCACGGTAAGGCGCGGTGGAAACTCGTCATCCCCTTCCCACAGCAGGTAGTAGATCGGAATTTTGGGAAACGCCTGGAATCGATAGGCCACATCGGCCAGGTCCACCGGCTCTCCCTGCATGCGCTCCGAAGCGGTTCGGAAGCCGGCCGGATCTCTCCCGAAACGGGAAAGGAGCGGTTGGACATCCAGGTCATGGGGGCCGGAAAAAAAGCGGGCGCCTCGAAGCTCTCTGACCCCGACCACACGGTCCTGGACGGGTGCCGGGGAGGCGTTCAGGAGGTATACGAGGCACATGAGCTCCAGAAGGGGATCCCTCACAGGCTCCCATTCGGAAGGGGCCTGGTGAAGGATCCTGCGTTCTCTGGTCTCCACCAGCAGGAACTCCTTGAGAAACGGCAGAAGAAACCCCGCAGGGGGGTGTGGGAGTGCACCTGCGTTTCGGCACAGAACGGCCGAATCGCGATCCAACAGGGTGTCCCAATACTCGGCCGGAACCTCCACGACGCCCCCGGAGGGCGTACGATCAGGGGGCCGTTCCGATCGCCGTCGTTTCTGCATGGCAAGGTATCCCTCGCTGAAAGGATATGGCCCTGTTCTGAAAAGCCGGCACGGGTAGTCTGCGCAGTCCCTGGAGCAGTGGTCCAGCCCACGGGCGACGGCGCAGGCAAGAATAGGGCACGGCGCACCCAGGATATGCTCCTGTACGTCCAGCTTTCTCGCCGCGTCCACGCTCGTGCCGGGCCCACAGGTGGAGCAAAGCCCTCGTGCATGGAGGCCACACACGTCACACTGAATTCCGCATGCTCCGGTGGCCATGTCTCATTCCTTTCCGGATTCCGGTCCGGCGGTTTCTCTTGAACGAAATTAGATGATCTTACGATTTCCTGCCGCAGCTACACCATTATGGGCGGCCGCCCGGGGCGGGTCAAACAAAAATCCGCGGCCGACGGTCCATGCAAGGGCCGGAGTGGCGCTGGAATCTCATGGAGGAAACGATGAGCCCGTTTTGCATCCTGAGTGCCGCATTTCTTCTCCTGGTGGCCCTGCTGGCGTTCGAGGCACAGAACCAACGGACCGGCGTGCTGGCCACCAAAACGCCCCTGTCCATTCTGTTCGTCGTGACCGCCTGGATACAGGCGGCTCCTCCCGGTCCCTATGCCCGCCTGCTCGTCGTTGGGCTCCTTTTTTGCCTGGGTGGGGACGTTCTTCTCGCCCTGGCAGGAAGAAAGGCCTTCCTGGCCGGGCTCGTGTCCTTTCTGCTGGGGCACGTGTTTTACGTCCTGGCCTTTTTCAGTGTGGGGGAGATCACGTGGTGCCCGCTTGGACCGGCGACTGTAGGGATTGTGGGCGCGGGCGGATGGGTGTGGCACGGACTGCGGCCTCATCTGGGTGGCATGAAGCGCCCCGTGGCCGGCTACATCGTGGTCATCAGTCTCATGGTGTGCGGAGCCTTCGTCGTCCTCGGAACAAGTGCGCTCGGAAGAACGGGACGGGGGCTGGTGCTCGCAGGGGCCTTGTGTTTTTACGTTTCGGACCTGTTCGTAGCACGGGATCGATTCGTACGAAAAGGGTTTGCCAACCGGCTCTTCGGGCTTCCCCTCTACTACGGAGGTCAGTTCCTGCTGGCTTTTTCCCCAGCGTATCTCGCTTGAGGTGCGAAACAAATCAGCCGGATTCGACGGAGGGGGACGGCCCGGCACAGAAAAGGAAATTCTTGACACCCTGCGGGGCAGTAACGCATCGTAAAGATATCAAGGCTTTCCACGGATGAGGCGTCAGGGGGGCATGCATGAAAACGATGAAAGACATTCGCAAGAGCTATCGCTTCGTGGGGAGTGACGAGGAAAACCTTCCCAAGCTGGCCGAAATCCTCCTGCCCGTTTCGGATCAGCTCTCGCTGGAGTTCTACGACTTTCTCGTGGAAGATCCTCGAACGGCCTCCTATTTTCCCAACACGGAGGCTGCCAAGCAAAGGCACACCACCCTCAAGGCCTGGTTTCGACTCATCCTTACCGGCCCGTACGACAGCCGGCTCATGATTCGCCTGGAGAGGATCGGACAGGTGCACGTGAAAATCGGGCTCGAGGGGCACTACGTGAATGCGTCCATGACCTTCATTCGGACGTTTTGCATGCGCCACGTGATCTCGTCCGTTCCGGATCGCTACGAGCGGGAGCACCTCCTGGAGACCCTGAACAAGGTTCTGGACATCAGCCTGGACGTGATGACGAGCTCATACCGGGAGGCGGAACTGAAAAAGGTCTTTCTCTCCTATCGCGTGGAGTCGGCTCTGGTCCAGTGGTCCGAGCGGTTCATGCACGGCCTCAACCTGATTCTCACGATCGGTCTCCTGATCATGGCCGTAGGCCTGGCTAGCCTTTTCACCCATGACGTGATCTTCGCCTTTACAGGGGAGCTTGAAAAGGGTGTGATCAAGGCCCTGGGCTCCCTCCTGATCCTCTGGATGCTCATTGAGCTGCTGCACACGGAGGTGAGGCACCTTCGGGGAGGCAAGTTTCGTGTACGAGTCTTTGTGGAGCTCGCCCTGGTGGCCTTCATTCGAAAGATCTTTGTCGCCAGCTTCGACAAGCAGGACCCGATCACGTTCGCGCTGCTGCTCGGCGCACTCTTCACCCTTGGTCTCGTTTTCTTCCTGGTGGGCCGCACGGACGACCGGGCCTGACCCGCGTTCCCTTCGTGAAGATCTACACAACAAGATGGAATATCTGACCATGGGAATCATGCTGGGACTTTACGCGGGGTGTTCCCCGGGACCGCTGCTGGCGCTCGTGATTTCCGAGACTCTTCGTCACGATGTGGCCTCCGGCATGAAGGTGGCTGTGGCTCCGATGTTGACCGATCTGCCGATCATTCTCCTGAGCGTCTTTGTCCTGTCGGAGTTTTCGGGGTTCCATCGGGTGCTGGGAGGTATCTCCATGATGGGCGCCGGTTTCCTCCTTTACCTGGCCTACGGTTGCCTGCGAACAAAGGGATTGGAGCTCGAAATCAGGAGGCAAAGGACCGGCTCTTTTACCCGGGGGATCCTGGTCAACGCACTGAGCCCGCATCCGTACCTCTTCTGGTTCAGTGTCGGGGCTCCGATCATCCTTCGAGCCATGAATCAGGGCTTGGGAGCGCTGCTGTCGTTTGTCGGAGGTTTCTATGTTCTGATCGTGGGATCGAAGATCGCCCTGGCCTGTTTAGTCGGGCGTTTCAAGTCGTTTCTTTCGAGCGGGGCGTACCGGATCATCATGCGGTTCCTGGGCGTGATGCTGATCGTTTTAGCCGCAGCCTTTTTTCGTGAGGGTCTGCGATTGCTGAAGGTCCTTTAGCGGCCTTCGAAGAAGCCATGACGTTTCCTGCACGAAAACGAGAGCTCCTTCCCTGGGTCATCGTGGCCTTCATCGGTGCTGCATTAGGCAGGAATCTCTGCCATCATGCCGGCTGGCCCTGGTGGATTGGATTCACACTGGTGCCGGCCGGGGTCGTGCTAGCGGGTGCCGGGCTCCACCTGCTCATCGGAAAACGGGCAGGACTTGCCCGCAAATCCAAACGCGGTCAGGTGTCGCGAAACAAGAGGTGAGTCCGGTCTTCACCGCATGCACGGTGTTGACACGTTTTCCTTTCAGGCCCCTTCCGCATCCTTCCAACACCGCGGCCGCGAGTTCGTGCCCATCCGGAAATGCTTTTCGGGCACTTACAGATTTCCAATTCAGAAATGTGAGATTTTTCTTCGCACCCTAAAAGGTGACTCGTAGCGAAGCGAGGACAAAAAAGCCATTTCTGGATGGAAACGAGTTAAAGGCCGGGGTGACGGACGCGGGTGTAGTAGGATTCCGAGAGGTAGACGGCAGCCAGCGGGTTGTGACCGGTCACCCGGTCCTTGGCGGCAAGTACGGTGGTGGGGGCCTCGGCGTACCGGAAAAAGAGCGAGTCGTGCCCTACGCACAGGCCCAGGAGTACGTTGAGGTCCGTTGCTTCCTCGTTGAGAACCCGCGCCTGAAGAACAGGATTGCACATGGCCTCTTCGGCCTCCTGAATGGAGGCCTGGCGTGCGAACTCGCGCACCGGCCCCTTTGCATACTCCTGGTTGGCCCTGGCCACCGTATCATTTCGGGTCAGCGTGGGGCATCCGCTTCCCGCCTGCCCCTTTTCCGTGATGCAGATGCGTTCGCCTCGGGCGACGGTACAGGAAGCGCACGCGGCCGGGGGCTTTTTCTTTGAAGGGGGCAAGGCGGCTAAAACCTTTCCATATGGGTGAACTCGGAGATTTCACGGCGCTTGGGCGCCTTGGACTCCTGGGCGGGAACCCCGACCGGGATCATGGCGACGGCTTCGTACCCCTCTGGGACCTCGAGCACACGCTTGACCGCGTCGTGGTCGAAGAGCCCGATGATGACGGTCCCGAGGCCCTGGTCGTGAGCGGTGAGACAGATGGACTGGCTGGCGATGCCCAGATCGAAGAAGTACCAATCCCCAAACTTGGTCGTGACCTCTCCCTTGTAATACCCGGAACTGTTAAGCTTCCCACAGAGGACCAGCACCATCGGGGCGCTGGAGAACCTTTTGCCCGCGGGGTTCGTCTTGGAAATGGTCTCGTTCAGCTTTGCGATCTGATCGGGGTCGCG
>JASFQI010000128.1:0-12221 GCA_050115555.1 Desulfobacteraceae bacterium
GGCGATTTCCGCCGGGGTGTCGATGAGCAAGTGGACGTCGTGCAGGAACGCCGAAGGTCCTGTCCGTGCAAAGGGAGGGCCCTTTTCCCGGGCTTCCTCGCACACCCTGCACCTGCACAGGGGTTTGGGGATGACCATACACCCCCCGGACCCGAGTATTGTGAGTTCCATGGACCGGCTCACGACCGTTCCCGCCGTCAGGTCGCCCATTGGGGAGACCGGACGGCGGCCGGTCGAAGAAAGATCAGCTCCAGGGAAACGGGCTGTGGGAGACCGGGTGTAACTCCCCTTTTTCATAACGGTCGAAACGGAAGGGCTTGAGCAGGGTCTGCTCTTCGCCCAGGACCTCCTTGGCCACCAGCTTTCCGACCCCGATCATCTTGTACCCGTGGTTGGAGTCCAGGATCATGTACCCGTTCTCTTTCAAAGCGTCGAAGATCGGGAAGTTGTCCGGGGTAAAGCAACCGAGACCGCCGGACGGGACATTCTTGTAATAGCGGAACTTGTCCTCGTAGCGTTTCTGGCAGTGGGCCAGGGCCGAGGTCCACATGTGCACGAACTCGGGCCCTACCACGAAGTCGGGGGAGTCGATCCCGTAGGGATCGATGTCCGGATAGCCTTCCACGACGTAGGGCGCTGCACCCCCCTGAATCCCCCCGAAGTTCAGGTCCGGCTTGTAGTAGATTCCCCACATCTGGTCCGTGATCAGGGAGCCGTCCTCGCTCGATTTCAAGGGCGCGTCCGTGTCCACATGGATCACCGGGGGCGGGTTGCCCTTGTTGTCGTACCCGTAGTCCGGTTCCACGCCCAGCGTGCCCTCGACAAGACACCAGTAGGTCCACATTTTGACGTCGTTGTGGATCTTGCCGTCCTTGCCTTTGATGTCGATGGCATTGGGGAGATCCAGCATGTCCCACAGGGTCTTGGCCCATGGCCCCGGTGCGGCAATTACGTAGTCGCACTCCACCGTGCCCTTGTCGGTTTCCACGGCCGTGATCGTGTTGCCCTTGGTGGGTAGCCCCGTGACCTTGACGTCGGTCATGATCCGCACGCCCTCCGCCTCGGCCTTGTCGGCCAGGCGGTAAAGGGAGCGCATGTTGTAAGCGAATCCTCCCTTTTTCTCATGCAGCACGGAGGTGATGTTCTGGGCCTGCCAGTCGTCGAAGATGTTCTCCCGCATGTACTTGAGGCAGTCCTTCTCGCCTTCCACGAACTCGGATGTATACCCGATGGCCTTCTGCTGCTCGTAGATCGTGGCCACGTCCGCGTGCATGGCCTCGGGGGAGATCTGCATGTACCCCAGAGGATTGTACCCGTACCCCTCGGCATCCTCCTCCCAGGTCTCCACGCTTTGGGCCATGAGCTCGCGCATGGCGGGCTGGAAGTAATTGTTCCGGATGACGCCGCACGCAATGCCCGAGGCCCCCGCGCCAATGGCGGTCTTGTCGAGGAGCAGGATGTCCTTGCCCGATCCGGCCTTGCGTGCCTTCAGTTCGAGTGCCAGGTGCCACGCCGTGCTCAGGCCGTGGATGCCGGCTCCGATAATGATGTACTTGGATTTCGTGGGAATGGCCATGGTCGTTTTGCCTCCTTTTACTTGAACGGGTCCCACCGAACGGTCTGTTTTTCGTAGGCTGGCGGGAACTGCTGCAGAAATAGATCATAGTCGTAGAATTCCTTGAATGAAGCGAAGGGCATTCCGTAGGCTCTTTTAGGGCATTTTATGAACTCTTCCATGAATATGCTTGATTCTATATGATCCATAATGTCATTTTATGAAGTCCTAAAAATTGTAGAAGCATTTCTTCCTCGCCATGGCCTCACCCCGATCTCCGGGAAGCGGCTCATGGGCTTGTTTCAAAAAGCAGGGCTACTCGACGAAGACCTTGCCGAGGTTCGCCGTGGTGAGTGCGTCGTCCATGTACATCCCGAGTCCGATGTTCTTGATGGACTCCATACCCCGCTCATCGTACGTAGGCATGACTACCTCGGGGGCGTCGTCCGCGGTGACCTCCTCTGCGATGCGCATCCCTTTTTCGAGTTTTTCAAACGAGAAGTCGATCAGGTATCGGAGAAAGGCAAAAGGATGGCGAATCATGTGAAAACCATATTTCTTGCACATAGCCTGGCCGTTTCGGGCATCCTGATAGGCTTTTTCGGTAGGATGCTCCTCGTGCGTGGTTCCGCCGCTCTGGCACGTGGGCAGGTCCAGCATAAGACTCAGGTGGCTCATGAGGAGGTTCAGGAGGAAGTGGCTCACCAGCCCATAGTGGGGGTTGTACTCGATGCTCGGGTCCGCAATGGTCGGGAAGCCGGCATGAATGAACGTTGCCCCCGGGTTGACGAGCTGGGTGATGCACAGGCCGAAGAGGACCTCGGCATGGGTCATGGACAGCACGCCGTTGTAACAGTAAGGGGCGCTGATTCCGGCCATGGGCATGGCCGAGTCAAACACGGGCAGACCCGCCTTGGCCACCTTGTAAAAGTGCTCGGAGAAGTTTTCGTTGACCTCCAAGGGGGACCGCGTAAGGCAGAAGACGATCATGATGTCCTTTTTCTTCTCATAGATCTTCAAGGCGTTTTCGAGCGCGGCATCCGTTGTTACGGCAAAGTACATGGGCTTGGCGCAGTTCTCCACCATGATGTTCATCTGCTCCACTTCGTCCTTGAGCTTGATGCCTCGGCCCATTCCGGTCACGATGTCGTTCGCGTTGGCGATCTGTGCAATGCGCTCCGCATGTTCGGCCTTGGGAAACACCCCCCCTACGCCGGCTTCATCGTCGTACACGTAAGGGGCTGTTCCTCCGATGAAGAAGCTGTTTCGGGGAACAAAGAAGTCCTTCGCCTTGGGGACGGTCTGCAGGCAGTGCTCGACCAGGTCCCTGGTGACAAAAATCCGATTTTCCCAGACATAGGCCAGCCCTTCGGACTCCTTTTCCTGGAACATGTGCAGAATCTCCGGCTGTTTGCAGCCGACCCCGAGGTTCTCGAGGATCCAGAGTGCGTCCTCGTGGACACGCAGGAGCATCTCCACGGTCTCTTTGCCAAAGGCCTCCTCGGATTGTTTGATCTGCTCTTGATTCACCGGGTCCTTCTCCTTTCTTGTTTGGGTTTGAATGCCAAGCCTGTCGTTTCCCCCTGCGCGTTCTATATTGAGATGAATGCGCCCACGCGCGCAGGGACCGCTCCATAGTGGGGGTCCGAGATAGGTCCGACGTTGTACAGGATTCAATAGGCCTTGTCAAATGGTATTGAGCTAAAATTCTTAGCTTTTTTCGTATAATGGGCACATGGCATCGTCGCCCCGAACCCCTATCCTCTGTCCGTTGCACCCTCCATGCATATCGGCCGGGTCTTCGACCAAGAAGCCCGGAACGCTGAGCTGTTGTCCTTTCCTCCGCCGGAAAACCAGAGTGGGCGTGTGGGTGGGAACCTCAGTATCAAAAAAAGGACGGGCGCAAAATGTCGCAAGTCAAATAGTTTGAACTCAAATAAGTAACTCTTGGGCAGGATAAAGTCAACCTATATTTTATAGAGCCAGGCGGTGCCTGGAAGGAAAAAGGGATCATTCGAATCTGTAATGGCGGAAACTGGTTGGATTTTGGACAAAAGGATGAAAACTGCTACTCAACTTCTAGATCTTGAACATCCAGCATCTGCGTGAGGGTTTTGAGCCCGCGCAGGATTTTTTCCGCTTCGGCCACAGAAAGGCTTCGAAGTCCGTCCATGATTTTCTGCTGGATCGGGGGTGGGGCATGTTCGGCGAGATCCTTGCCGCTGGGGGTGAGCTCGATGGTGATGACCCTCCGGTCCGGCGAGCTGCGTATGCGCTGCACAAGCCCTTTTTGTTCGAGCCGGTCGATGATGCCGGTGACGGTGCTGGGTTTGACAAAAATGTGTCGTGCAATCTGTGAAGAAGGCATAGGGCCTTCCTCGTACAGGGAGAGGAGGCAGTTGAGCTGGGCGGCGCTCACCTGGTGCTTCTTGTTCAGTTCCTTGGTGTAGAGAGATCCCGCCTGCATGAGTCGGCGAATCTGATGGATGATCTCTCGAATCAGGGGCTGCATTTCATCCATGGAGGGCGGAGAAGAAACGTGGGAATTGTGCTCGTTGGGCATCTTGCATCCCCTCCTGCAGGAAGCCGCCGAATCATGCGGCTTCTACGTTTGATTCACGCTATCACGAAAAGGCGTTTCAGGCAACGCGCTTTTTCCTTTCCGGGGCGGCATGTTCCGGGCCGAGACTGTGCCGTTGAACACCTTATGATGCACCGTGCCCTGCAGTCGGGTACCCTTCGGTAGGTGAAAAACGTCATTGGCTAGCGATCCGACAGCAGGGCCATTTTCTTCTGGATGTTGTCTCGGATCCAGTGCCCGTCCCACCATTCGATGGGATTGACAAAGACCCCGTTGACCAGGATGCTGAAGTGAAGATGATCCCCTCCGGCAAGCCCCGTGCTTCCGGTGGCGCCGAGGATGTCCCCCTTCTGGACGTCCTGGCCCTTGGAGACCCGAATGGAACTGAGGTGCCCGTAAAGCGAGGTCAGCCCCTGACCATGGTCCAGGACGACGGCCTTGCCGTAAATGCCCAGTTCCCCTGCGAAGAGAACGCGGCCGTGATTGGCCGCGGGCACGGGAGAGTTGGCAAGAGAGGCAAGGTCCACGCCGAGGTGGTCCTTCTCGTCGACCTTGTTCCCTTTGTAGTAGTAGGTGCGGTGGTCTGCAAATTGGGCCATGGTGGCTGCGTTTCGCAGCCGCAACCAAGTCCCGTCCCACAGCTTCGTGTCTACGGATTCGGCGGGAAGCTTCTTGAGGATTCGATCATTCTCTTTTCGAAGATCATTGTTGATTTTCAGGTACTTCTCCACGGGTGTGGCATCCGGTTCGAATGTGACGGAGCTGAAGTACGGTAGAATGCGCTCCAGAAACGCATCCGTGATGTTCATGCGGTCCTGCCGGAAACGTTTTTCGCGCACCTGGTGATAGAAAGAGACCCGGCTTTGGTTCCCCGCGCGGTCTTCGGCCCACAGGCGTATGGCCGGCTTTTTTCCTGCGTCGTGCGGGACCGCAAAGTAGCAGGTGTGGACGCCCTTTTCTTTTTCTCCCTGCACCGGGTAGCCGGGGAAAGACAGTTCCTCCACGGTCACCCCGCTTTTTTCCACATCCGACGAGGCCTGGTAGATGATGAGACAGGCGCCACCCTGGTTGATGTAATGGAGCCTGGTCAGGGCCCGAATGGAAGGAGGCATGGTGTCCACTACCATGGCATGGGTGATCTGGGTCTGGTTTCCGTCTCCCCCGCCCCGCCTGGATTGATCGAACGCCTGGACGTGCAGTTCGGCACGCCCCTGGGCCAGATTCAGGGCGCGGGGATCCACCGTGAAGGACTCGGTGTGCTGGTGCGTGCCCTCGCAGTTGAAAAAACCCTGGAAAGGAAAGGTGCGCTTGAGCACGCTGTGCTCCCTTCCAGACTGTGTCACGGTGACCTGAAGCAGGCGCAGACCGCGTTTGCCGTCCGTGACCTTCACGGTAAAGGGCTGCTCTTTGGAAAGAAATGCGGGAAGAGGATCGACCTGGATGCCGGGACACTCTCCTTCAAACACGCGTGAGACGAACCATCCGAAAACGGAGAGTACGGTAAGGATCGTCACCGTAAACAGGACCAGCACGATCTTTCTACTCTTCTTCATATCGGGTCCTTTCGGCGGGCTCTTTGGGTTCGGGATACAATGTGCCGGAACCGAACGGCTTCGGTCTTCCGAGCGCGACGCGTCCCGGTCCCCCTTCAGGGGGAAAGCCTACATAGCAGGTCTGATTCTCCATGGCAATCCCTTGTTGCTTTCTCCCAATCGAGCAACGCCCTCACGTTCGGTGCGGGCTCCCGTTCGCCTTGATTCTCCCCAAAAATACCCGCATGAACCTTCAAGCATTTTTTTCGTGCGCTTCTTGCCGAATCTGTGGCTCTCGGCCTTAGGCTCCCTGGACGGTCCGGCTGATTTCGGACACGCGTATCATGATCTCTTCTGCATCGAGGGTCTGAAACCGACGGTCCTTCATCAGCACTTGACCATCCACGACGGAGTGTCTTACATCGGCGCCGCAGGCCGAGTAGACCACGGTCGAGCATGGATTGTAAAGGGGCTGCAAGTGGGGCCGGTTCAGCTCGAGGACAATAAGGTCGGCCCGCTTGCCGGCCTCCAGTGTACCGATTTCCTGCTCCATCCCCAGTACGGCCGCTCCGCCCCGGGTGGACATGTTCAGCACGGCGGATGCATTCAGGCTCACCGGACTGCCGGTGGTCACCTTGGCCAACTTGGCAGCCACATCCATTTCCCGAAGGAGATCGAGGTCGTTGTTGGACGCGCACCCGTCCGTCCCCAGACCGATGCAGAGGCCTGCATTCAGCATATCCTGGACAGGGGCTTTGCCGGAGGCAAGCTTCATGTTGCTTTCAGGCACGTGTACCACTCTGACGCCCTGCTCGGCAAGAAGGGCGATCTCCTCGCGGTTCACATGGACGGCGTGCGCCGCCACCAAGTCCTCTGACAGGATACCGATGGCGTCCAGATAGAACACCGGATGCTTTCCGGTGCGTTCCAGAATTTCGTCCACCTCTTGGGATGTCTCGCTCAGGTGGGTCTGGAGCGGGACCCCGAACTCTCTGGAAAGCGCCATGGCGTTTTGTAGGGTTTGCTTGGAGCAGGTGAGGGGGCTGTGGCAGAAAAGCCCGGGTGTGATACGGTCCGACACTCCGGACCACCGCTGCAGGAAAGCACGGCCCACGGCGAGGTTCTCTTCCGGGCGGCCTAACCCGGGGGCCGGGAAATCGATGACCCCCTGGGCGAGCAGGGCTCGAAGCCCGGAACGTTCTACGGCCTCCACGGTGGCGTCCTGAAAAAAGTAGCCGTCCATGAAGCAGGTGGTCCCGGATGCGATCATCTCCAGGCATCCGAGCAGGGACCCCCAGTACACGGATTCCGGATTCAGGAAGCGCGCCTCGGCCGGAAAGATGTGCTCGAAGAGCCACTCGCGGAGGGGAAGATCGTCTGCAAACCCTCGAAAAAGGGTCATGGCCGTGTGACAGTGGGCGTTGACGAGCCCCGGGAGAACCAGGCCGCCCCGGGCGTCCAGGATCTCACTGTGAGCCTCCTGCATTGGATCCAGGACGGTATCCGCATCCACGGAAAGGATACGTCCGTCCCGGATACGGATGCATCCCTCCGGGATCGGCGCTTGTCCTTCCGCCATGGTCACGACCATTCCCCCCTGAACAACCAGGTCCGGGAATCGATCGTCGGAGCGAACGGCAGCATTCGGTGTCGACATGGTCATCGTTGCGGCCTTTTTCCGCTGCATGGCCCATTTTCCCTTCAGCCGGGTCTGGTCCCTTCGGCGGCCCGCGGTCTTTCCGGGTGTTCCGCCTGGAACGCTTCGTGCGCCGCGGTTTTCCGCGGAGGATTGGGAAAAGCCGATGATCCGATGGAGAAAGACCGTAGGGCGCATTATAGGGACTTCACAAGGAAGGTCAAGGAAATCAAAAGCGCTTGACAAGCGCGATCGGTGTGGTAGGAAAAACGATTTTGGCCGTTGCGGGCCGCACCATGACTTGGGTTCGAGAGGTCCTTTTTTACCGGTCCTTGGAGCAGGGACCAGGGAAAGGTTGAACATACACAACGGACCGTGGGGCGCCGGACGAGAACGGGGGAGACTTTCCAGAAAGATCGTTGGATCGGCCCCCAGGGTCCTCACGGGTGAAGAGCAGGCTCATGGCGGAAATTGCCCCCTTTCGCGGGTGGCTGTACAATCTGGACCGGTTGGGTGATGCGGCGCCTCTCATGGCACCTCCGTACGATGTGATATCTCCGGGGGAGCAGGAGACTCTGTACGAGGCCTCGCCTCACAATGTGATTCGTCTCATCCTGGGAAAAAAGAAGACCGGGGACTCGGACTGGGACAACTGCTACACGCGGGCTGCGGACACGTTGAAGCGCTGGGTGGCGAGCGATACTCTGGTTCGATCGGAGTCTCCATGCCTCTACGTCACTTCCCAGACCTACGACCCCGGCGACGGTTCGGGCTCGAAGACGCGATGGGGTCTCATTGCCCTTGTCCGCATCGAGGATGAGGATTCCCCGGTGATCCTTCCGCACGAGCGGACCTTTTCGGCTCACCGAGATGATCGTCTCCGGCTGATGAGGGCCACGGCCGCTCAGTTCAGCCAGATCTTCGCACTGTACGAAGACCCGAAAAACGAGGTGATGGGAGGGGTCCACGGTGTGCTGCAGGAACCCCCAGCCCTTTCCTTTCGCTATCGGGACGGATGCGAACACCGGATGTGGGTTGTGAAGGATCCGGTGATTTACGCCCAGGTCGCGGCCGCCATGCAGGACAAAAACCTGCTCATCGCAGACGGTCATCATCGCTACGAGACCTCACGCAACTATCGAAACCTGATGCGAGCCCGGTTCGGCATGCGTCCCAGTGATCGATCGTTCGAGTTCACGGCGATGTACCTGAGCAACATGGCGGATCCGGGCTTGACGGTATTGCCGTCCCATCGTCTCGTAAGGGGTCCGGAAGAGGGGCCGGCGCCTTCACTCCCCGAGGGCGTGAAGCAGTGGTTTGACGTGACTCCTCTTCCATGGGAGCTTCATGAGGCCCGTACGAGAACTCAGGACCTTCGGCAGCTTCTCGCGGAGGCAGGACGCGACACGGTGGTCTTTGCCTACTACGGGCATGAAAGCGAGAAAGGCTCCTTTCTGAGGCTCCGTCCCGGAATGGCCCGGGAAATGGGCGAGGATCTCCACCCGTCGCTTCGCAAGCTCGATGTCCTGGTTTTGTCCCGGTTCGTGTTCCAGAAATCGCTCGGTTTCAGGCGGGAAGAACTGGACAATGAAAAGCAGTTCCATTATGAAAGCGATATGGAAAAGGCCCTTTCCATGGTGGCTGAAGGAGAGACGGACATGGCCTTTCTTCTCAACCCCACACGGATCGAGCACGTGCGTGAAGTCGCCGCCAACCGGTTGATTATGCCCCGAAAGTCCACTTACTTTTACCCCAAAGTGCTCACCGGCCTCGTTTTCACACGGATGGACCCCCATGAGCACATCCAACGCCCGTAACCCGCACCTCCAACCCCATGAGCGCCTGGACACCTTTCAGGAAGGACGGTTGCGCGTCATCCAGTCGCGGCAGGGTTACCGGTTCTCCGTGGATGCGCTGTTCCTCTCCCAGTTCGTCACGATCAAGAAGGGGGACCTCGTACTGGACCTCGGCACCGGTTGCGGCATCGTTCTCCTCATGATTCTCCTCGAACGACCGGATTGCCGGGCCGTTGGCCTGGAGATTCAAGAAGAACTCGCGTCCCAGGCTTCGAGAAATGCTCGGATCAACGGATTTCAGAGTCGAATGGGCGTGGTGTTGGGGGACCTGCGTCGGCCCCCCCTTTCCATGGGGTGCTGCGATGTGGTCGTTTGCAACCCCCCGTACCGCCGAAAGGGCAGCGGACGGATCAACCCGGACCGGGCCCGTGCCGTGGCTCGCCACGAGATTCTGGCCTCCCTGGACGAGATCCTGGCCTCGGCCCGGGGGTTGCTCCGCGGAAAGGGCCGACTGGCCGTGGTCTATCCCGCCGTGCGGCTGACCGATCTCATGACGCGCATGCGTGGGCGCGGGTTCGAGCCCAAGCGCGTCCAGATCGTATACCCCAGCCTGAAGGACGAGGCCAAGCTGGCCCTGGTGGAAGCCACAGCGGGCGGGAAGTCGGGCGCTCGCGTACTTCCTCCCATTCTGGACCAGGGCGACTACTCCGTTTCCTGACTCCTACCTCTGGGCGGGCCTCCCGACCGCCTCTCCAAGCCTTCACTCCCGAATTGCGGGAATCCGTATCGCCCGATGAAAACGCTTCACTCGCGCATTCCTCGCCCCGCCAAGGCGGGAACATGGGGAGATTCCATGCTACTTCGAGGGAGCTTTCACCGAAGCCAGGCGGCCGAGAGGTGTGTGGATAAAGAAGAAGGAGCCCATTCCGGCCAGGACCGTGGGCACGAAAAAGGCGGCATGAAGAAGGATCCCGGCGGAGAGCCCCTCCTCCGGAGTGTAGCCGTACACCAGGAAGCCATACTGGACGGCCAGGTGGAACGTCCCGATGAACCCGGGTGCCGAGGGGATCATGACTCCGAAGGAGGTCACGGCCAGGATGAGAAAGGTGGCGATGAAGGGGAGCGGAAGACCGAGAGAGGCGGCAACGGCCTGGATCTGAAACAGCCCGAAGGACCATATGAGGCAGGACAGAAGAACCGCAGCCACCCAACTCCTGAAACGCTTCAGCAGGACAATGCCCAGGCTGAAGTTCCAAGCGGCCAGAGTCGCGCGGGAACGGAACCGCTTGGGCACGAAGAAGAATACACGATCGATGCATTCAAGACACGCATGTGCCTTCCACTTGAATCCGATCAGGAGCAAAATGATTGCGACGTAGGCCCCGAGCAGGAGAAGCCCGACGGCCTGAAAGCTGCTGCCGAGTGCCTGCCAGTCCGCAGGAAAGTCCGTGACCTGCAGCCCGATCTCGAGGATCAGGAGTAGGGTCAGCCCGTCGAAGAGCCGCTCAATGACCACGGTGCCCAGGGCCGCGCTCCCGCTGAACCCCTCACGGACACCCAGGTAGTTGGCCCGTATGATTTCGCCGATACGTGCAGGAAGGAGGCAGTTCGCGGCAAACCCCACCAGGGTGGCCAGGAGACGGTTTTGCATGGTGGTGGTGTGCACCGGGTCGAGAAAGATACGCCAGCGAAGAGCTCGGATCACATGCTGAGACAAGCCCAGGAAAACGGCCGAAGCCAGGGCCAGGGGGCCGGCGGTCCGAAGGATGTCCCAGAGCCGGGCGAGATCGACCTGGCGAAGAGCCGCATAAAGAAACACGGCGCTGATGACCATTCCCGCCCAGAATTTCCAGTCACAGGCCCGACCCAACCCAGTTCCTCCGCTCGTCCGTGCCAAAAACGGCCCGGGCCTGTTCAATGTCCCGGCCGATTTGATCGGCAAGCTCCTGAACGCTTTTGAACGCCTTCTCATTCCGAAGGCGCTCCAGAAATTCAATTCGAATCGACTTGCCTACGAGGTCCCCTGAGAAATCGAGCAGGTGCGTCTCAATGGACAAGGCGTTATTCTTGAACGTGGGATTTTTGCCGATGTTCGTGAGCCCCTGATAGGTTCGATCATCCACCTCCACGAGCACCGCGTACACGCCTTCCTTGGGGACGAGCTCATCGATGGGGTTGAGGTTTGCTGTGGGAAAGCCGAGCAGACTGGCCCCCCGCCCCTTGCCCTGCACCACAGTGCCGTACATCCGGTAGTTGCGTCCCAAAAGCCGCCGAGCCGCCGGCAAATCCCCCTCCTGGACCAGGTTCCGAATGGCGGTGCTGGAAACCGGCACGTCGTCGATGGTGATGGGGCCGAGCACCTGAACGTCGAATCCCAGCTCCGCTCCCATGCGTCTCAGGAGGGTGATATTTCCTTCACGACCGGCCCCGAACGAATAGTCATACCCGACCACGATTTCTCGAATACCAATCCGCCGTACAAGGATATCCTCCACAAAGTCCCTGGCGGAGATGGCTGCGAACTCGGGGGTAAAAGGCAGGCACAGGATCACATCGATTGCAGCCTTGCCGATCAACTCGAGCTTCTGCTCGGTGAGGGTGATCAGGGGGGGTCCGTTTCCGGGTTTCATGACCTTGATGGGATGGGGCTCGAATGTCATGACCACGGATTGACCTTTCAGCTCCTGAGCCCGTTCGCGCACCCTTTGAAAGAGGACCCGGTGTCCTTCGTGGACACCGTCGAAGTTTCCGATCGTGAGCACAGGTCGGATCAAAGGACGTTCGATTTCCTGGAGATTGCGTATCAGCTGCATGGGGTTGGTGCTCGATCCTCGTATTCACGGGCGGTATTCGCATTCTGCCGCCCGGGAATCAGGCCTTCTTGTGCCGCGTCGGCAGGGAATGGGCCTCTCGCGTTGAAAGCTCCGATTATGGTGTTGACAAACGGTCAGCGAATCTTTAAATATAAAACCTCGTCTTCAAAAGATCAACTCCGCTTCCGTGCCGAAGTGGCGGAACTGGTAGACGCGCTAGGTTCAGGGTCTAGTGGGGGTTGCCCCGTGGGAGTTCGAGTCTCCCCTTCGGCACCAAACAGAAGAAAGGCCACCGAATGGGTGGCTTT
>JASFQI010000129.1:0-12215 GCA_050115555.1 Desulfobacteraceae bacterium
CGAATGCATGGGCCGTAAGCATCACGGCAGGGATGTTTCGGGAAACGGCCAGTTCCAGGAGTCGATAACCGTCAACGCCCATGATGTCCAAGATGGCGAGGTCGAACGGCTGGGTGCCCAGCAGGTCCCTGGCCTCTTCGAAAGTCGAGGCCAGGAAGAGATTGCACATGGGCAACAGCTCTTCCAGTGTGGTCAGAATGTCCTGCTCGTCATCCACCGCCAGGACGTTTTTCCCCTCCAGGGGGCTCTTTTCCTGCATGATTGTTTCTCCCTTTACTTGAACCCCAACTCCTCCCACCGGGATTCCACCCTCTTTCTCACGTCGGGGTCCAGCTGGATCTGGATGGGTTTCTCTTTCCATTCATAGGGAATGGTGGCGTCCAGAAGCAGCCTTCCCGTGATCTCCCGGGCTTCGATGGGGAGGGACGGGTCCAATGGGGTGGACCGGCCCCGCTTGATGACCTGGGAGCGGTTCGGCTGGAACCGGAAGCTCAACGCGTACATGACCCGGGGAATATCCCAGGAATCGATGTCCTCGTCCACCACGATGACGGTCTTGAGCCCGTATGCGCCCATCTCCGTGGAGACCGCAGCGGTGAGAACCTGATCCGCATGTCCGGGGTACATGGTTTTCATGGAGATGATGGCCAGGAACCGTCCCGAGCCCTCGGGCGGACAGTAAACCGACTTGATGCCCGGGATGTGCATCTCGTCGGCGAGCTGCTGCCACAGCGTGGCGCCGTAGGAAAGGGCCATGACCATGTGCGTGTCCGTGACCGCGCGGCCCACGGTGGTGGAGTGCAGGATGGGGTTGTCCCGGTGGGTGACGCACTTGATGTCCATGTAGTTTCTGGGGTCCGTGCCCACCCCCGAGTAGTACCCCGTGTACTCCCCGAACGGGCCTTCGTCCATGAACTTCTCCGGGTCGCATTCCCCCTCCAGCACGATTTCCGCATGGGCCGGGATGGGAAGATCCACGGTCTCGCCCTCAACGACCTCGCAGGCCTCGCCGCGAATGGAGCCGTACACGTCGTACTCCGAAATGCCGGCCGAAACCCGGGCGGCCCCCAGGATGAAGAGAAGGGGGTCGCACCCGATGATGGAAGCGCAGGGCATGGGTTTGCCCATGGCCTGGTATTTCTTGAGCATCTGGTCCGCATGCTTGCCCTTGATGAACTGGGTCCCGATCTTGTTCTTGCCCAGGAGCTGCGAGCGGTAGGTCCCCAGGTTGACCCATCCGGTTTCAGGGTCCCTGGTGAGGATGAAATGGGCCGTGCCGATGTAACGTCCCCCGTCCAGAGGAAAGAAATGGGGGACGGGGAACTTGAAAAGGTCGATGTCGTCGCCCTTGACGATGTTCTGCTTGCACGGGGCGTTCTTTTTGTCCACCCACTTGGGGGGGATGGGCTTGTTGCCCATCTTGACCCAGGCCCGCAGGACCTCCGGCAGGGGGGTTTCCTTGGGCAGTCCCAGGATGATGGCCAGCTTCTGCGCGGTGGTGCACGTGCTGGTGATGACCGGAGTGCTGTAATCCTTGACGTTTTCGAAAAGGAGGGCCGGTCCCTGGGCTTCCTCATTGAGCTTTGCAATGTGGGAAAGCTCGAGGTTCCAGTCCACCTCCGCAGTGATCCTTTTCAGTTCTCCTTCCTTCTCCGTCACTTCAATAAAATCCCGCATGCTTTTCATGTCTTGTGTGCCTCCCGATTCTTGTAAGGGTTGCCGAATCCTTCCGGATCCTCATTTCTTCGGCACGAAGTCCTTCCAGGCCCGGGGGCGTTCGTCGAGGTTTCGTGCCCATCTATATCCTTCCAGCCGTAAAGGCCCCGGGGCCCCCCTGCTACGGCCTATGATTTCAGCTTGATGCGCTTCATGGCCTGGGCCATAAGGAGCTCCCGGCCGGTTTTACTGCCCAGGCGCGATTCCTTCTTCTTCTGGCTCCACACGGTCTCGGGCCGGGCCTGCACGATGAAGACGTTCTTCGGAAACGGGACCCTCTCGTCAATGGCCCACTCGATGTCCATGGGGACTCCGTAGTGCGTCTCGATTTCTTTTGCCAGCTTGGTCAGTTCCTTGATCTCGGTATCCTGAAGACAGCATGCCGCGCCTTTCTCGGGATCGAGGTCCGCCTCCTTGACCTCCCCGTTCTCGGGGTCGAACACGCAGGCGATGTGCTTGACGGAGACGTTCTTTTCCGTGGGCTCCATGAGGACCTTGTCCACGGCAAACCGGTCGGGGTTCACGGTTCCGCCGACCACGGTCTCGCCCAGGCCCCAGGCCCCCTCGATGACCACCTTGGAGGGATCGCCGTCCGTGGGGTTGAGGGAGAACATGACCCCGGCACACTTGGCGTTCACCATTTTCTGGACCCCCACGCTGATAAAGACCTTTTCGTGGGGAAAATCGTTTCGAATGCGATAGCTGACGGCGCGCGGTGTGAAGAGGCTGGCCCAGCAGTCCTGGACCCGTTGAAGGACCCGATCCGGTCCCATGACCCAGAGGTGGGTGTCCTGCTGGCCTGCAAAGCTCGCCGTGGGCAGGTCCTCGGCCGTGGCGCTGGAGCGCACGGCCACGGGCAGGTTGTCCTCGGCGCACGCCTCGCAAAGGGCCGCGTAGGCGTCGGTAATGGCCGAGCGCATGTCATCCGGCATGGGGGCGTTTCGAATCAGCCCCTGTACCTGCTCGCTCGCCTTGTGAACGGCGTCCACGGCCCCCAACTGAAGACCCGAGAGCAGTTCGTACATCTTCTCCGTAATGCCGGTGCGGGTGATGAATTCTTCGTAACAGGTTGTGGTGACGGCGAAACCGGGGGGCACACGAATGCCGGCATGTATCATCTCACCCAGGCTTGCGTTTTTTCCGCCGACGAGCGAAAGCGAGTTTTTGTCAAGGTCCTTGAGTTTTTCTGTGTAGCTCATGTTGCCTCTCCATGTTCCGGCGAGCGGGTTGTGTGCGGTCCCGTCCTGAAGGGGATGGTGAGGCGCCGGGCTCGAGGCCCGGCGCCGTGAAACGCACCTCAATAGCATGTCATCTGGCTACGCCCGCTGCACCACGGTGACCACCCCCGTGTCCCCGTCCACGCGGATGATGTCCCCCGTTTTGATAGCGGTCGTGGAAATGCCGGTTCCCGTAACCGCCGGGACGCCGTATTCCCGGCACACGATGGCTGCATGGCTGGTCAGGCCCCCGATGTCCGTCACTGCGCCGCGGATCTTGGCGAACACAGGCGCCCAGGAGGGGTTCGTGTTGGGGCACACCAGGATCTCACCATCCTGGAGGTTCGTGATGTCCTTGAGGAGCTTGAGGACCCTGGCCGGGCCTTCGTTCACGCCTGCGGACGCGGCGAACCCCTTGATTTCGGAGAGGTCCTTGGCATCTTCTGCGGAGACCCCCTTGAGCCACTCCTTGACCTTGTCCGTGGTCACCCCCCAGAGCATGATCGTGAAGGGCTCGGCCACCTCCTCGGGCGGCACGCCCAGGGCAGGCGGCGGGCTCCACTTCTGGGCCGCCTCCAGGATTTTCCGGCGCTTGGCCGCCTTGGCCTTGTAGTACTCCCCTCGAACCGGAATCCCCACACCCAGTGCCCAGGCCGTGGACAGCTCGGTCAGCATCTCGGGGATCTCGTAACGGTGGAACATGAAGATGTCATCCACGTCCTGGATGAGCCCGTTGTTCACGAGGAGCTTCCCGAAGGTCCTCACCTTGTCGAACCAGATGGTGTGGAGCCAGTGCTCCACCCAGAAGAGGTGGTCCTCGGCGTAGCGGTAGATGGTCCGGATCGTGTTGTAGGCATCGTCAAAGGACTTCCGGTCCTCGTCCGTGGAGATCAGGTCCACGTACTGGGTCACGACCCGTTCCCGTTCCTTGTCGATGTCCTCGATGGCGCGCTCGATGGTCTCGCCCCTGTCCAGCATGTCGACATATCCCTGCAGGTAGCTGAAGGGAATGTCCAGGGTGTTGGACCAACTGCCCTCGTAGTGGAACCATCCGCTGCCGCAGGATACGGAGAACCAGGGGTCCTTGGCCTTCTCGAGCTCGGCAAGCCACTTCTTGCCGTCCTCACTGCCTCCCAGCTCCTGGATCTTGGCATCCGCCTTCTTTTCGCTCTGGAGGATCGCCTTCACAGCCGGGGATTCCATGGCCAGGCGGGCCAGGCGGCAGAGCTCCTCCTCGGGCTTGAACATGGACACGTAGGCCCCGGCCACCATCTTGCCGATGGCGCTCTCGCTGATACCCGGAAAGAGCTTGCGGCACACGTCGCCGAACATGAGGTAGGCAAGGTAGCTCAGGTTCAGCATCTCGAAGTGATACTGCCACGCCTTGATCATGAGGTTGACCAGGCGGTCGAAGGTCTCGAGGATCTGATAGGAGACGTAGTATCCCTTGGGAGCGGGAAGGACTTCCTCATCCGGCACGAACTTCGGAAGCTCCGTGGGGATGTCCAGGGACTTCATCTCTTCGCCCAGGGCCTTGAACTTGGTGAGCCACTTGTCCCAAAGCTCGTTGTAGTGCTCGAACACGTAAAAAACGCGCTTTTCGAAATGGCCTGCCTTCTCTCCGATGACCTCGTCCGGGGGTGGGGCCACTGCGCAGATGTAAAGGTAACCGCCGACCAGCCGCTGGGCGATGCCCTGAGCAGGCGGAATGCAGAAGACCCTTGTCGTGTACTGGGAGAGGGAGATCTGCCAGGCCTCCTGGAAGATGAGATCCAGGGGGGGCATGGGGTCCGGGGCATGGATCTTGTCCTGGTACCAGAAGTTCGCCTTTTCCCAGTCCGCTCGTTCGCCTGGTGTGAAAAAGAAATGGGACGGGTACATTTCCTCCCAGCCTTCAAGCTCTGGAGGAACCTCAAAATCGTGGGGATCCGGGAACCTTCCTGCCTTGTCTTCTGCCATAGTACACCTCCCTGTAGGGTACGGTTGAAGGCCAGTCGTCTCTCTCGGCAACGGGCCGGGCGACAGTGGATCGATAATGCAACGACCCACGGGATCACAGGAAGAATTCAGAGGCCCCCTTCTTTTCGAACCGCTTGAGAAAGAAGTGAATTGCTTGGTATCTCGGGCACTTCCAGAGTGTGGAATCGGTCCGCGGACAGACTCAACCGCGTGCGGTTCTTTTCGAATGTAGGGCGCCGTCGGCAGAGACACAGCAGAAGGGGTTCCCGCGAATCAGGGTCTCGAAAAAAGAAATTCCTGTCAAATTCGTTTTCCTTATGCTACATATAAGCTCAGCTTATATAAGAATTCACTATTATAAGGTTTACTTAGAGTTGACGGTCTCGCAAAAATCCGCTCGACCGAGGTTGGCTTCGCTGCAAGGCCTTGGATTCGCTAGTGGCAAATTTCATGGTCACGGCTTTTTGTGACTCCATCATCGTTCCGGAGGCCCGGTGATCAATCTCAACCAGCTTCGTGTTTTCTACCATGCGGCCAAGCTGCAGAACTTCACACGCGCATCCGAGGAGCTCTGCATCACCCAGCCGGGCGTGACCGCCCAGGTCAAGCTCTTCGAGGAGACCTGCAACCTCGTGCTGTTCAAGAAAAAGGGCCGCAGGGTCTATCTTACGGATGAAGGAAAGGCCCTGTACGAATACGCGAAAAAGATTTTCGAGTATGAGCGGGAGCTGGAAGACGCGATCGAGGACCTGCGAAAGCTGAAACGCGGTGTGCTGAGGCTCGGAACGACCAAGGCGTATGCCCGGTACTTCATGCCTCTTCTCTTGAGCCGCTACCACCAGGCATACCCGAACATTCGCATCAGCCTGGACGAGGGGAGCTCCAGGGACATGATTTTCAGCCTGCTGGAACTTCGAAACGAGATCGTCATCATTGCCAAGGCCGTGGACCATCCCGGTGTGTCCTTCACCCCGTTCAGCCAGGAGGAGCTGGTGATGATCACAGCCCCGAACCATCCCTGGGCGGCGCGGCGGGCGGTGACGATCCAGGAGCTGGCCGAGGAGCCGATCATCATGAAGGACTCCGGATCGGGCACGCGCCGGGTGGTCAACGAGCTCTTCTCGGGGTGCGGGCTGGAGCCCAACGTGCTGATGGAGACGAGCAACACCGAGTTCATCAAGGACCTGGTGCAGCGCGGGGAAGCCGTGAGCTTCCTGGTGCGGGAGTCGGTGGCCCTGGAGCTCGAGGCGGGAAAGCTGAAGGTCGTTCCCCTGGAGGGGCACAGCCTCTCCCTGGATGTGAGCATCGCTCACCTCAAGGACCAATACCTCTCCCTTCCGGCCAAGGCCTTCCTGGAGATCCTGGAGCGCCTCAAGGCCGCGGTCATGCCCTACCAGGGAATCGGCGCCATGATGGCCCGCATGCTGGCCCGGCGCAAGAAGAGCAGGGACCGGTAGTGCGCGTGTCAAAGACGAACGCTTCGGTGATCTTCGCCCTGGCCCTGGTTCACTTCACAGGCGACTTCTTCAGCTCGTTCATCATTCCGCTTCTGCCCGTTTTTGTGGATTCATTCTCCCTGAGCCTGACCCAGGCGGGAATTGTGACCGGAGTGAGCCGCATCCTCGCGTTCATTGTCCAGCCTTTTGTGGGGTATCTGGCCGATCGCCATCAGAGTCGGGTGTTCGTGCTCGGCGGGCTCTCCCTGGTGGTGCTTTTCGTGCCGCTCACCGGCGTCGCCCCGGGCTATGCCACGCTCCTCGTCCTCATCGCCCTGGGGTCCATCGGGTCCTCCATGTTTCACCCCACATGCGCGGGCATGGTCCCGGACTATGCGGGAACCAAGCCGGGCCTTGCCATGTCCCTTTTCAACATGGGCGGGACGCTTTCGTTCGGTGTGGGGCCCGTGTTCATCACGTGGTACGTGTGGGCCTTCGGTATGAAGGCCATGCCCTGGACCATGGGGCTCGGCATCCTCGTGCTCGTGCTTCTCCTCCGCATTCTCCCCCCGCCGCGGGGAGAGGGCCTTAGGAACCTCGGATTTCTGGGATCCATGCGGGATGCATTCGGGGATGTCTGGAAGCCCATCATGGTGCTCTGGATCATCATGGTCATGCGGTCTTTTGCAGGGCAGTCCTTTATCACGTTCATGCCTGTGCTCTTCGTCCGGGAAGGGTTCTCGCTGGTCTCCGTGGGCACCCTGGTCTCGATGTTCACGGTGGCCGGGGCCGTCAGCGGGATCGTGGCCGGCCACCTGTCGGATCGCATCGGCTTCAAGAAGATCTTCTACGTGACCCACGGGCTGGCCACACCGGCCTTTCTCTCCATGCTCTATGTTCCCGGATACTGGGTTCATCTCTGTTCGTTTTTTGCTGGATTTTTCGCATTGGCAACGCTTCCGCTTTGCGTTCTCATGGCCCAGGAGATGGCCCCTCGAGGCAAATCCATGGTCTCCAGCCTCATGATGGGGCTTGCTTTCGGCACAGGGGGCATGCTGACACCGCTCACGGGCATGATGGCCGACCTTTTCGCCATTCGACCGGTGCTGAACGCCGTGGCCCTGGTCCCGCTCCTGACTGTGGGACTCATCCCTCTGCTTCCCGAACGCCGGACCACTCCTGGCCGGAATGCCCCCCTTTCCACGACCTGACCGCTCGGGCGTCATACGTCCTCTTATCCTTATCCTTGAAGATCTCCGCGCAGACCGCGCTTGAGAAGCTGAGGCAGATCAAGGCCGGGCAGGTGGTGCTGAAAGGGGCGAAGGCTCCGGTGATCAACGCCCTGGGCGAGGAGTAAAAAAGATGAGCAGGGTCATCCTATCAATGTTGCACATCATCTTCCCTTATCGAGCTTCTGTCTCCCGAAGCCATTTGGTGAGGATCAGAATGATGTTTTTATACAGATTCGGGTAATCCTCCAGGATATCCTGGAAGTCGTCACTGGAGATCATGAGCATACGGCAATCGTCCATGCATGTGGCCGTAGCAGCACGGCCTGATTTATCCAGCAGGGCCACCTCTCCGAAGCTCTGGGGAGTTTTGATGAGGCTTATCCTGTGTCCTTCAGCATTTCTGATTTCTACCTGTCCTTCCAATATGATATACAATGCGTCTCCAGGGTCATTATATTGAAACAGTGTGTGCCCGGCATGAAAACTCGACTGTTTGGCAATCTGGGCGACAATGAGGAGATCCATGGTGGAAAAACCCCTGAAGAGGGGTACGTTTTTTAAAAATTGGGTTTTTTCGAGTGTGGGAATCATGGCTTCAGTCTCCTTAATAAAGGGGGCATGTCGCCGGGCAACCGGTTTCGGCATGTCCATCACGGCAACCAGTTTGAGCCAGTAGTAGCCGTCCTTCATAATATTCTCGTAGACCTGTTCAATGGCACTCACCTCACCGCGCACCTGACCCACATGGGTCAGGTAACCGTCTTCAAAAGTCATGATTTCCAATAATTCGATGAGATCGGCGTGTTCCTTTTTGATGAGGGTGTCCAGGTATTCTATGGTCTTCGCCTTGGTATGGAACGCCTTTACATAATAAGTGGGGGCGTGGGTGATCCGATAGTAGGAGTCCATGATGGCCAGATCCGAATAAAACATGTCCATGTTGCTGAACAGGATCCACACCTGGGTTTCGATCCCCCTGGCCAGCTCCTTCAGCAAAAGACTGTCAGGGTTCCAGACAGCCACTGCCCTGTAATCATTGAGCATTCTCCTGAGCTGATCGATTTCATGGGGAAACCAGTAGAAAAAATTTTCGAAATTCAGATCCGGATTACTCCTTTTGATCATGGCTACGCAACGGAACGCCTCCCTGCGGATGAGCGGAAGTTGAAACTGCATCAGGATATCAATCAAATAATCCACAGATTCCTGATTGGGTGAAAATCGAAAAGCACGGAGGCACCTTTCCAATCTAAGGATGTCGCGTGATTTGACCATATGTATGATCATGTCCGTAATCGTATCAAAGGACATGTGCCCGAAGAGTGCCAGATTGCGATTCAGTACTTTGAAATCAGGTATCCGGTCATAGCCGATGTGAACCAAATAAGCATTGAGCCGGTCCAGATCTTTGATCTTTGTGAATGCCTCTACCACGATCTCGAAAGCGTCTTCCGGATCCATAGAAAAGCCATGCTCGATCAGATGTCCGTAGCGGGGCAGATGCAACTCCCCAACCAGCCAGATGCCTGTCAGCGCCAGTGACGGATCCTTGGACCGGGCCAGTTCACTCATTTCCTTTTCGACCTGCCGTTTCTGCTGTTCCGTTCCATACCGGTGGGCGGCCACCAGGCTGTATTTTAGCAGTGGGGCTGAGTGGGAAGAGATAGAATGGGATTTTTTGATTTCATCATGGATGGGGCCCCATTGGCAGAGAATTTCCAAAATGGCCTCCACTACTCTCATATCCTTCTCTGTGCACGCAGCCTCTTCAAGGTCGGGTTTGAGTTCCCTGATATTGTGATCACGGATCACACTCAGGGTCTTCAGGCGAATCTCCTTGTCCGCGTGGCGAAGCAGCTCCAGAAGAATATCATTGAGTTCCGGAGCGTAATTTTTATCAAGGATATTCAGCAGGTACAGGTACCCGAAGATGTCTCCTGTCCTGGAAACGATTCGTTCATATTGTTCACGAACAAATTTGGTTTCAAGGGTAGAAATGGAATCCAGAGCCGCCTGGACATTCATCCTGCGTACGACCGATTCCTTTAAAGAAGAGACATAGCGCCTCGGGATCCGGTTGATGGCAAGAGCCATGATAATCAAGCCCAATATCAAAAGGATCAGGTAGTTTGCTATGGGGCGCTCCGCCACGGGAATAATGATAAAGATGGAGCAGATCCCGATGATGAACACCGGCTTGATAAACATCCTGGTGTAGAATCGAAGGGCGTTGCAAAGCCGTTCGGGAATGGCAAAGATCAGCAATTGGTAGGAAGAATCAAAGATCACCCGGCGCAGCAATTCATTCATACCGCAGGCCGTGATCGTCGCCCAGAAAGCCATCTCGGTAGACCCGGAAAAGCTAAAAAAGGATAGCAAAAGGATAAATATCAGGTTAGGAATGAGCAGCAAAGGGTAGGCATACAGAATGCGGCCGCTGAACCAGAGCCGGGCAAAGAAATAGAGAAAACTGAGCTGGAGCAGTACCTGTGCTAAATAGATGTAAGCCTTGTATTGCCCAATGAACCTGGTTTTGGGGTCGGGCTTGCTAAAGTCCATAGGGCGCTCTGTCCGGAAGTCTTGATGATTCTGTGTGATGGAGATCCCTGATTGAGGTTCCTGGATGGGGAAACGGCGGTTGACCTCCATATCGAAGAGCACCTTGAAAAAGAGGTTGAAGATGCCGATTAGAATGGTGATGTAAATAATGGATTTGATGATTTGGTATTTTTTCTGAGAAGACAGGAGCGTCTTCAGCCCGACCTTTTCTGCGGAGACGGCTGTCATGATGCGCCCCCGTTGTTTGGAGAAGATGTGCCTGACGATCAGATAGCTTGCTCCGGAAAGCACGATCACCATGAGCAGGAACATCATTTGGAGATTCTGTGGAACAAAACGGATGATAAACCGCCCTGAAATAAAGGCGGCAATGCCGCCGGAAAAGAGAAAGAGGTTCTGGATCCTCTTGGATTCCCGGATGTTGATGCAGAAATTGATGAGGGACCAGGTTTGCAGGATGATCAGTTCATCGAAGATATCGAAAATGACAAAATAGACGGCTGCCGGGAAAAACTGCTGGTAGAAACCTGTGGACAGGGCAGGAAGGATCAAGAGGACCAATGAAACAGACATGAAGCTCAACAGTTCATATTTTATACGGCGTTCAAAGCTGATTTTAGCTACAATAAATTGGTACAGAAAATAGTAGAAAATAAAACATATTCCAGAGAAACCATATAGAAAAAAGTAGGGTTTATGATCAAAAAGATAATGAAAGCTCGTGTAGGACTGTATGGCTGTTAGAAAATTGCCTTTGGTAAAGGAGGTGATAATCGTAAAGATGGAGACATTAATATAGACAAGCAGGCAAAGCCAGAATATCAGCCAATAATGAGAGCGTGTCTGTTCATCCATATCTGATTGACGCAAGCAGGAGTTCCTACTCGGTCCCAGGCTTCAAGATCCGTGGATCCATTCTATAGTCAATGTGTACTCGCCGGAGCTCTTTGGTAAACCGGATGCTCACGGGTTTGTAAAACTGAATCGTCTCTTTGGTGTATTTCGCCTCATACAGGGAAATTCGGTGGTAGGTCTTTCCGTCGGCCGGCTTACGGCCGATAAACTTGGTTGTGGGGGCCTGATCAAAGGCCACACTGCCGTCGGCTTTTATTTGGTAACCCTTCTGATACATCCAGGCATAAAAAGATCGGCGGTCGGAGGAGGCCCTCATTCTATACGGTTTCTTGTTTTTGAGCTGATAGGCATGAAAATATTCCACCCCCATGACCTGGGGCCGGCCATTGCCGTAAATGTCGAACACGTCGAAGTGGTGGGATTTATTCCTGAAGGTTTCCACTTCCAGGAATACCTTTTCGGACGAAGGGAGGAACTGACGGAGTTCGGAAATATGTCCGGCATTGATATGCGTACAGCCGTGGGACATTGGGCCCCTGCTTAAAAGCCAGAGATAGGGATATGGGCCCTCCTCCCTGCTTTGGTGTGTATGGTGCCGCCATTCCTCCGGGATAAAAGCGGTCTTTCGGGTATCGATATTGAACCAGAGGGAATGGAAGGAATTGTGCAGGCGTTTGCCCACATGCATATAAGGAATCCAGGGCAGGTATCCGTAACAGGCGGCATCGGAGATGTGATCGGCCACCCGGGTCCGCTGATGAATATGAATCCGCCATTTCCCCGGATAAGGGAAAAGGGGGATGGTCATGCCGTTATACTCAGTCGTGTCATTGTAGGTGCCCACGGGATAAATCGCAGTAAATTCGTAGAATTCCAGCCTGTCATCTTTTAGAGGGTACAGGCCCTGGCTCACGGCGGTGAAGAAGCGGCCGGCTTCCTGATAGAAATGATCCCATGACTCTGAATCCTTTTCAGGCTGATCCCGGTAGAGATCGATCAAGCGAATCAGGTCTTTTTTCCGGCTGGGTTCCAGTTCGGTGACATAGAGCCGGGTCGGCAGCAGGCTATTGACGAGATCCAGGGAGGCCGATTCTGAGAGCCTTCCTTTTTTTATACTGTGCAATTGTTTTGCCCAGTCGCGAATCCGGGTCTTGAAATCGATGGTGATATGGAAGAGTCGGTCCGGGTTGAGTCGCTTCAGGATCTTGAGGCTCATCCGGTGATATTCGGTCGGATCCATA
>JASFQI010000130.1:0-12170 GCA_050115555.1 Desulfobacteraceae bacterium
GCCGGATCCTGAGCTTCTCCAGCTCCCCGTGAAGGTCACGCAACCGGTTCCCCACCACCTCGTGCAGGACATCCCGCGCTTCCCGGTCCAGGTCGAGATCCATGTCCTCCGCCATCCGGCGAATCCAGGCGCCAACCTGCTTTCCCTTGAGCTCGTCGAACGCCACCGCGCGTCCTGTCTGGCGAAACTTCTTGTAGAATAGGGTGTTGAAGTTGGTCTTGGCGGCCGTGAAAATCAGGCATGTGGTCTCGGTAGGTTCTTCCAGGTAGGGCAGGAGCTTTGCGAGTTTCTCAGCAGTGAATGCCTCGGTTCGGCGAACAATGATCAACCGGTTCGAGGCCATAAACGGAAGGGATCGGGCACGTCCTGCAATTTCCTCCGGGTCCAGCTTCTTTTCGGCATACAGGATCTCGAGGTTGAAGTCCCTTGCCGCTTCGGGGATGTATGTCGCGCGAATGCGATCGAGCACCCGCTCCATGCGGAACTCCCCCGGCCCGTAAAACAGGTAAAAGGGCTCGAGGCGCCCCTTTTCAAGCCGTTCGAGGACCTCTTCGGGAAGGAGGTCTCGCGCCATCAGAAACGTTCCATGCTCTTCATGTACACCCGCTTTGCCAGCCTTGCCGCAATCTTACGAAGCGCCTGACGCTGGCTGTAGCGTGTGGTCAGGGGATCCACGCTCACCTCGAACCGGGCTTCGTCACGCAATTCCTCATCCTGCCAAACCGTCTCGCCCGTGGACCGATCGATCAGCTTCGCCTCCAACACCACGGTCAACCGCCGGCTGTCCGTCTGTGCATACGTCACCGCCTCCCCGTGGACCTGTCGCTGATCCAGCTCGAAGGTCAGCGAATCGCTCTCGATATCGCGCACGTGCCCGACAAGAATCATGTGAGCCTCCTCCCTGGAACGTATGGGAACGCGCGCGTGGCTGATGAACTCCTCCCGCAGCATCCTGGTGAAATCCGACTCGAATGCGATGTTCGACGACGTGCTGGTTACGAGTGGAATCGCAAGGCTTTCGACCCGAATACCCACTGGACGTCCGTCGGCGCGAATCTGATATCCGCAGCCCGCGGCCTGTAGCAGGACCGCGGAAACGAAAACGGCGAGAAGCGCCTTTATCGTTAGGCGCAAAGACGTCTCGAGCATGATCCTCTCTCCCCGGGAATCGGTTTGACGCTGCACCAACCCCGTCTTTTACACCACAACGTTGACCAGCTTGTTCGGCACCACGATGACCTTTTTCACCGGTTTTTCACCGACAAATTTCAAAACTCTCTCGTCGGCCAGCGCCGCCTTTTCCAGGTCCTCCCTGCCGGCGTCCGCAGGGACCTCGATACGGCTTCGAAGCTTGCCGTTCACCTGAAGCACGATGGTCCGGACCTCCACCGCCAGTGCCTCCTCGCGAACCACCGGCCAGCTCACGTTCAGCAGACTGCCCTCATGGCCCAGTCGATGCCAGAGCTCCTCCGTGATGTGGGGAACCACCGGGGAAAGGAGCACCACCGTGTTTTCCACGGCTTCTCGAATCCCGTCCCACTCCTCGGAGCCGGCTGCCGGGGCGTCTTCCCCGAGGATACGGCTGATCTCGTTGACGAGCTCCATCACAGCACTGATCGCCGTGTTGAAATGAAACCGGTCCTCGATATCCGCCGTCACCTTACGAATGGTCTGGTGGGTCTTGCGGTGAAGCGACGAATACGGTTCCTCCAGCTCCCTTCGTCCGTCATAGACGGAGGCCGCCTTGAGGGCTTCCAGGTGATCCATGACGATCCGCCACACCCGATTCAGAAAGCGGTACGAGCCTTCCACGCCCTGTTCGTTCCATTCCAGGTCACGCTCCGGGGGGGAGGCGAAGAGGCAGAACATCCTCACTGTATCCGCCCCGTACCGATCCACCATGTCCTGGGGATCGATGACGTTCCTCTTGGACTTGGACATCTTCACCGTGCTGCCCGTGACGATCTCTTCACCGCAATGCCGGCATCGCCCGTCGAGGACATCTTCGGGATAGAGGTACCCATGGGTGGGACACGCCTGGGTCTCCTTGCAAACCATCCCCTGGGTGAGCAGGTTGGTAAAGGGCTCGCTCACCTGGAGGTAGCCGAGGTCCCTCAGCACGCGGGTGTAAAATCGGGAGTAGAGCAAATGCAGGATCGCGTGCTCGATCCCTCCGATGTACTGATCCACGGGCATCCAGTACTTCACCCGCGCCTCGTCCAGAGGCCCTTGCCCGTAGTCCGGGCACGCATACCGGTCGAAGTACCAGGAAGACTCCACAAACGTGTCCATGGTGTCCGTTTCCCGCCTCGCAGGCCCCTGGCACCTGGGACACCGGGTTTCGTAAAACGAGGGCTCGAAGGGCAGCGGGGATGCACCGTTGGGACGCATTTTCACGTCCAGAGGAAGGGTCACGGGCAAGTCTTCCTCCGGCACCGGGACCGTACCGCATGATTCACAGTAAACCATCGGAATGGGGGCCCCCCAGTACCGCTGCCTGGAGATGTTCCAGTCCCTCAGGCGGTAGTTCACGGTCCGCTCGCCGATTCCCTGAGATTCCATCCAGTCCGCGATGCTCTCCAGGGCCTCGAGGTTTTTCTGCCCGTCAAACGGCCCGGAGTGGACCAGGATTCCTTGGCCTTCGTAGGCCTCCTCCATGTCCTCCTCGTCCAGGTCTTCTCCCTCCGGTCGGATGACGACCCGCAGCTTGAGCCCATACTTGCGGGCAAAGTCGAAGTCCCTCTGATCGTGGGTGGGAACGGCCATGATCGCACCGGTGCCATAATCGAACAGGACGAAGTTTGCCACATAGATGGGGATTTCCTCGCCCGTGGCCGGGTTCACACACGTCCGGCCGGTAAAAACCCCTTCCTTGACGGTAAAATCGGCGGTTCGAATGTAGCTGTCCACCTTGAGCGTGCGATCCACGAATTCCAGGACCTCTTTCTCTTGTTCCGTACCCCGAATCAGGTCGCGCAGCATGGGGTGCTCGGGTGCAAAGCACATGAAGGTGGCGCCGAACACGGTGTCCTGCCGGGTGGTGTACACCTCGATGACCTCGTCCGAACCCGCCACGGGAAATCGAATGATCGCTCCATGGCTCTTGCCGATCCAGTTCCTCTGCATGGTCAGGACCCGCTCGGGCCACCCGGGCAGCCGATCGCAGGCCTCGAGGATCTCCTCGGCGTAGTCCGTGATCTTGAAAAACCAGGAGTCCATCTCCTTGAGGATCACCTCCTGGTCCGGGTGTCGCCAGCAACAGCCGTTTTCGACCTGCTCCTTGGCCAGGACGGTCTGGCATTTTTCACACCAGTTCACGTAGGTCTTCTTCTTGTAAGCCAGACCCCGCTCGTACATCTTCAGAAAGACAAGCTGCTCCCATCGATAGTAGTCCGGATTGCACGTGGCGAGCTCCCGGTCCCAGTCGTAGCTGAACCCCATCCGCTTGAGCTGGCCTCTCATATAGTCGATGTTCTGGAACGTCCATGTTCCTGGATGCGTGTTGTTTTCGTTGGCCGCATTCTCTGCAGGTAGCCCGAAGGCATCCCAACCCATTGGATGAAGGACGTTCTTGCCGCACATGCGTTTATACCGGGCCACCACATCCCCGATGGTGTAGTTCCTCACATGACCCATATGGATCTTTCCGCTCGGATAGGGGAACATTTCGAGGAGATAGTACTTGTCCCGATCCGCATCCTCATCCACCTTGAACAGACGATTTTCCTCCCAGTACTGCTGCCATTTCCTTTCCAGTTCCTGCGGTTCGTATTTCATGGTTCCCTGGTATCCTTGTCAGGTATTGATCGCGTTTTTTCTCTCCCTCTCCAGCACTACGGAAACCTCGACCTCCGGGCCGAAACCTTCCCGAATACTTTCCACCGCCGGCAGCATAGGCCCCGTTAAAAAGCGTTCCAGGCTGAAGACCACCTTTAGTCTGAACTCGGCATTCTTGCAGTAGGCTCTCAGATAGGGGGCCACGAGATGGTGTACGGCGGTCTCCAGGTGACTCGGGTACTCGCTCTCCCGCCCCTCCATCGCGGGGATATGAATACCGAAGTCCTGAACGTGCATCTTCAGCAGGGCGACTCCCGCCTGCTCCACCCGGCCGGCCAGGCAGGCAGGATCGCAATCAGGGGCGGGTCCCAAACCACACAGGAGGATCTTCTCGGCCTTAATCATCCCCTGGGAGGCCACAAGCAGGTTTTCTCCTTCCGCACCAGTCCAGATCTCCCCTTCTTCAAGCCGTCCAAGAAGGCCTCCCAGCTTCCCGTCCAACCCGGCCAGGGCACCCATGGTCAGGAACTTCCGCTGAAAAACCAGGGCCACCACGGCTTCGCACCAGAGATCTTCGAGAGGTCGCTCCGAGAAACGTAGATCCAGCTTCATTCGTCCTGTGTCACGGCCGTGATCGCTCTCTGCGGGGACTCGGGCTTCCGAATTCTCCATGACGGCTCGCAGCAGCCTTTCGTTCCTGCAGTCACTCCTCGGACTGCCCCGACGGGTTGAAGATGTTGTCCAGGATTCCATTGATGAACGATCCGGAATCGCGGGATCCAAACCGTTTTCCCAGCTCAACGGCCTCATCGATGGAAACCTTGGCGGGAATGTCCTTCAGGTACGCGACCTCGAAGGCACCGATTCGCAGGATATTGCGATCCACCCTGGACATCCTCTCCACTCTCCAGTTTCTGGAAGCCTTCTGGATCATCCGGTCAAGCGTTTCGCGGTTCTCACACACCCCCTGAACCAGTTGCTTTGCGAACTCCTGCGCGGCCGAAGGCATACTGAAGTTCTCGCTCACCGTTGCAAAGGCGGTCTCCGGATCGCCCGGAGTGTACTCCAGATGAAAAAGGACCTGAACCGCCAGTTCTCTGGCGCGACGTCTCTGTCCCATACCGGCTCTTCATGAGGAACGACTTCGAGGGGATGAAATCGACTTCTCCCCGAATCAGGCCTGATCCAGCACCCGGTTCAGGTTCACCATTTCCATCGCCGCCATGGCCGCGTCCCATCCCTTGTTCCCTGCCTTGGAGCCCGCCCTCTCGATGGCCTGCTCCAGATCGTCCGTGGTCAACACCCCGAAGGTGACAGGAACACTCCCCTCAAGCCCCACCTGGGCGATGCCTTTGGACATTTCCGCCGCCACATAGTCGAAGTGCGGCGTTGCGCCTCGAATGACGGCTCCAAGACAGATCACGGCATCGAACCCGCCGCCGGCCGCCAGCTTCTTGGCCGTAAACGGTATCTCAAAGGCCCCCGGAACCTTGACCAGGGTGATATCGGCATCCTCGGCGCCATGCCGCTTAAGGGCGTCCAGGGCCCCCTCGACCAGCTTGGAGGATATGAAGTCGTTGAACCGGCTGACCACCAGGGCAAACCGGAATCCTTCTGCGGTGATCCTGCCTTCCAGGACGTTCGGCATACGCAACCTCCTTTGCGGCCCTTTGACGTGTCCCGCCCCCCCTCCCGGCAAGGCGAAGAGGCACCCCTTACTCTGAAAAGCCGCCGATTTTCATCATATGACCCAATTTCTCGCACTTGGTCAGAAGGTATTTCATGTTCTCGGGCCTGGGCTCGCACTCCAGGGGTTCACGACCCACGACCTCGAGGCCGTACCCTTCGAGGCCTTTGATCTTCTTGGGATTGTTCGTCATGAGACGCATCTTGCGCACCCCCAGGGCGACCAGAATTTGGGCGCCGACCCCGTAATCGCGGAGATCCGCCTTGAACCCCAACTCCTCGTTCGCCTCCACCGTGTCTCTCCCCTGATCCTGAAGTGCATACGCCTTGAGCTTGTTCGCAAGCCCGATGCCTCGCCCCTCCTGCTGCATATAGAGGATGACGCCGAGACCTTCCGCCTGCACGCGTTCCATGGCCTTTTGGAGCTGGGTCCCGCAGTCACACCGGTACGATCCGAACACGTCGCCGGTCAGGCACTGTGAGTGCACCCGGACCAGGGTTTCCGTCTCCGGATCAATCTTCCCTTTGACAAGGGCCATGTGCTCGTAGTCATCGATGTCATTGACAAAAGCGACCGCCTTGAACTCGCCGTACGGCGTCGGCAGGACCGTTTCAGCTGCCTTGTGCACAAAGGATTCCTTGCGCATCCGGTAGGCGATGATGTCGGCTACCGTGGCGATTTTGAGGCCGTGCTCTTCAGCGAAGGCCTCCAGGTCCGGCATGCGGGCCATGGTGCCGTCGTCGTTCATGACCTCGCAGATCACGCCCGCCGGCTTGAGTCCCGCGAGTCTTGCCAGATCCACGGACCCTTCGGTCTGCCCGGTTCGAAAAAGGACCCCGCCGCGCCTGGCCCGAAGCGGGAAGACATGCCCCGGTTGCACCAGGTCCTCGGGGTTTGCGTCATCGGCTACAGCGGCCTGAATCGTTCTCGCGCGGTCCGCAGCCGAGATGCCCGTGGTGACCCCTTGGCGCGCCTCAATGGAAACGGTGAACGCCGTCTTGAACGGGGATCGGTTGTCATGCACCATCAGAGGAAGCTGAAGCTGCTCGACCATGCTGTGGTCCAGGGAGAGGCAAATCAATCCCCGGCCGTACTTGGCCATGAAGTTGATGGCCTCCGGAGTAGCCATCTCGGCAGCCATGGTGAGATCGCCCTCGTTCTCACGGTCCTCGTCATCCACCAGGATGATCATCTTCCCCTGTCTCAAGTCCTCCAATACATCTTCAATCTTTGAAACCGGCATTTTTCTTCTCTCCAAAACCTCCGAAAATAGGGGAGGTTTCTACCCTTCAAGCCGTATTCAGGCCCCTTCCGGCCTACTCGCCAGGAAAGGCGCCTTTCGTTCTCAGGTGAATAAAAAAAGCCCGCCCCGCAAACGACCGAGGCAAAATCACAGACACGGGAATTCCTCGGCTCAACCCAGAAATCCCCGCTCTCGAAGGCCCTCCAGGGTGATGGAGGGCGTTTTCTTTCCCGCTTCCCCCGGCCCCTTTTCAGGCAGGAGCTTCTCGATATACTTTCCGATCAGATCGGTCTCGATATTCACGCCCTGCCCGCGTTCCTTTTGAAGGAGCGTGGTCTCCTTGCCCGTCTGGGGAATGATATTTACCTCAACATACCCGTCCCGGCAATGATTAATGGTCAGGCTGATGCCGTCGATCGCAATGGAGCCTTTTTCCACGGTGTACCGCGAAAGCTCCTTTTCCATTTCCACCCCGACAAGCCAGGACTCCGCGCGCGGCTCCTTTTTCACGATCCGGCCGACGCCGTCTACATGGCCGGAAACCAGGTGTCCACCCAGGCGGTCGGACAGGCGCAGGGCACGTTCCAGGTTGACCCGCTCCCCGGGCTTCAGCTCCCCCAGCGTGCTTCGAGACAGGCTCTCGTGCGACACGTCCATGTGCAGGACGCGATCCTGTTCCTGAGTCACGGTCAGGCACACGCCGCTCACACTCACACTGTCTCCGATTCGACACGGCTGGATGTCGAACAAGGATTCCACGACCAGGACCCGGTCCCGGCCGCGGCGCAGCACCTGCCGGATCCGCCCGACCCCTTCCACGAGTCCCGTAAACATGCAAGCCCCCTCCCCATGCGATTCGACCCGTTCCTGCCCGGCCTCCCCGATCTCAGACCGGATACCCCTGAATCAGCACATCGTCGTCAAACCGCCGGATTCGAATGTCCTTCAAAAGGAGACATTCATCCATTCGTCGGGCCCCCGGTCCGGACGCTACGGGAACCCCGTCTCCTCCTCCCAGGAGCTTGGGTGCATGAAAAATGTAGTACTTGTCGATCAGCCTCTGACGGATCATCGAGCCCATCAGCGCGGCTCCCCCTTCCACCAGGAGGGAGGTAATCCCCCTCGCTCCGAGGATGTCCAGCAGGGAGGCCAGGTCCAGACCCCCTTCGCCGGTCGGGCAGGTCAGCGTCTTCACCCGATCCCCATTGACCGCTTGCGCCAGGCGGGACCGCGGAAGACTTTCCCCGACGGCGATCCAGGTCTCGGCCTGGGAGTCCAGGCTCAGAACGCGGGCATGATCCGGAATACGCATCCTCGAGTCGGCGATCACGCGAATTGGGTCCCGTCCTCGCCGTTTCCCGAGACGCGTGGTCAGGGAAGGGTCATCTGCAAGCACGGTCCCCACACCCACCAGGATCGCATCCGTACGATCCCGAAGCCGGTGCACGAAGCGCCTGGAGCGGTCGTTCGTCACCCAGCGGGAATGCCCGGTCCCCGTGGCCGTCCACCCGTCCAGGGTGGCAGCGGACTTGGCTGTGACAAAGGGGAGGCCCGTTTCGACATGCTTGATGAACGCCTCATTCAGGACCCGGCATTCCTTTTCCAGCACACCTGTCAGGACCTCGACCCCCTTGCTCTCCAGATAGGCGCACCCGCCCCCGGATACATGGGGATTGGGATCCCGCATCCCCACCACGACCCTCTGAATTCCACGTTCCAGGATGGCCTCGGTGCAGGGAGGCGTCCGTCCTACGTGGTTGCAAGGCTCCAGGGTCACGTACAGGGTATCCCCGGGCCGGGCCGGACCTTCCATCCTGCGAAGCGCCTCCACCTCTGCATGGGGCGCTCCGGCCCTCCGGTGATACCCGGAGGCCACCACACCCCCGTCCCGAACAATGACGGCACCCACAGCCGGATTTGGGGAAGTCCGCCCCAGCCCTTTTCGCGCCTGGCGCAAGGCCTCCCGCATGAATTGCGCATCACCGGATTCGCTCATCTACTCCGCAGCGTCCTCCTTCCGGGTTTTAAGAATTCCTTCCAACTCATTCATGAACTCGTTAATGTCCCGGAATTGCCTGTAAACAGACGCAAATCGGACGTAGGCCACCTCGTCCCACTCCTTCAGATTCGTGATCACACGCTCCCCGATCTCCTTGCTGTCGACTTCCTTTTTCCCGAGTTCCTGGAAGTACAACTCCAGCTGGTCTACGAACTCCTCGATCTGGGGGGTGCTCACAGGTCGTTTCTGGCAGGCCTTGCGAATGCCGGAAATGATCTTCTCCCGATTGAAGGGCTCCCGGCGTCCATCCTTCTTGATCACCATGGGCAGGACTTCCTCGAGCTTCTCATACGTCGTGAAACGTCTGGAACACGCAAGGCACTCCCTTCTCCGTCGAATGGTCCTGCCATCCTTGCTCAACCTGGAGTCAATGACGCGGTTGTCGATCTTTGTGCAGTAAGGACATCTCACAGGTCTAACCTCTCCACCTCGATGCCGGCCTCCTCGAAAAGCTGATCGGAGAGCGGGTCGTCATACCCTTCCAGATAGTAAATCTTCCGAATTCCGGCGTTAATGAGCATTTTGGAGCATATCACACACGGCTTGTTCGTACAATAAAGCGTGGCCCCGCGGATGGAAAACCCATGGTAGGCCGCCTGAATGATGGCGTTCTGCTCGGCATGAAGACCGCGGCAGAGTTCATGCCGGGTCCCGGAGGGGATGGAAGCGTCCTCTCTCAGGCAGCCCACCTCGGCGCAGTGCTTCAAGCCCGAGGGGGCGCCGTTATACCCGGTGGCGAGAATGCGTTTGTCCTTGACCAGCACGGCTCCTACGGAGCGCCGAAGGCAGGTGGACCTCTTGGCCACCATCCTGGTGATCCCCATGAAGTACTCGGGCCAACTGGGTCTCGTCACGTCTGCTTCCCTCCTTCAGCCCTCCCTGCACAGGGCATGGAGCGAGGAGGGCATACCGCCTGTGTGGTTCAGGACCCCTTGACTCGGCCACCGGAGACGCTCACGCAAGGTCCTCATACATGGGAAACCCGCTGCATAGCTCCTCCACGGCGGATCGTACCCGGGTCGAGATGCGCTCCTCGCCCGGGGCGTCAAGGACCTGCCGAATCAGGTCGGCGATTCGTGTCATTTCCGTTTCCTTCATGCCCCGTGTGGTGAGCGCCGGCGTTCCGAGCCTCAGTCCGCTGGTCACCTTGGGCCCTCGTTGATCGAACGGGACCGTGTTCTTGTTCGCCACGATTCCTGCACGACCCAGGGCGAGCTCCGCATCCGCCCCGGTGATTCCCCTCTCACTCAGGTCCAGAAGCACGATGTGGTTGTCCGTGCCGCCGCTCACCAGGTCGAACCCTGCCTCTTGCAGCTGGCCTGCCAACGTGCGGGCGTTCAGGACCACCTGGCGCTGGTATTCTTGAAACGCCGGTTGAAGGGCCTCCTGGAAACACACGGCCTTGGCGGCGATCACATGCATCAGGGGGCCCCCCTGGGTGCCGGGAAACACCGCCTTGTCCAGTGCTCCTCCATGCTCTTCCCGGCTCAGAATCAGGCCCCCTCTCGGGCCTCTCAGGGTCTTGTGCGTGGTCGAGGTGACCACATCGGCGTACCCCACGGGGGAGGGATGTAGATCGGCCGCCACAAGACCGGCAATGTGGGCCATGTCCACCATGAGGAGGGCCCCGACCTCCCGGGCGATTTCTGCGAACGCGCTGAAATCGATGATCCGCGGATAGGCGCTTGCCCCTGCAATCATCATTCGGGGGCGGTGCTCCCGCGCCTGTGCCCGGACGGCCTCGAAATCGATGCGATGGCTGGCAGGATCCACGCCGTACCCTGCAACGTGGAAAAGGAGGCCCGAAAAGTTGACCGGGCTCCCGTGCGTCAGGTGTCCGCCGTGGGCGAGACTCATGCCGAGAATCGTGTCTCCCGGCTTCAGCAGGGCGAGGTAGGCCGCCATGTTGGCCTGAGATCCCGAATGGGGCTGCACGTTCGCATACGGGGCTCGAAAGAGGCGCCGGACCCGGTCCAAAGCCAGCATCTCCACGCGGTCCACGTACTCGCACCCGCCGTAGTAGCGGGCAGCGGGATAGCCTTCGGCGTATTTATTCGTCAGCACGGAGGCCTGGGCCTCCATGACCGCTCCGGATGCGTAGTTCTCCGAGGCGATCATGACCAGGCTTTGACGCTCCCGCCTGAGTTCGGCCGCAATCGCCTCGCTCACTTCCTTGTCAACGGTTTCCAGGTTCATGACTCGGGTTCCTGAGATTCGGGCGAAAGTTCGATCAAACGAACCCGCCTGCTGTGGCGCCCCCCCTCGAACGACGTGCTCAAGAAGGCGTCCACGATCGCCAGGGCAAGGTCAACCCCCGTGATCCGGCCTCCAAGCGCCAGGATATTGGCATCGTTGTGACGCCGGCTCATGGTGGCTGAAAAGAGGTTGTGACAGAGGGCGGCCCGCACGTTTTCGTGCCGGTTGGCCGCCATGGACATGCCCAGACCCGATCCGCACACCAGAATCCCAAAGGGGGCCTCCCCCCGTGAAACCCCTCTTGCCACTTTGTGCGCAATCAGCGGGTAATCGGAAGAGTCCCGGCTGAACACCCCCACATCGTTCACACGGTGGTCATTCTGCTCGAGATGGTTCCTGCAGGTCTCCTTCAGGTCAAAACCGGCGTGATCGCATCCGATGATGATATGCATAGGCTCCTCGATTCAGGGCACGGCAGTGTGTTTTCCTGGAAAAAACCGGGGGGCAGGACCATGGGACCCTGTCACAAGCAAGGCGCTCCGATTATCCTCTCGTTTGTATTGGGTCTTATCGGAATCGATATCGATTTCGGAATCGAAATCGATTTCCTCCTGCTAAAAGACAGTAAACGTCCGGTTCCCCGTGCCCAGATGTCCTCTGATTTTCGATTTCGATAGCGATCCCGATTTCGATTTGGATAGTCCCGTCACCCGGGTCAGGCCTCGTAGGCTTTGAGCAGGAGGGCCGCATTCGTGCCCCCGAAACCAAACGAGTTGGACAGGATCGTCTTGACATCGCCCTTGCGTGCCGTGTTCGGCACGTAATCCAGATCACAGTCCGGATCCGGGTTTTCATAGTTGATTGTGGGGGGAATCAGACCGTTCCTGATCGTCAGGACGGAAAAAATCGCCTCCACGCCGCCGGCACCTCCAAGCAGGTGGCCGGTCATGGATTTCGTAGAACTGATAGGCACGCGGTAGGCGTGATCACCGAAGACCTCCTTCACGGCCTTGGTCTCCGAGTCGTCGTTCAACTTCGTGGACGTTCCGTGGGCATTGATGCACTGGACATCCTCGGGCTGCATTCCGGCATCTTCAATGGCCATCCTCATGCACTGAATTGCTCCCAGGCCCTCGGGATCGGGCGCGCTGACGTGATACGCGTCGCCGGAAAGACCGTACCCCGCTACCTCGGCATAAATTCGCGCC
>JASFQI010000131.1:0-12163 GCA_050115555.1 Desulfobacteraceae bacterium
AGAGCAGGAACTTGGCCAACGCCGGGTCGTGCTCGATGTGATCCCCCTTGCTGTTGGCGGCCACGGCCCCGAAGTAGACCGCGGCCATAACCGGGGTCATGAACGCACACATGGCGTGCGCGGAGATAAAGGAACCTACCACCGACATGCTGACGCAGAGAACAAAGACGGGTACCAGGAAGCCGCGCGTCCAGCCCAGGAGCCAGGCGGCCAGCCGTTTGTGAAGTCCCACATCCACCACGGCGACCCCCATGGCCAGCACGCCCAGGAGGAACATGGGGGCGTCGCCCGCAAAGGTCTTCCCGATCATGCTACGGGGCAGGAGGTGCAGGAAGTAGGCAAGCAGGGGCATGAGGATGCCCGTGAGTCCGATGGGGATGGCCTCGGTGGCAAAGAAGATGACCGCCATGGGAATGATGCCGAGGACCGTCATGGTCTTATCGGCGGCTTCCTTTGCATCGTGGGCCACCTCCCACTCGATCATCTTTTCCGCGAACCCGTACTCCTCCACCGTGCTCACCACGCTCTGGGGCGTGGGAAGAACGAATGCCATGAAGATAAAGATCGCCAGCCCGATGCAGAGCCACAGCGTTTTGTTCGCCAGGATGCCGCCGCCTCCGCCGGTATCGTGCTCCATGTCGTGACTCATAGATCTCAGCCCTCCCTCTTCTTGATTTCATCCCGCAGGGTTGTTCCGCTCTCGCTTTGTTCCTGCGGCTCAGGATTCACGGATTCAGACGGCGCATGATTTGACCCGCTGAAAGATATCCTTGAACACGTCTGTGAGGCGAAGCACGCCTACGATGTCTTCGCCCCGGGTCACCAGCAGGGACTGGTGACGGCCCACGAGCAGTAAGTGGATGGCCTCCTCCAGGGTAGCCTCTTCCCTTACATACTCGCCCTCGGCCGGGGCGTGCATGAACTCCTTGACCTTGACCTGAGTGGCCTTCTTGCAGATGTCCGAGAGCGGCTTGTCCCAGAGCGAGTACTGCTGGAGCATGGAGCGCAGGAAGCTGGCGCTGAACCCGGCCTTGGAGAGCGATCCCGGTTCCCCCATGTCCCGGTACTTGGGCTCGAGGGCCCGAAGCGCATCCAGTTGGCTGACCTTGCCCACGATTTTGTTCTGCTCGTCGTACGCCAGGACCGCACGGTGCAGGTAGTGGTACTGGTCCCGATCCAGACGTTCCTGTGCCTTTTCAAGCGCCACAACCGCATCGTAGAGCGTGGATTCCTGAGATACGGTCGCGTACTCCTCGATCGGCACCATCAGATCTTTCACGGCAATTGTTTTCACCGGAATCCTCCCCTTTGTTATGAGAATTCAATCCCCCATCGTTTCCTGACAACTTCGTGGATTATTTCACAAGGTTATTACACGATTCCCCAGAGGATGTCAAAGCTTAACGAACCAGGAAAAGAAGGGAAAATCGTGAAAAATCATCCACGTATTCGCCCTGTTGGGCGCGGTCGTGAACCCGTGCAGGGGGGCTCATCATCCCGGATTCTGGGCTCTGGTTACTGTAACGGGGGCGGGGTGATTTGAGAGCGTTTCGCAGAAGGCTTTGGAAAAGTCCCGAAACGTAGTGGAACGGGAAGTGTCCCCTTGAAACGCAGGGTCGGGGCGGAAAAAAGCAGGGCAACCCGTCCGGCGGGAAACAGGATGCCCTCAGGATTCGGTGGGCCTCTTAGAGCTTTTCGACGTTCCTGGCCGCAGGGCCTTTCGGTCCCTGCTCAATTTCGAAGGTCACACGCTCGCCTTCGGCCAGAGTGCGGAACCCGGTCCCGTTGATGGCGGAGAAGTGCACGAAGACATCGGGGCCTTCATCCTCCTGCTGGATGAACCCGAAGCCTTTCGCATCGTTGAACCACTTGACGGTACCGCTTGCCATTGTCCCAACCTCCTTTCTCTGGGTACTGCGCGGTCGCAAACCCGGAGGTTGTTTCACTGGCGGATGGAACAAACCCGGGGCATGAAACCGGCCCGGGGGAACCCCCCCGGGGCTTTACGCGCGCAAGCTTACATGGAAATACAAAGAAGTTCAACCACCAGGCGTCGACCACCAGGCGTCGAACTGGAAGGATTTTTCATGTTCCCGCGAGTGTCTGTCGGTAAAGGCGGGATGCCGTCGTGCTTGGGGATCCGGCATTCGATGACTCCTGCCTCGTGGCAGCCCATGAGTCCTCAGGGCTGTGCAGCGTATTTCTTAAGTCGTTTGTGAAGCGTCTTTCGCGTGATTCCGAGCCGGCGTGCAGCTTCACTCTTGTTGCCTCCCGTCTCCTCCAATGTCTTCAGGATGGTGGCCCTTTCCATCTCCTCCAGTGAAACGCGGCCCGATGCGGGCTCGGGCTCCCTTTCCGCCTCGCTCGAAGGCCCCTGGGTCTCACCTATGGTGGAAAAGTCCTCTTCGGTTAGAATATCCGAGCGTGCCAGGACCACGGCGCGCTCCACGGCGTTCATGAGCTCTCGCACGTTTCCTGGCCATATGTAGCGCAGAAGACGATCCATGGCCTGGGGTGTGAACCCGCGAATCGTCTTTCGGTTCCGCCCCGAAAATCGCTCCAGGAAGTGCTGGGCCAGGAGAGGGACGTCCTCGGATCGTTCGCGGAGCGGAGGCATGCGCAGGGAGACCACATTCAGACGGTAGAACAGGTCCTCGCGAAAGCGCCCCTCCTGGATCGCCGCCAGGAGATCCTTGTTTGTGGCGGCAATGATGCGCACGTCCACGGCAACCGCCTCATCACCGCCCACCCGTGTGACCTCCCGCTCCTGGAGCACGCGGAGGAGCTTCACCTGCATGGCCAGAGACGTCTCGCTGATTTCGTCCAGGAACAGGCTCCCGTTGTGGGCCTGGCGGAAGCGCCCCTCTTTACGGCGGTAAGCGCCCGTAAAGGCGCCCTTTTCGTGACCGAAAAGCTCGGACTCGAGCAGGGTCTCCGTGATGGCTGCACAGTTGATCTTGACGAACGGGCCGTCCCTGCGGGGGCTGTTGTAGTGAATGGCACCGGCGATCATTTCCTTGCCCGTGCCGGATTCTCCCGAAATGAGCACAGTAGCCTCTGAGGGGGCCACTTGGCTCACGGTTTCCAGGATGCGCAGCATGGCGGGGCTGCGACCGATGAGGTTCCTTCGGTCGAAGTGCTCCCCCAGGCGCTCTCGCAGCTGGCGGTTTTCCTCCTGCAGCCGGGTGTGGTCCATGGCCCGCTCCATGGCGAGTCGCAGCTCATCGAAGTCCAACGGTTTGGTCAGGTAGTCGTAGGCCCCGTTTTTAAGCGTTTCCACAGCGGTTTCCACGGACGAGTAGGCGGTCATGACAATGATGGGAATAGCCGGGTTGTAGGCCTTGATTTGTTTGAGGGCCTCCGGGCCGGAAACCCGGACCATACGGACGTCCATGAGGATCAGGTCGTAGGCGCGTTCCTGCACCCGCTGAATCGCGGCGTCCCCGTCATCCGCCTCTTCGATCCTGTATCCCCACCCGCCGAGAAGGGTCCGAAGCATGGTGCGGTGCGCCGCATCGTCGTCTACCACCAGGATGGTTTGTGCATCGTCTGCATTCATGCAATCCTCGAAAGGGGATTCGAAACCGATTTGTCTCTCGCTGAGACGCGAAGCCGCAAAGAGAGAAGAAATCATTATTGCTCTCTTTGCGTCTTTTGCCGTTTGGCGAGAGATAGGAACACTTCAAAAGCAGAGTGCCCGTTTCTATCCGTCCAAAGGCAGCTCGACCGTCACGGTCGTGCCTCGCCCTTCCTCGCTTTCCACATGTACCTCCCCTCCATGGCTCTCCACGATTTTGTGGACAATGGCCAGGCCCAGGCCCGTGCCCGAACCCTTGGTGGTGAAGTAGGGGTCGAAGATGAGGGGAAGGTGCTCCCGTGAGATCCCTTTTCCCGTGTCTTGAATCTCGATTCGGATCCGGCCGGCCTCTTTGTCGGCTTCCGCGGACACGTTCAGGGTTCCACCCGCAGGCGTAGCTTCCATGGCGTTCAGAAGCAGGTTCAACAGGACCTGCCCCATGCGGTCGGCATCCATGGGGACCGTGTTCACGGAGGCGTCCAGACGCACCTTTGTTTGAACGCCGCGATCCTGGGCCTGGGGTTCGATCATCTTCAGTGCGTGCCGGATCAGCGGCTCGATTCGAACGGCCGCTTTTTCCACGGCCATGGGACGGGCGAAATCCAGGAGCTGACCGATGACGCGGTTGAGCCGGTCCACCTCCTGGATCATGATATCTGCGGTCTGGCGGTCCTCGTCCACCTCACGGTACCTTTCCCGAAAGTAGGTGGCAAATCCTTTGATGGAGCTCAGGGGGTTACGGATCTCGTGTGCAACCCCCGCGGCCAGGCGGCCCACCGAGGCCAGTCGTCGGCTCCTCTCCACCTCCTGTTTCAGGGTTTGCACCTCGGTCATATCGCGAAAGAGCAGGAGCAGGCCGATGAAGTCGGCCTCTGGGCCTTTCAGGGTGCTGACGCTTACGCTCAAGGGGACGCTTCGGCCGTCGGCTGTAGAGCATACCACCTCCTGCTCCAGGACTCGGGCTGTCTTCGAGGCCGTCTCGATCAACGAGGTCAACTCCGGGGGAAGGACCTCCCCGGCCTGCCTCCCCAGGGCATTTGCCTTGGAACGTCCGAGGACGGCTACTGCGGTTCGGTTGTAGGAGATCACGCATCGCTCTGAATCCAGGGCCACCAGTCCCATGGGCAGGCTTTGCACCACATGGTCGGAAAACGCCTGAACTCGGCTCAGGGAGGAGCGGGTAGAGCGGTAGGCATTCACCACAAAGACGGACAGGAGACCTGCAAACCCGATCAGGAGCAGGATGACCGCCATGACTACGGTGTGGCGGGCTTCCTCCTTCCGGGCCGCCTCGAATGTGCTCATGTCCAGACCTACAAAAATGATTCCCGGCGTCTGAAGGTCTTCGGGAATTTCAAAGGAAAACAACCCGTGCTCCCGCATCCCGTGCCTGGGACCGCGGCGATGGAAATGTGCAGGGTCAGGTCTGGGGGAGAAGCCGCGAAAGACCTCGAAAACCGGTCGCCCTTCCGGATCGGTCACTTGCCGCCAGGAAGGCTCCCCCTGGCTTGGAATGCGTTTCAAGTCGAGCTCGGTGCCGTGGGTTTCACCGATGCGATCGGGATCGCTGTGGGCTCGAATGTTCCCTTGCCGGTCCGTGACGATCAGGTACACGATATCCGGCTGCTGAACGGTTTCCATGAGCAGGCGCTGGAGCTTGAAGGCCGTCCCCCGCATGCCGAGCATCCCCATCATTCCGGTCCGTGCACCGGCCTCGAACGACCGGATGAGGGCGGCCCCCTTTTCCAGAAGGAGGAGAGTGGTCATCTCCTGCTGTCTTCGTATGTTTTCCGCGGCCCAGAAGATGAAAATCGGGGTGAGAATGAGCACGGCACCCACCAGGATCCAGGGAGGGATACCCAGCCAGGACCGGATCGGCTTTTCCGGTGTTCGATTTGAGGAGAGCGGCGTCATACGTTTTCCCAGGACCCGAACAGGGTTTGTTTTTTCCCGACCGTGGTTTGGTGCAGGGTTAGGCCTTTGCACGTGGGCAGGTGTGGACGCGAATCACGGGGCCGATGCACCCATTGGCGAAAAACGGTCGTCATCAGAGGGGATTCAAATCCTGCAAGTTCAGGGCCGCATGGCATGCTGGATCCCCTGGTCTGGCTTGGAAATGCTTTGCTCGCGCGTTCCTGACTCCCCTCTGGCGGGACTCCGGGGAGTTTCCATCCCTCGCTCTTGCCAATGACCCGGCATGCGTTTTCCATAAAGAGCGCTTGTCCGCCCCGCGTGAGGTCTACGGGTGTAACCCTTTTACCCGCCCCCCACCCAATGTCTGGGTACTAAGTATCCAGGGATTGGAGGCAAAATGCAAGTCCAGGTGATTCCATGCGGCTCAAAGGATATGTAACCTTTTTAAAATACTGCCTTTTTCTATTTTTGCACGATTTGGCACGAAGGTTGCCTAGTGAGAGGGAAAACCGAAAGCATTCCCATGAACCCAAAACGGAAAAAAAGGAGGCACATCATGAAACGCGCGATCACAGTAGGTATTGTTTTTCTTCTGGTTGGAGCACTGACTGTGCCGGTCCTCGCAAAGGGTCCGGCTAAGGGCCGATGGGACGGACGAGGCGGCGCCGGGACCGGTCCCTGCTTGAATGCACCACAACCTGGATGGGCACCAGGTTTGACCGAGGAGCAGCAGGCCAGGGTAGAGGCGCTTTACCAGAAGCACTTCGAGGAGACCCTGCCGATTCGAAACGAGCTTCGGGCCAAACGGGCTGAAATGAGAGCCCTTCTTCTGGCAGAGAACCTGGACACGGAAAAGGTCAGGGCTGTTCAGCAGGAGATTCAGGGGATTCGAACGGTGCTCTCGGACAAGCGCCTGGATCTTACCCTTGAGCTTCGCAAGATCGATCCGAACCTCCGGTTTGCAGGGGGTCCGGGTTTCGGCTCCAAGGGGCATCGCAGAGGAGGCCGGGGCCATCAAGGGATGGGCGGCTACGGCGGCTATGGCCAGGGGGGCTGCTGGAACTAAGGGGATCCTGTCCCCCATGAAGGGACGCTCCGACGGTCTCGAATGCAAGGGACGGTCGGAGCGGTTTCCCACGGTAAGACCCTCTTTTTTCTAAAGGACGAGCGACACGGGAAGGCCGGTGCCGCTCGTCCTTTGTGATGAAGTCGGTCTCGACGAATTGCGCCGATTGGAGGGCTCTCTGGCTCGGCGCGCCAGGATGCACAGCCTCCCCTTCAGAGGGCGTGTCCCATCCCCGGTGGTCCATTCCATCCTTTGACACACTTCATAAGGCTGCTTATCTTGTTAGTAAATAACATACTGCGTTAGTATAATATATCGAAATGGAGGGATCGATATGGAAACCAAGACGTTGCATGTACCGAACATCTCCTGCGGGCACTGTGTCATGACGATTCAGCGCGAGCTGGGTGAGGTGGAAGGCGTGAGTGCCGTGGAAGGGGATGCGGAGAGCAAACAGGTCACGGTGTCGTGGGACGCACCGGCGACCCTGGAACGCATTCAGGAGACCCTGAAGGAGATCAACTACCCGGCCGCGGAATAGCCCGCAGGATGTAGATGTCCTGCAGGGCTGGCGCGCGCAGGGGATGGCGCGGAGAATGGACCTATGACCGATAAGAATGTTCGACTGCCCGTGACCGGCATGACGTGCGCGAACTGTGCCGCGAACATCGAGCGTGTCGTGAAGAAGCTCCCGGGCGTGAAAGGGGCCGGTGTGAACTTCGCCTCGGAAGAGGCGTCCGTCACCATGGATCCCGATGAGGTGCGGGTCCGGGACCTGATCGACACCATCGAGAAAAGCGGGTACGGCGTAGCCAAAACGCGTGTGGAACTGCCTGTGACCGGCATGACGTGTGCGAACTGTGCCGCGAACATCGAGCGCGCCTTGAACCGTAAGGTGCCCGGTGTGGTCGGGGCCTCGGTCAACTTTGCCACTGAGCGAGCCTCTGTGGAGTATGTCCCGTCCCTGACAAACGTGGACGAGATCATTCGGGCCGTGGAAAAGGCCGGTTACGGGGCCATACGTCCGCAGGAACAGGAGATCGAGGACGCCGAGGCCGAGGCCCGGCGCATGGAGATTCAAGGACAGACCCGGAAGTTCCTCGTGGGTGTAATCTTCGCCGCTCCGCTTTTTGTCTTGAGCATGGGCCGGGATTTCGGCCTCCTGGGGGCGTGGAGCCACGCGGCCTGGGTCAGTTGGTTCTTCTGGGTGCTGGCTACGCCGGTCCAGTTCTACACAGGCTGGGACTATTACACCGGCGGGTGGAAGAGCCTTCGGAACGGAAGCGCCAACATGGACGTCCTCGTGGCCATGGGTTCTTCAGTGGCGTACTTCTACTCTCTCGCGCTCCTGATCTATCCACCCCTGGGCGAGCACGTCTACTTCGAGACCTCGGCGGTGATCATCACCCTGATCAAGCTGGGAAAGATGCTGGAGGCCCGAACCAAGGGCCGGACCGGCGGGGCCATCCGAAAGCTCATGGGGCTTCGACCCAAAACGGCGACCGTTTTGAAAGAAGGCCGCGAGACCGAGGTCCCCCTCGAGCAGATCCAGATCGGCGACCGGATCGTGGTCCGCCCGGGCGAGAGCATTCCCGTGGACGGGGTGGTCCGGGATGGTGCGTCCAGCGTGGATGAGTCTATGCTTACAGGGGAACCCCTGCCCGTGGACAAGGGCCCCGGGGACGAGATCACCGGGGGCACCATCAACCAGCAGGGCCGTGTGGTCTTCGAGGCGATGCGCGTGGGAAAGGACACGGCCCTGGCCCGTATCATTCAAATGGTCCGGGATGCCCAGGGAAGCAAGGCCCCGATTCAGGCCTTGGCCGATCGCGTGGCTGCGGTGTTCGTGCCGGGCGTGATCGGGATCGCTTTCCTGACGTTCGCGATCTGGTGGGCTGCGGGCGGGGCCTTTGTCCCCGCCATGATCCGCCTGGTGGCCGTGCTCGTCATTGCCTGCCCCTGTGCCCTGGGTTTGGCCACACCCACGGCGATCATGGCAGGCATGGGAAAGGGCGCGGAGCGGGGAATCCTTTTCAAGAGCAGTGAAGCCCTGGAGACCGCGGCCCGGTTGGACACGATCGTTTTGGACAAGACCGGTACCCTCACTCGTGGAGAGCCTGCCGTAGTGGCCGTTGAGGCCGCAGAGGGCATGACCGGGAACGAGGTCCTGCGACTCGCGGCTGTTGCGGAACGAGGTTCCGAGCATCCCCTGGGAAGGGCCGTGGTTCGCGAGGCCGAGGGGCGTGGCCTGGACCTCTCGGATCCAGAATCTTTCGAGTCATCGACCGGCGCCGGAGTTCATGCCCGCATTGCGGGACGGGACGTTCGAGTGGGGCGTCCAGGGTGGATTCAAAAGCAGGGTGCGGACCTGGGTCCCCTGGAGCCGCGCATTCGGACGCTTCAGGAGCAGGGAAGGACTGTGATGGTCCTGGCCGCAGACGGAAAGGCCGCAGGGCTGGTGGCCGTGGCGGACACGCTCAAGCCCGAATCGCACCGAGCCGTGGAGGAGCTTCACGCCCTTGGGCTGCGTGTGGCCATGCTCACCGGAGACAACGAGCAGACGGCCCGGGCCATTGCCCGGGAGGCGGGCATCGACGAGGTCGCCTCCGAGGTGCGCCCCGAGGACAAGTCCAAGACTGTGCGCTCCTTCCAGGAGCAGGGAAGAAAGGTGGGTATGGTCGGGGACGGGATCAACGACGCCCCGGCCCTGGCCCAGGCCGATGTGGGGCTGGCCATCGGTACAGGAACGGATGTGGCCATTGAGACGGGGGACGTGATCCTTTCGAGCGGGGATGTGAGCGGCGTCCCGCGCTCCCTGAGGCTCAGCCGTGCAACCATGCGGACGATCAGGCAGAACCTCTTCTGGGCGTTTTTTTACAATGTGGCCTTGATCCCCGTGGCGGCCGGGGTGCTGAATCCCTTCGAATTTCTTCCCTTTATCCTGCGGCAGCTCCATCCCATTCTGGCGGCCCTGGCCATGGCCGTGAGCAGCATTACCGTGGTGTCCAACAGCCTGCGCCTCTACCGGGCCAAGGTGGGATAAACGCACGAAAACGAGCCACGCGCCACGAGCACGATTGGTTCCGACGATATTTCCCCGTCGTCTCGGCTCCAGGGGCAAACGGGGCCGACTTTTTTGGGGTCTTGAGGTGTTACGAACACGAATCACGAGCCACGATCACGGCCTTTCCGACGGTTCCCCCGTCGTCTTCGCTATGGGGCCAACGGCCGCATCTTATCTGTGCTTCGGTGCAAAGGGATGTCCGAGATTTGGAAGAGAGCTCATTAAAGCTACTCGGCAGGGAGCGGAAGAAACCCTCCCCTTTGGAGCCCTGGAGATAAGAGTCGCTGTTTCGCTGTGGTACCGGGGAAATCCGTCTCACTGTTGCTTCAGGATTGAATGGAATTTGCCATTAGAAAAAAATGAGAATAAAGGCGGTTTCTTGACCCAAGTCAAGGAACCTCCTTTCGTTCCCGGATAGAATGGGGGCCAACATCTTGAGGAAAAAAGATTTTTCGCGAGCAACCATTCATTGGAACGAAAGGAGAAACAATATGTTTTGCAATCAGTGTGAACAGACAGCCAAGGGCCAGGGATGCACTCAGATCGGCGTTTGCGGCAAGCAGCCGGACGTGGCGGCGTTGCAGGATCTCCTGATCTACGCGGTGAAAGGACTCTCTATCGTGGCGCAGGAGGGGCGCAAGGTGGGTGTGGTGGACCCGGAAGTCAATCCATTCACCTGCGAGGCCGTATTTTCCACCCTCACGAACGTGGACTTCGATTCCATACGTTTCGATGCCTTGATTCGAAAAGCCGTGGCATTGCGGGATGCTCTGGAGGAGAAAGTCAAGGCGGCGGGAGGCGATCCGGGGCCGAAGGAGGGTCCCATGGGGTTTACCCCGGGCCCCGCGTTGGAGGATCTCGTGCGGCAGGGGGAAGAGGTAGGCGATCCTTCCGATCCCGATGCCGATCCGGACATTCGTTCCCTTCAGCAGACACTGGTGTACGGGCTCAAGGGCGTGGCCGCGTATGCGGATCACGCAAGGATCCTGGGCCAGGAGGACGATGCGGTCTACGCCTTTATTCACGAGGGCTTTGCGGCCACGCTTCGCAAGGATCTCGGCCTGGAGGACTGGGTCGGCCTGGTTCTGAAATGCGGCGAGGTGAACCTGCGGGCCATGGAGCTCCTGGATACGGCAAACACCGGGACGTACGGACACCCCGTTCCCACGAAGGTCCCCCTGGGCGCAAAAAAGGGAAAGGCCATCCTGGTCTCGGGGCACGATCTCAAGGACCTGGAGGAGATCCTGAACCAGACCGAGGGGAAGGGAATATTCGTTTACACCCACGGCGAGATGCTCCCCTGCCACGGCTACCCGGAGCTCAAGAAGTACAGCCATTTCTACGGGCACTACGGGACAGCCTGGCAGAACCAGGGAAAGGAGTTCCCCGAGTTTCCCGGTGCGATCGTGATGACCACGAACTGCATTCAGAAGCCTAAGAGCTCTTACATGGACAACATTTTTACCACCGGCCTGGTGGGGTGGCCGGGCGTGACCCACATTGCGGACAAGGACTTCACTCCGGCTGTGGAAAAGGCCCTGGCCATGCCGGGTTTTTCCGAGGACACGGACCGCGGCAGCGTCATGGTGGGTTTTGCTCGAAACGCGGTCTTGGGCGTTGCGGATCAGGTGATCGAGGCCGTGAAGAGCGGCGCGATCCGGCACTTTTTCCTGGTGGCCGGGTGCGACGGGGCCAAGCCGGGGCGGAACTACTACACGGAGTTCGTGGAAAAGGCCCCGAAGGACACGGTCATTTTGACCCTGGCATGCGGGAAGTTCCGATTCTTTGACAAGGATCTGGGCGATATCGGTGGAATTCCCAGACTCCTGGACATCGGTCAGTGCAACGATGCCTACTCGGCCATCCGCATTGCTCTGGCCCTGTCCGAGGCCTTTGGTGTGGGTGTGAACGACCTGCCGCTGTCCATGATCCTGTCGTGGTACGAGCAGAAGGCCGTGGCCATCCTGTTGACCCTGTTTCACCTGGGAATTCAGGATATTCGCCTGGGACCGAGCCTGCCCGCGTTCATTACTCCGAACGTGCTCGATGTGCTGGTGAAGAACTTCAACGTCAAGCCCATCGCCGGCACCCCGGAGGAGGACCTGAACGCCATTCTGGGATAGAATACCTCGTGTGCCTTCGGGCCATGACGCCCCTGCGCCGAGCTCGCCAGGGAACCACGGTGAGCGCGGGGCAAGGGGGAAGCGAACAAAAGAAGGAAAGAAACGAAGATTTTCAGGGAGGTTGCATCATGAAATGCCCGGGACAGGACAGCCAGTACTGGAAACCCGGGGCCATCTTCGAGGCGAAATGCCCGGAGTGCGGTCGATCGGTGGAGTTCTTCAGGGACGATACCACGAGGAAGTGCTCCCACTGCGGTCACCGCTTTCTCAATCCCCGTCTCGACTTCGGGTGCGCAGCCTATTGCCCGTATGCCGAGCAGTGTATCGGGAACCTTCCCCCGGAGCTGATCGCGCAGAAGCAGGACCTTCTCAAAGACCGTGTGGCCATTGAGATGAAACGCTATTTTGGCCGGGATTTC
>JASFQI010000132.1:0-12083 GCA_050115555.1 Desulfobacteraceae bacterium
GCTCGACGTGCAGGACCGGGGCGTGGTGATCTCGTTTTGTTATCCCGACGGACGGACGGACAGGGTTCTCGCGGGGCTCGTGGTCAATGCGGCCGGCGTTGAAGCGGACCGGATCGCGCGCATGATCGACCCGGACTCACCCTATGCACTGGATCCGATCCGTGGTGAGAGCTATAAGTTTTACAGTCATCGCCGCCCGGATATCCGGGTGGTTGGCCGGAATGTGTACCCCACGCCCGAGGCCGTGGAAACCCCCCACGGCCGGCACTTCACGGTGGGCGTGCATCTCACGCCCACTTTCGAGGACCTCTCGTTCCCGCCGAGGTTGGGAAGCACGGTCACGGTGGGGCCTCGCCTTGTCCCTGCCCCGGACCGGGATGCGTGGAGCGGGACGCCGGTCCCGGCCGAATCCATGGCCGAGCGCGTCGTGCCCTACTTCCCCGGCCTTCGCACCGAGGACCTGATCTGGCACCAGGCCGGTCTTCAGGCCCGGCTCTCTGAGCACCCGGACTTCGTCCTCCTGCGAGCTCCTTCTACCCCGAACGTGATCCATCTCCTGGGAATCGACAGCCCCGGGCTCACGGCCTGCCTGGCCCTGGCGCGCAGGACGGCCGACAGGATCCGCGAGGACTCGGCGCCATGAACGAGGACATCCGTGACAAACCTTCGGCAGGACCGGAGGACATTCGTGCGCTCAACTTCATTCGCGCGGAGGTCCCTTTTGTCCTGCGACGGCACTTCCGCCAGGGTCTCCGTTCCCACGTCCTGGAGGTCCTCGATCCGAAGGATGTGGATGCGGAAAAAAGCGGCGTCCTCCAGGGCGGGATTCTTCTCTTCCCCCGGGCCCGGCCCCTCAAGATGTTCCGCGTGTTCCGAACCCGCTTCGACGGCCTGAATGACGCCCTTCTCGAGATCGAGAGCGTAAAGGTCCTCGGACGCTACCTCGCCCCGCAGTACGTGGCCCGCTCCGATGAATTCCTGGTGCATTACATGTTTAGGGGGGTACGAGATCTCCTCCTCTGCGGCCTTCAGGACTACGTGGAGGGAGAAGCCCTGGACCCCTGGAGCCCGGTGGAGGAAAATCTCTTGGAGGACCTCTGGCACCGCATAAGCAGCCGCGAGGCCGCAGGCAAACGATCCCCTCGAATCCCGGGCATCGAAGCGGTTCGAGAACACATCGCAGCCTTTCTCTCATGCGTGAAACGCATGATCACGGAGGCCGCCCTCATCCCGGATCTGGCCGGCGTGAGCAACCTGATCCTGACCGCGTCGGGAACCGTCAAGCTCGTGGACATCAACAACATCTCACCCGTTTCCATGAGTCCGCATATTCCCCTGGATGACAAGGGATATCCCATCTGCGACAAGTCTGTTCAGGCCCTCGCCCTTTTGGAGCAAAAGCTCCTGGGTCGGGCACCGGGGCGGGACGATCCTGTCTACCGGGTGTTCCTGGATCCTGAACGGATGTGTGAGGTGAAGGCCGTAGAAGAGATCTTCCACCTAAGGGATAGGGGACGCTGGTGAAAAACGCAAGTTTCCTCCAGGGAAACTTACGTTTTTCACCAGCGTCCCCTATCTCCGTCCCCTGTCCCTTGTATTTGACGGGATTTTTCATCCGGGATACAGTCCGTCCATGCCACCGTCCCCTGATTCCATTGAACGTGTGTTTGAGCCCAACGGTCTCCTGTCCAGCCATCTTAAAGGATTTGAGTTCCGCGAATCCCAGCTTGCCATGGCGCGGCTGATCGACCAGGGCCTTGGGGAAAAACGCCACGTGATCATCGAGGCGGGGACCGGGACCGGCAAGACCCTGGGTTATCTCGTGCCAATCGTCCTCAGCGGCAAAAAGGCCGTCATCTCCACCGGGACCAAAAACCTACAGGAACAGATCTTTTTCAAGGACATTCCACTGCTTTCCGGGGCCACAGGGCTCTCTATCGATGCCGCGCTCATGAAGGGCCGAAAAAACTACCTCTGCCTGCACCGCTACCACCAGGCCCGATCCACGACCGGTCTCTTTGAAGGCCGGGAACGATCGAGATGGGAGCGAGTGGACCGATGGATCGAGGAGACGGAATTCGCCGACCGATCCGAGTTGGATTGGCTGGCCGACGAAGACCCTTTCTGGGATCAGGTCTCCTCCACATCCGACCAGTGTCTGGGAGCGCGCTGCCTCTACTTTGACGACTGCTTTCTGAACGCCCTTCGCCGCCGTGCCGCCCGGTCCAGGGTGATCATTGTGAACCATCACCTTTTTTTCGCAGACCTCATGGTCAAGCAGGGCGGTTTCGGCGAGATCATCCCCCGGTTTCAGGTCGTGGTCCTGGACGAGGCCCACAACGTGGAGGAGACCGCCACCACCTACTTCGGGGAACGCGTCAGCTCCAACCAGCTGTTTGATCTGGTCAGCGACACGGAAAAGGCCCTCCGCGCCGCAGGCGAAGAGGAAGGGATCGATCGAAAGGTCCTGGAGCAGGGGCTTACAGGGATCCGGGCGGCTGCTGAGAGGCTTCGAACGCAGTGCAGCAAAGGAGACGAGCGAGGTCTCCTTTCCCCGGAGGCTCGGAGTACCCTGAAGGAGGAGGCGGCAGCCCTGCTCCGGCAAGAGGTGGAGCGGATTCGGGACCGCGGCGGCCTGGATGATGCGGAAGATAGCGTCCTTCGAACCTTCCCACAGCGCGCAGCGGCTCTGGTGCAGTCCCTGGAGGCCGTTCTGGACTCCGACGACCCGGGCTGGCTTGCCTGGTACGAAAGACGAAAAAAGGGCGTGGTGCTCCACGCCTCCCCCCTGGACGTCTCCGGACCGCTACAGGAACATCTGTACAAGAACCTGGATACCCTCACCATGACCTCGGCCACGCTCTCCACCAACGGCGACTTCACGTACATCCGTTCCAGGCTCGGACTCGAAGACGACGTGCTAGAAGGGATCTACGCGTCCCACTTCGACTTCGAGCATCAGACGCGCATGTACGTCCCGCGGGATCTCCCGCTCCCGGGCCGAGCGGAGTTCGCAGACCGGGCGGCGGATCGCATCCTGGAGATTCTGCGCATCACAGAGGGAAGGGCCCTGATCCTGTTCACGAGCTATCACAACCTGCATCGAGTACACCAGCGGCTCGCCTCCGAACTCCCCTTTTCCCTCTTCTGCCAGGGAGAATCCCCGCGCTCCGTGCTCCTGGAACGATTCACGAGGGACGTCCACTCTGTTCTCCTGGCCACCGGGAGCTTCTGGCAGGGCGTGGACGTCCCCGGGGAAGCCCTGAGCTGCCTCATTGTGGATAAGCTGCCCTTCGACTCACCGGGAGACCCTCTGGTGGCAGCGCGTATCGAGATGGTGAGGACAAAGGGCGGAAACCCCTTCATGGATTACCAGCTTCCATCGGCCATCATCGCACTGAAACAGGGCCTGGGTCGTCTCATCCGCAGCACAGCGGACCGGGGCATCCTGGCGGTGCTGGACGCACGTATGGTCACGAGCCGTTACGGAACGCAGTTCTTCCGGAGCCTGCCGGCGATGCCTGTGGGCCACGAGCTCACCGAACTGGAGCGGTTCTTCGAGCACGAGTCGGTGGTGGTTGCGCACCGGGATTCCTCTTGAATCGACACGGGCTTTCCCCTAGAATCCGTCTTTCACTTTGAATAACACCTCATCGCAGGAGATTCCCCATGCCCCCGAAACCCTGGGACATCCTGTCCAGCCGCCGGGATCAATCGTATCGGATTTTCGAGATTCGAACCGACCACGCCCGTTCCCCCAGGACGGGCCGGTCCCATGACTTCTACATCCTGGAGTCCAGGGACTGGGTCAACGTAATTCCCATCACCTCGACGGGAGACGTAGTCTTGATCCGGCAGTACCGGCACGGCATTCGGGAAAACACCCTGGAGATCCCGGGCGGGATCGTGGAGCCCGGAGACTCGCCCGAACAGGCCGCCCGCCGGGAACTGGCCGAGGAGACCGGATACCTGGACCAGAGCATGGACTACCTTGGCTATGTCCACCCGAACCCGGCCATCCTGAACAACCGCTGCCACACCTTTGTGGCCCACGACGTGCGACTGAACGGGGAGCAGGACCAGGACGAGAAAGAGGACATCGAGATCGTCCTGTACCCTCTCTCCGAAATTCCACGCCTGATTCGGGAGAACGAGATCACCCACGCACTGGTGCTTGCCGCGTTCCACCGCTTCGACATGAAATCCGCTCCGGCGGGCCGGAGCGACTAGGAAAGCGCCAAGGGCCCATCCGCACAAGGAGAACGTGACAAACCCCAGGAGACGACTCATGACCGACACACACGGTTTCGAATGCACATGCGAGCAGGAAATTCCCGAGCTGAACACTCGGGCCCTGCTCTACCGTCACACCCGCACCGGTGCCGAGCTTCTCAGTCTCATCAATGACGACGAGAACAAGGTCTTCGGTATCGCCTTTCGCACCCCGCCCTCGGATTCCACCGGTGTGGCCCACATCCTGGAGCACTCGGTCCTGTGCGGTTCCCGCAAGTACCCGGTCAAGGAGCCGTTCGTGGAGCTCCTCAAGGGTTCGCTCAAGACCTTCCTGAATGCCATGACCTACCCGGACAAGACCTGCTATCCCGTGGCCAGCCAGAATGTCCAGGACTTCTACAACCTGATCGACGTGTACCTGGATGCGGTGTTCTACCCCCGCATCACCCCACACATCTTCCAGCAGGAGGGCTGGCATTTCGAGATTGACCGCCCGGACGGCCCCATGATTTACAAGGGCGTGGTGTACAATGAGATGAAGGGGGCCTACTCCTCACCCGACACCCTGCTCGCCGAGTTCAGCCAGCAGTCCCTGTTCCCGGACACACCCTACGGTCTGGACTCGGGCGGGGACCCGCGCCGGATTCCGGATCTCACGTATGAGCAGTTCCACGAGTTTCATCGGAAATATTACCACCCGTCCAACGCGCGTCTCTTTTTCTATGGAGACGACGATCCGGAAGCACGGCTCGAGAAGGCGGAGGAGTACCTGCGTGATTTCGACCTCCTCACGGTGGATTCCTTCGTACCCCTTCAGTCGGCGTTCTCCGAACCTCGACGCCTGACCCGTGCATTCGATCCGGGAGAGGACCCGGAGGGAGGGGCCAAGGGCATGGTGACGGTGAACTGGCTCTTTCCGCAGGAACCTGATCCCGAGCGAATCCTGGCGTTTCATGCGCTCCAGTACATCCTGCTGGGCATGCCGGGCTCGCCGCTGCGCAAGGCACTGATCGACTCGGGCCTTGGCGAGGCGCTCGCCGGGGGCGGCCTGGAGGACGAGCTTCGCCAGCTCTTCTTCTCCACCGGGCTCAAGGGAGTCCGGACGAGCGACCTGGGGCAGGTGGAGCCCCTGATTCTGGAGACCCTGAAAAGGCTCGCTGCCGACGGGATCGATCCCCAGACCGTTGAAGCCGCCATGAACACCATCGAGTTCAACCTGCGTGAGAACAACGCGGGACATTTTCCCAGAGGGCTGATGCTCATGCTCCGCTCGCTCACTACCTGGCTCTACGACCGGGATCCCCTGGCCCTCGTGGCGTTCGAGAAACCGCTGGAAGCGCTCAAGGCGAGCATTGGCGAGCATCCGGGCCTGTTCCAGGACATGATCGAACGCCACTTCCTCGAAAACACGCACCGGACCACCCTGACCCTGACCCCGGAACCGGGCCTGGGGGCCCGGCAGGCCGCCGAGGAGCAGGAACGCCTTCGAAAGTCGCAGGAGGCCATGGGGGAAAACGCCGTTCGGGAAGCCGTGGAAACCACTCAAACCCTCCGGGAGCTTCAGGAGGCCCCGGACCCGCCCGAGGCCCTGGCCGCCATCCCCACGCTCCGTGTGGACGACCTGGACCGCAAAAACAAGCGCATTCCCCTCGATGCCATGGAGCGCAGGGGAACCGAGGTCCTGGTCCACGACCTGTTCACCAACGGCATCGTTTACCTGGACGTGGGATTCAACCTCCACCGGCTCCGGCCCGACCTTTTGCCTCTGGTGCGGCTCTTCGGCCGCGCCCTGCTGGAAATGGGCACGGACACCGAGGATTATGTCGCGCTCACGCAACGCATCAGCCGCAAGACCGGCGGTGTGCACCCCGCCTACTTCACCTCTGCCATGCATGAAGACCCCCGCGGTGCCGCCTGGATGTTCCTGCGGGGCAAGACCATGACGGACAAGACCGGCGACCTCGTGGACATCCTTCGGGACGTGCTCCTCGGGGTGCGCCTGGACGACCGGGATCGCTTCCGCCAGCTCCTCCTGGAATCCAAGGCACGAAAAGAGCAGTCCCTGGTCCCGGCCGGGCACCAGGTGGTCGCCATGCGGCTGATGTCGCACTTCAGCGAGCCCGACTGGGCCGCCGAGCAAATGGGAGGGCTCGAGTCCCTCTTTTCCATGCGGGAGCTCCTGAAAATGGTGGATGAGGACTGGCCGGGCGTGCTCTCCCGTCTGGAGGAGATTCGCCGGACGCTGGTGCAGCGAAACGGGCTGGTATTAAACGTCACGGTGGACCAGAAGGGCTGGTCCAATGCCGACCCGCTTCTGGAGGGTTTCCTGGAGTCGCTGCCCCAGGGAGAGGCCGGTTCCCACGGCTGGAGCCCCACCCACCCGCCGCGTTTCGAGGGTCTCCTTCTCCCCGCCCAGGTCAACTACGTGGGCAAGGGGGCCGCCCTGTTTCCCGTGGGATACACCTTTCACGGTTCGGCCCTGGTCATCACCCGCTTTCTGCGCAATGCCTGGCTCTGGGACCGCATCCGGGTCCAGGGGGGCGCTTACGGGGCGTTTTGCAACGTGGATCGCCTTTCCGGGGCCCTGACGTTCGTCTCCTACCGGGATCCCAATCTCCTGCGCACCCTGGAGGCCTTTGACGGATCCGGGGAGTTCCTGCGAAGCGTCCCGCTGGGACGAGACGAGCTTTCCAAGGCCATCATCGGGACCATCGGAGACATCGACCGGCACCACCTGCCCGACGCCGCAGGCCACCTGTCCATGCTGCGGCACCTGACGGGCCAGAGCGAGGAGAGGCTGCAGCATGTTCGGGACGAGGTCCTGGGAACCACGGAGGAGCACTTCCGAACGTTTGCCGATGTCATGGACACGGTCCGGGACACGGGGATTGTAAAGGTGCTCGGCTCCCGCGAGACGATCGAGGCGGTCTCCGCCGAGCGGCCCGGGTGGCTGGAGCTCCAGAAAGTCCTGTGATTTCGGTTGCGACGTTGCTCCCTTCCGGTCAAGGCGGCATCAGCGGCCCGGCGTAGCTCTCCACGAAGCGCAGGTGGGAGGTCAACTCCACATACTGTATTCCGCGGACGCCATCCCCTCTTCCTCTTCCTGGTGGGAACCCCACATCACTTGATCCGCCATGCGCAGCGACCGCGCTTGGAGCAGAATTCACACGCCACCCGGTCGGGCCGCATATCCGGCCCCATGCCCACGACCATGGACACGGACTTCTGCGGAATCATCAGGCCGCTGCCGCTCAACCTCACCCCGATCTCCCGGGTGGGAAGCGCCTTGAACATCATGCTCTGCTGCTCAATCGGCCACCCCTCCTGGCCGGGCTGCGCACGCATTCCCGACCCCCATCCCTTTTTCGAGGCCGTCTCTCGTACTCTCTCGACCACGTGCTCCGAGACCGTTCGAAGGGCTGCGATACCCGCACCATCCAGCGCAAGGGCCCGCACGGGATCCCCTGAAAAAAGCTCCTTTACGCGCAATTCCAGGGCCACTCCAATGGTGCAGACAGCCAGGGCCACCTCCTTGGATCCGGCCAGGGCCCGAGCTGCCAGGGGGCCCTGGAACGTGACCCACTCGTCCAACATAACGGTCTGGTGGTGAAAATCCCGCACCTTCAGGAACGTATACACCGCCGCCGGATCGATCAGGCTCTGCGCCTCCTCAAGGACCTCTCCGGCCGCCGCCACGAGATTCGGTCCGGCCCGGTGCGGATCGATGCCCTGGCCTTCCAGAACATGACCCGTTTCGAGCGACACAATGATGTCCTTTGCGCCCAGTACGGGATACCTGTTCTTCAATCGCCGCCCCCTTCACTTCCCCTTGAGGAAAGGAGGTTTGCATCCTGAAAACCGTTCCTGCTGGTCACGGAAACGGACCTCACCCTGATTCCCGCTCCCTTGAGAATGCCGTACGTCCCGACGGTCAGCACCCCCCGGCCTAAATTCAAAGATCCTACCGCAACTGAGGCGCCGGAAGAAAGGAAAAGAAGCTTCGGTGAAGAATCGCCCGCGTCCTGCACGCCACTGGCGTTCTACAACGGCTCCGTAGACGGCGATGGACACCGGTTGCCCGACGACGAACTTACCGAAACAAAATCCCCGAAACAAAAAATCACAGAGTGAGATCCTTCCTGTACGCGCATTCGCACACAAAGGACATTGACAGGCGTGCTGAAGGCCGACTATAGTTCGATCTACCAATAAGCCACCAAATTTCTTGCACTTTCGTACCCATTACGATTCCTCTTCTCAATAAGGAGAGCCGGTCATGATGAACGACGGTTTGGGTCGATTCCTCTTTCTCTGCCTGCTCATGCTGTTCGCCTTTATGGCCTTGCCTCTGAACGCCCTTGCGGCTTCGCACCCCGAGCTCGACAGCCCTCCCGCTGCCGTCCAAGGCATGACCCTGCACCCGGCATATGCTCCTTCCTCCTCTCGATCCGTGGCCGTCATCCACGGCCAGGTCGGGAAGGTCTGGGTGGCCCGGCCTGCCTTGAATGAGGCCTATCCGGCCAAGTACGGCGATCCGCTTCACGAAGGCGATGCCGTCCACACTGGAGCCGGGGCTCGCTGCCGGGTTCGGTTCACGAACGGGGATGTGGTGTGCATTGCTTCGGAAACCCACTTCAGTGTGGACCATGTCGAAGACCGGCGGGAAAAAGGGAAGAAGGTCTCGTTCTTTCGTTTGCTCAAAGGAAAAGCGCTGTTCTATGCCCTCCGACTTTTCCGGTTCAAGGACATGGAGTTTCAGGTGGCCACTCCCACTGCGGTGGCCGGCGTACGAGGAACCAAGTTCGGGGTGCATGTGTTCGAGGATCGGGGCGGTCTCGCTTCGAAAAGGGACGTTCGAGTGGCCACAGCAGGCCGTGATGTGAGCCCGTACCTGAGTCAGGCCCAACCCGGCGCCTCCGGCCTGGTAACGGTGTTCGCCTGTGGGGACGGGACCCTGGAAATCACGAACCCCCTCACCGGCGAAACGATTGCCGAGCTGGAGGCACACGAGACGTTCAACTCCCTGACCGGGAGAATCGGCTTCGACCCCCTGGACCTCACCCTGGGCATGCTGGAGTCCGCCACCCGCCTGCCCGGCCAGGCGTCATTGCCCTCGGGATCCGGCGGGGGGCAAGGCGACAATGGAGTCCCCGGCCAAGACGGGCAACAGGCATTCGCTGAGCTGGCTGCGGCCGCTTCCGACGCCCTGACCCATGTCGTGCTCCAGCAGGGGACCTCACAAGCCCATGGACCCGGGGACACGACCGGAGGAATTCAACCCTTGCCTCAGCCGCTCAAGGGCTACTTCTCCGCCCTGCTGAGGCTTTACGGCTATCCGGATCTCATGGAGGGTTTCGCCAGCATGGCCCTTCAAGACACCGATCCCCTGCCCCACGCCCCGGACCATGCCGAAGCGCACGGCGTGAATTCCGCGATGAACCTCCTGAGCGTATACGAAGGGTCGGAAACCCATGCCAACATCAACTTTCTGGGTGTGTGGAAAGCGGAGCAGATCGTAGAAGGCCCCACCATCTATCTGGGCCAGTCCGGATACCTTCAGTGGGGCTATCACATGTCTGACCAGAGTCCAATCGTCTATGGCGTCGCGCCCCTCGAGCTGGAACTCCTGAACAAGATCTGGTTCGTGGAAGGATACCCCACACCGGCCTCGGAGCTGAGCTCCCTTTCCGGAACCTATCACTACACAGGGGATGTCTTTGGAACCTACTATCCCGGCATGACGGACCTTTCCGGAGCCTACTCGTGTGACGTGGATTTCGGCGCGGGGCAGGTGCAGAACTTCAACTTCACCGCCCAGGGAGCGGGCCACACCGTCACGTTTACTCAGACAGGCAGCCTTACCATGAGTGGAAACGGGGAGTTCGCTCTGCTGAACGACGGGCCGGACGGTACGTTCAAAATCGACGGGAGCACGATCCCCGAGTGGAGCGTAAACGGTGCACATTTCGGGGCCGGTGCAGACAAGGCTCTGGAGCAGGGGGGCACCTGGGCCGGGGTCAACAGCATCACGAACGTGGGAGCCTGGGGCGGGTTTGCCGGAGAACGGACCGGGCCTTAGCAGGTCCCGCTCAAGGCGGGTACGAAGTGCATTGGCGAAGCATGCTCATGCTCGGGGACTGGAGGGCACCCCCGGGTTCACGAGGCTTCGAACGAACGCACCCACGTCCCCCGGGCCGTCCCGTTCCAGGCGCTTGAGAAGCTCGGTGCCGACAACGGCAATCTCGGCCTTTCCCTCTAAAAACGCCACATCCTCCCGGCAGGACACCCCGAACCCCACGGCCAGAGGCAAGTGCGTGGCTCGTCTGCAACGCGCAAGATAGGAGGCGATCTCCGAGGCGAACCGGGTGGGGCTGCCGGTCACACCTCTTCGGGCCACGCAGTAGACAAATCCCTCTCCCAGGGAAGCGATCCGATCCATCCTCTCCTCCGGTGTCGTGGGTGACAGTGTCAGTACCGGCGAGAGGCCTAGGTCCTTGACAACGCGAAGGAAACGCTCCCCCTCCTCGGGCGGCAGGTCGGGAATCAGAAGCCCTTCCACTCCCATGTCATCCAGGGATTCGGCAAACCGTTCGACCCCATAGCGGTACACCACATTGTAGTAGGTCATCACCACGATCGGAACGGAAAGGGAGCGGGCCGCAGTCCCCGCGAGCTCGAGGCACCCGGCGACCGTCACGCCGTTCCGAATGGCCTCCTCGTTGGCTTGAACGATACGGGGACCATCCGCAACCGGATCGGAGAACGGGATCTGGAGCTCGAGTACGTCCGTTCCCGATCCCGCCAGGGTTTCCAGGAGATCCAGAGACGCCCGCAGGGAAGGATACCCCAGAACCGTGTGCATCATGAGGAGAATGGGTTTCCTTTTCAACCGTTCCCGAATCTTCTTTTCAAGCATGACTCCCCTCCACCCTTGAACGAAGAAAGCCCTGCCAGCCCGGGTCTCCCAGGGCCTCGGCAATGGTGAACACGTCCTTGTCCCCCCGCCCCGAGAGGTTGACCAGCACGATCTCTTCCCCGGGCAGGGTGGCGGCCTCCTGAAACGCCCGGGCCAGGGCATGGGCCGATTCCAGCGCAGGGACCAGACCCTCCTGCCGAATGCACATCGAAAAGGCGTTCAAGGCCTCGCGGTCGCTCGCCGCCTCCATGCGTACCTTCCCCTCCTCGGCAAGGTGGGACAGGAGAGGGGAGACCCCGATGTAGTCCAACCCGGCGGCCACACTGGAGGTCGTACGCATATGACCTTGCCGGTCCTGGAGAAAGTAGCTCTTGTAACCCTGAACCACACCCACGAGGCCTTCGCCGGAGGCCAGCCTGGAGGCATGGCGTCCCGAGCCGAGACCCGACCCGCCGGCTTCCACACCCACAAGCTCCACCGGGTCATGAAGGAACGCGCTGAAGATACCCAGGGCATTGGATCCGCCGCCCACACAGGCATACACCCTGCACGGAAGCACACCCTCGGTTTCGAGGATCTGGCTTCTGGCTTCTTTCCCGATGACGGACTGGAACCGGGCGACCATCTCCGGATAGGGATGGGGCCCGCACGCCGTTCCAAGGACATAGTGCGTGTCCTCGGGATCTCCACTCCACTCCCGCAGGGCCTGGTTTACGGCGTCCTTGAGCGTGCGGCTGCCGTCTCGCACCGCCACGACCTCAGCCCCGAGACGCTCCATCCAGAACACATTCGGGCGCTGACGAAGGATATCCTTTTCACCCATGAACACGGTGCATTCCAGCCCGAACCTCGCCGCCACGGTGGCTGTGGCCACGCCGTGCTGACCGGCCCCGGTCTCGGCGATGAGACGACGCTTTCCCATCCGCCGGGCCAG
>JASFQI010000133.1:0-11972 GCA_050115555.1 Desulfobacteraceae bacterium
CGACACTTTCCGTGGATTGCTCAATGGCCGTCACCAGGCGCATTTGCTCCCGGCCCTGTTTCTCACTGTAGAGGGTCGATCCGAGCGTATCCGCAGCGACCTTGAGCGCTTCGATTTCCGGCAAGGACCAGTCACGTTCGGTAAGGCATTCGTCAAAGCCGATGAAACCCCACCACTCATCTTTGACGAAAATCGGGGCGATGACCATTGAAAGGACATTCTGACGGGTCAGCACGGCTTGCTCTGCTTCCGGGAAGTCTCGGACAAGCCCCTTGATCGGCTGCCCTTTGCTGAGCGATTCTTCCCATCTTCCAAACCCGCCGTCCCGATAGGGAAAGTCGATAAGATCGGGGTTGCCGATCAGCGGCTGAATCCCCGGTTTTACCCATTCATAGCGCTGACTTCCTAGTAAAGCGCCTTTCCCATCCCTTTTGTTCTCAAAAACATAGACGCGGCTTACTTCCGCGGCATGTCCCAATCGAGCCAGGACCTCATTGATCCCTTCTTCCCAGGCGTCTGCCTTAAGAAATGTGTCCGCTGCGAATCTCACGGCTTCCAACATGGCGTCGCGACGCTTCAGCTCTGCCTCGGCCATCTTCTGGTCTGTGATGTCCAAGTCGGTTCCCAGCATGCGATAGGGATTTCCCTCTTCATCACGTACGGCGGTTCCGCGGGCGAGAAACCAGCGAGTCGTTCCATCCTTGTGGAGCATGCGGTGAGTCACCTCGTATTGCTTGGTGATCCCTTCAAGATGGGCGTTTGCAGCGGCTATTACAGCGTTCCTGTCTTCTGGGTGGACGCATTGACTCCAATGATCAAGGTGGTTTTGGATTTCGTGGTCATCATAACCAAGCATGGCCTTCAAATTTGGATCAATATACATTCTTTTTGACTTTAAATCCCAATCCCATACACCTACCATCGCAGATTTTGTTGCTAAAATATATCTTTTTTGGCTTTCAATAAGGCTATTTGTTCTTCTTTGTATAATTTTTTCTAAATTTTTTCTATAAATATAATTTTCTTTTTCAAGCCTTTGTTTTTCTTCTTTGAGTTTTTTTGCCTCAAACGCTTTATTTGTGACATGAACAAGATCTTGCTTTGTCACAGGTTTGGTCAGATAATCATAGGCGCCGGATCGAACAGCCTCGGAAGCCGTATCCACATCAGGATATCCGGTTACAACAATCACCTGTGTGTCCGGAAGCGTGTCCTTGACGATTTTCAAGAACTCCATCCCGTTCGTGCCAGGCATGACGATATCGGTTAAGACCACATCAACCGCCTGATGTTGGAGAAGCTGTTGGGCAGCATCTACATCTTGAGCCATTTCAGTTTCAAATCCCGCCCTTTTTAGCATCTCGCAGAAAACAAACCGGATATTTTCATGGTCATCTACGACAAGAACGCGACCTTTATTCGCGGGAAGTGGCCTATTCGCTTCCATTCCGCATCCTTTAATAAGGTATGGTTAAAAGATTAGAAAATTTCCAGGGCTTCCCATCAAGCATCCTGAAAACAGGATGGAGTCGAAAAAAGCCGTGACCCAGAGATTTGCCCCTTGCGATTCCAAGGCCTTACAGTGTAGCCAACAGCGGTCGAGCGGGTTTTTGCGAGACCGTCAAGATATAGAGTTTATTCGGATTCAGCGCCTTTGTTCTTGAATCGCGTTCTCTCCGTCATGCAGAAAACCTCGACAGTGCCGTTCCCTGATGACGATCTTGATCCAAACGCCACTGCGGCGGGCAGAAAAATAAGCTTTTGGAATGGAAAGGGAGATTCACGCGTTCAGGGCATTTTGCGACTAGGCAAACGAGGTTCTGACGGCCTCGCAACAAACCGCTCGACCGCGTTCGGCCGTTCTGCCGTCTTTTGGGATTGCAGGGGCAGTCGCTTGGTTCCAGGATTTTCGAGGCTCCATCGGATATTGAGTAGAACGTCAAACCATCGCATGGTTCATGTGGAGAAGGATACGTCCGGCTACTTCAAGGCAGCCAATAGGGAGTCCAAATCGGTCGACGCCACGTCCTTCCCGTGAATGAGTTCCTCCAACCGGCAGGTCAGAGTGTCGTATTCGCCCGCAATCGCAATGTGTCGAATGGATTCGGCTCAGTCTCGTAAGAATGGAGGATGATGTGCCTCCGAAGATTGTGCTGAGTGTCCGGGAACTCTTCTTTCGTGATCAGAGGTGCCCTCGAATTTTTCATTCCCGCGTCCTCCAAGGCTATTAATGGACGTCTTGTAGGATGTCTGATGATGGATCAGTAGTATATACTGCATTTGAATTCATTAGAAAACACATTTTCATGGTCATTTTTGGATGCCGGGTTCCAGAGGCGGGCTCGGGTTTAGAGTTGAATCCCAGGCAAGCGATTCGGGATGTAAGCCCGGGAATCGAGTCCAAGATCGTTATATCAGTCCCAGGGCACAGGGAAAATCGGCGCTTTCCTTGGAGTCTCAGTCGGCGTAGTCCGAAGGGACCGTCAAGCCGTGCCTCTGGGCTACCTTTTCGAACATCCGTACCAGCCCCCCGATCAGCGCGTAAATACCGTCGATCGGTAGATTTCTGTCCGCGGTGGCGTCGAAGAAGATGTGCAGACTGGATTCCAGGGCATCCTCCGGGTTCCAGTAGCAAAAGAGGATAGGAACTTTGGGAAGGGGACGCAAAACGAGCAAGATGTCGGCATCAAAAGGTGCGTCCACCTGCTTGCCGTTGAACACGTGGAGCATGTCTTCAAAGAGATCCGTGTACGTGTCGGCGACCGCTTTGAGGGGCTTTTCACACCGCTGCTCAAAGAGCCCAGAACGTACGGCTCCTCCTTTGAGTTCCCGGAAGGGAACCCATGTTCCCGAGACCGGAAGGCCTTCTCCCTCCAGGATGTACGTGAGGACCGGGATCGCGATCCACGGGTGGATATGGATCTCAGAGGAGAGATAACCTTGTGCATCCACATGAAGGTTTTTCCCACACACCGAGAGGGTCAGCCTGCCATGCATACATCGCTCCCCCAGCCTTCTTGCCGCAGCGTCAAGATCCTTGGCTGCGACCGCTCGCTTCAATCCGGCCAGGGACTCCTCCATGCTCTCTTCCACGGGTTTTCGCTGTGCAAGGTTTCCTTCGTATTGCGTGAGCACCTTTTTGGAAAGACGGGGACAAGCGCTGAGTTGTTTTTTCCCCTGGTAGACTGCGGATGCAAAGGCCAGGCAGGAGGGTTCACCGCACTCACCGCAGTTGGATTTTTCAAGGATATTTAGAAGTTCCATTGGTCCCGTCGGTTTTTGCATGGGAAAGGCCTCCCGGTGGCTCGAAGGACCCCGCACAATAGCACGGACACGTTGTACCTGAAAGAGGTTTCTTGACGTCGGTCTCCATTGCGGTGTTTGTGGATTTCACTTGAAAAACGGCTGGTTTTTCGCTAGCAATCACATGCAGTGTGCTTTCGCTCCCCACGTGTTGATGCAGGGAGGGATTCCAAACAGAAAGCCCGACGAAATACGATGGAATGAAAAAGGGCTTACTTCATGCCTGAACAAAAAGAGAAGCCAAAAAAAGGAGAACCGCCCTCCGACGCGCCTCGCATACAGTCCAAGTTTGAGCTCTATGGTGAGGAGATGGTAGAAAAGCGGGTCAAAGGGAGCGGGAACAGCGGCCGAGTCTATCTGCCGCCGGACTGGGTCGGGAAAATCGTGAAGATTATTCGAATTGATTAAGCCTTGTGGGTGCTCGCCCACAGCGGGATGGCGTTCGTGGAAAATATCATCATTCGAAAGCTGAAAGTAGAGGACGCGGACGAAGTCCAGAGGATCCAGTACGCGATCACCAAGAAGGTAGACGATATCGACTACCACCGGCTCGTCGAGAATGTCGTCACGGATGTGCAGCACGTGGCTGCGGCAGCAACAGTGGACGGCGTGTTTGCCGGGTATATGATCACGTACATGATGCTGGGGGGGTTCGGCCTGCCCAAGAGTGCATGGATCACCAATTTTGGTGTGGATCCCGGTTACATGGGGCAGGGCATTGGAAAACGCCTGGCCCAATGGGTGCTGAAGGAGTATGACGAACGGGGTGTCACCCATGTCTACACGACAGTCCCATGGGATTCCGTGGACCTGCTGTCATTTTTTCGAACCATCGGGTTCGACCGAAGCAATTTTATCAATCTGTGTAAAAAATGAGAGGCCTGTTCTTTTCCTCTGCTTCTCAGACCTCTACCCCCCCCCTTTCCACGGGTAGGAGTAAACATCCTCGCGGTTCTCTCCTCCAGAATCAACGTTGACGGTCTCGGAAAAACCCGCTCGATCACCTGTCGGCTACACTTAAGTCATTTGAATCGTTCAAGGCAAATCTCCAGGTATCGGCTTTTTGCGACTCCATCAACTTTGAGACGGTTTCGAAAGCCGTGCGCGCCGGAATCCCCATTTGATCCCCCTGTGGAACTCCGCCACCATGGCCGTGAGACTCGGCCTCAGGGATGGATATGACAGGGATATGCATGGACAGGAAATACGGTTTTGTCGTGTGTTGTGGGGAAAGGCGAAACAGGCCGGAAACGCGCGGCTCCTATGTCTAAATTCGGCCTCGTATCCGTGATTCCCGGTAAGCCTCACCTCATTACAATAGGATGATGTTATCACGCAATGAAAGGAGCTAAATACTGCATCTTTTTTAATTGAATTGGCGGCAAAGGGTTTTGCGCTGAAAAAAGGCAAGAGTCGCTTCCAGGGGGGTCCCATCCCTCACTTTCCATCCTTGTGTCATCAATGGCATAACGGCTTGATATTCTGGATTTTTTCTTGACATGCAGTTACGAAGTAGCTAAATTGTATCCACATCATACCGCAGCTTGAAAGGAATAATGGGGTTCGCGATGGTTCCCCATGCTCAAAGGCAGGGGTTGAAACCAGGGTTTTGTGGTGTGGAGCCCATGTGGAAGAAAGCGCCTGCGCCGCATAGTGAATTCCAGTGCAGGCAACGTATTCAGGGCGTGTAGAAGGGGAAGACAATGAGGTATGCAGAAACAGGATATAACCTGGAAGTCGATTTAACCCGGGGAAGTGTTGAAAGGGAAGAAACCGACCCGAGGGACACGGAGCTCTATCTCGGGGGGCTGGGGACGAATGCCAAGATCCTTTGGGATCGGGTCCCTCCTGAAGCGGAACCCTTTTCTCCGGATAATCTTCTGATCTTCAGCGCCGGCCTATTGTGCGGCACACCGGCGACCGGCTGCAATCGCACCATTATTTCAACCATCTCGCCCCAGACCCTGTTCATGGCCTTTTCCATGATGGGAGGGTTTTGGGCGCCGGAGTTGAAGTATGCTGGGTACGACAAGGTGGTCATTCGAGGCAAATCTCCCAACCTGGTGTACCTGTGGATCAACAACGACAAGGTGGAAATCCGGGACGCGTCCCATTTGCAGGGCAAGGGCGCGGTTGAAACGGCGGAGCTGATCAAGGAGGAGTTGAACGAGCCGAGGGCCCAAGTGGCGGCGATCGGACTGGCCGGTGAGAACCGGGTCTACTACGCCTCCATCGAGCAGGGCAGGTCCAGCGCCAGCCGCGGTGGCATCGGAGCCGTGATGGGGGACAAAGGGTTGAAAGCCATCGCGGTTCGAGGGACCAAGGACCTCAACGTCGCCCGACCGGATGAGTTCATGGAGCTCATCAACGAGGTCCTGGAGTACATCGCGTGGCGGAATGAACGGCCCATTCCAGGGGTCATGCCCATTCTGGCCGGCCTCGGATCCCCGCAAGAGATGAAGGTCCATGATGAGAAGTGGCACACCGAGAACTTCAGGTGGGGGAACTCCCGTGTCCGCAGGAAAGATTTCTGGAACGAGGAAATCGCGAAGCAGTGGACCGACACCATGGAGAACGCCCGGAGGCGGCTGATCAGCTGCTACAACTGCCCCATGAGGTGCGGAGCCACCATTTCCGTGCCCGGCATTCCCACGTACATGATGAAGTGTTTCTCAAAGCTGACCTACACCATGGCGGCCTTCTCCGACCTGGAATTCGGTCTGGGGATCGCGCAAAGCGCCACGGAGTACGGCGTGGACGGGTTTACTACGCCGCAGGTCATGGCCTTTGCCCTGGAGCTCTTGGAAGACGGCATCCTGACGGACGACGATTTCCCCGGAATGCCGGCTGACAACGAGGGACGCTTCTACTGGCTGCTCGATCGCATTGTCCGGCGGGAAGGGATCGGAGACGTGCTGGCCAACGGTACCTACTGGGCGGCCAAACAGATCGGCAAGGGCGCGGAGGAATACGCCCACAACAACATCAAGAAGCACGAGCAGCTGCCCCTCAAGCTCTCCATGCTGAACCCCATCTACTTCCTGATGTACGCGACCGGCGAGAAGATCAATATCACCCAGATCGAAGGGCAGTTTCCCCAGATGCCGTTCCCAAAGCGGGAGCAGAGAGAGGAGTTCGTCAAGGACTGGTACCAGGTCCCGGACGAGAAGTTCAAGCAGTACTTCGTGGACTGGGAGCTGCGCGGCGAGAATTCGTTTCCCTATTACCCGACCCCGGAGATGTGTTGTGATATCGTGGACTGGCAGGAGAGGATGCATTACATCGACGATGCCCTGGGGATGTGCGCCGGGTTGTCCTCCTTCCCCCTGAAGCCCCCGTATCACATTCACAACTACCCGAAGCTTATCTCATCCGGGGCCGGGATCGACATGGACGAGGAAAAGCTGACCCAGGCCGCGAGGAGGTATCGAACCCTGGTGCGCGCCGTGAATATTCGAAGGGGCATGCGAAGAAAAGACGAAGTGCCTCCACAGAACCACTGGAAGAAGCGTTTCCCCGAGTTGGAAAAGGAACTTCTGGACACCTATTACAAGTACAAGGGCTGGAACGAAGATGGCATTCCGACGAAGGAGTATTTAGAGGAGATCGGTCTGGACTACGTTGCCGAAGACTTTCTCTCGAGAGGGATTTTGACGAACGGGGAAGGCGCGCCTTCCAAAGAGGCTTCGCGAGAAGAGAAGAACTGAAGGTAAGAGGTGAGAACCGTCATGGGCGAGAAAAAAAAGAAGATCGTGAAGACCATCAAGATCAACGCGGATGAGTGCAACGGCTGTCGGGCCTGCGAGGTCATCTGCTCCGCATTTCACGCCACCCCCAAGTACAGCAGCAACAATCCGGCGAGGTCTCGGATTCGCATCATTCGTGACCCCCTTCGGGACATGTATGTGCCCGTGTACGCCGGGGAGTATGCGCCTGCCGAGTGCATGGGCCGGGACAAGTACGTGATCGACGGCAAGGAGTACGACGAGTGCGCGTTCTGCCGGGCGGCGTGTCCGTCCAGGGACATTTTCAAGGAGCCGGACTCCGGCCTTCCTCTCAAGTGCGACATGTGCGAGGGCGAGGACGAACCCCTTTGTGTGAAGTGGTGTCTGGTGGATGCCCTGACCTATGAGGAGCGGGAAGAGGAAGTCGTCGAAGAGGAAGCCGCTTCCCCGGACGAAATGGAGATCGGTCTGGAAGCCATGGCAGACAAGTACGGTCTGGACAAGATCATGGAGACCCTGGCGCGGATGTCGGAGTCCAAGCAGGGCTGAAGTTGTCCTTTTGCGCGTGAAGCGAGAGGATAGAGAGAGGGACCGTGGAGAACGTAGCGGACTACAAAGAGATTGTGGATGTGATCAAGGAGAGCGGTGGAGACGCCTTCAAGCGGTGCTTTCAGTGCGGGCTGTGCGACGTGGTGTGCCCGTGGAACCGGGTTCGGACGTTCAGCATGCGCAGGCTGGTGAGGCAGGCCACGTTCGGTTTTACGGAGATCGAAGGGGAGGACATGTGGCTCTGCACGACGTGCGGGAGGTGCCCCCAGCACTGCCCGCGGGACGTCCAGCAGATCGAGAGCGGGGTGGCGCTTCGGCGGATCGCGACGGAGTACGGGGTGTTTCCTCCGACGGCGCAGCCGGTGCGGACGGTGGCGGGGAGCCTGGTAGGGGAGGGCAACCCGCTGAGCGAGCCACGGAGCAAGCGTTCGGAGTGGTCGGAGGGGCTCTCGGTGGCGGCGTATGCCGAGGGCATGGAGGTGATGTACTTTCCGGGCTGTTACCTTTGCTATGACCCGAGGTTGAAGAAGGTGGCCAGGGCGACGACGGCGGTGTTGCAGAAGGCGGGGGTGGAGTTCGGGATTCTGGGGGAGGCGGAGAACTGCTGCGGGGAGAGCATCCGCAAGACCGGGGACGAGGAGCTATTCAAGCGGTTGGCGCGGGAGAACATCAAGGCGTTCATCGACCACGGGGTGAAGCGGATTCTGGTGAACTCGCCGCACTGCTATCACACGTTCAGGAACGAGTACCCGGAGTTCCGGGTGGACTTCGAGGTGGTGCACGTCACGGAGTTTGTGTGGGAGCTGATCCGGGAGGGGAGGCTGGAGCTACCCGGGGAGTACGGGAAGCGGGTGACATACCACGATCCGTGCTACCTGGGGCGTCACAACGGGATCTACGACGAGCCGCGGGAGGTGTTGAAGCGGGTAGGGGGTCTGGAGCTCTTCGAGATGGTGGAGTCTCGGGTGGACAGCCTTTGCTGCGGAGGCGGCGGGGGCCGGGTGTGGATGGAGACGCAGAAGGGGGAGCGTTTCGGGGACCTGAGGCTGGAGCAGGCGATGGAGACGGGGGCGGAGGTGCTGGCCACGTGCTGCCCGTACTGCATCACGATGTTCGAGGACAGCCGGATCACGATGGGTGTGGACGAGCGGATCGAGATCAAGGATATCACGGAGATCCTTCATGAAGTGCTATAGTTTCCATCCAGAAATGGCTATTTTTCGCAATCTCGGCGTCAATCTGCGGGATCCCTTGTGCGAAGTACCCTGTTTATGTACATCTCCTCGGAATCCCTTGATTTCCTTGACCTTGCAAAAAATTTCTCATTTCTGGATTGGAAACATGCCAGTGCCCTGAGTTCGACTTGCAGATGGGCACGATCTAGCGAAGCAGGGTCCGCGTCCAGGGCTCCCGGAGTAAGCGGGGGCCCGGCGGGGCCGGAAGACGATGAGGGGAAAGGACGTGGAAAAGGAACTGCAGGCAAAGCTGGAAGCGCTCTGCAAACGGGGAAGCGAGCGGGAGTTTGCGGACGTGATGGTGGTCGGAGGCGGGGTGAGCGGGATTCAGGCGTCGCTGGACCTGGCGAGTTCGGGGTTTCGGGTGGTGCTGGTGGAGAAGGGCCCTGCGATCGGGGGCCACATGGCGCAGCTGGACAAGACGTACCCGACGAACGACTGCTCCATGTGAATTCTCTCGCCCAAACTGGTCGAGGTCGGCCGGCATCCGAACATCGAGGTTCTGACGTATACGGACGTGGCGGGAGTGGAAGGGGAGGCTGGGGACTTTCAGGTCACGCTGGTGAAAAAGCCCCGGTACATCATCGAGGAGAAGTGCACGGGGTGCGGGACGTGTGCGGAGTACTGCCCGGTGCAGTACCCGGATCGGTTCAACCAGGACATCTCGCAGAACAAGGCCGTTCACATCTACTTTTCGCAGGCCATCCCGCTGATCGCCTATATTGACGAGAGCTGCCTGTACCTGAAGGAAGGCAAGTGCCGGATCTGCGAAGGGGTGTGCGAGAACGGGGCGATCGATCTCGGGCAGAAGCCGGAGCGGCAGGAGGTGAGGGTTGCGGCGATTCTGCTCTCTCCGGGCTACGAGCCGTACGACCCGAAGGAGAAGGGGGACTACGGGTACGGTTGGTACGAGAACGTGGTGACGAGCCTGGACTTCGAGCGGCTCCTGTGCTCGACGGGGCCGTACGAGGGGGAGATTCTGAGGGCGTCGGACGGGCGGCACCCGCAGAAGATGGCGTGGATTCAGTGCGTGGGGTCGAGGCGTGTGACGCCCGGGGACAACAGCTACTGCTCGGCGGTGTGCTGCACGTACACGCAGAAGCAGGTGATTCTGGCGAAGGACCACGACGACGAGGCGGAGTGCACGATCTTCCACAACGACATCCGGAGCTACGGGAAGGACTTCGAGGCATACGCCCGCCGGACCGAGGACCTGGAGGGGGTGCGGTTCATCCGGAGCTATGCGAATGTGGTGCGGGAGGACCCGGAGACGAAGAACGTGGTGGTGAGGTACTCGACGCCGGATGAGGGGGTGAAAGAGGAAGAGTTCGACATGGTGGTGCTGTCGGTGGGTCTGAGCGCGCCGGAGGACCGGGAGGTGATCTCGGAGCGGTTCGGGATCGATCTGACGGGGCACGGGTTCTGCCGGGTGGAGCCGACCAACCCCATGGAGACGAGCCGGGAAGGGGTATTTGTGAGCGGGGCGTTCCAGGGCCCGATGGACATCCCGGAGTCGGTGTTCAGCGCGAGCGGAGCGGGGTCGCAGTGCGGGACGCTTCTGAACCGGCGGAGGGGGAAGCTGATCCGGGAGCGGGTGTACCCGGAGGAGCGGGACGTGTCGGGGGAGGAGCCGAGGATCGGGGTGTTCGTGTGCCACTGCGGGGCGAACATCGGCCGGGTGGTGGACGTGCCCTCGACGGTGGAGTATGCGTTGACGCTCCCGAACGTGGTCTATGCGCAGGAGCAGCTGTTTTCGTGTGCCACGAACTCGGCGCAGGAGATCACGGACATGATCAGGGAGAAGGACCTGAACCGGGTGGTGGTGGCGGCGTGCTCGCCGAGGACGCTGGAGCCGCTGTTTCGGGATACGCTTCGGGAGGCGGGGATCAACCAGTACTACTACGAGATGGCGAACATCCGGGAGCACGACAGCTGGGTGCACTCGAAGGAGCCGGAGGAGGCGACTCGCAAGGCCAAGGACATCATCCGGATGTCGGTGGCGCGGGCGGGGTTTCTGGAGCCGCTTCAGGAGATCGACCTGCCGGTGGACAAACGGGCGCTGGTGGTGGGGGGCGGGATTGCCGGGATGACGTGCGCGCTCTCCATTGCGGATCAGGGTCACGAGGTGTACCTGCTGGAGAAGGAGTCGGAGCTGGGAGGGATGGCCCGGAGGCTCTACCGCACGCTGGAAGGGCTGGACGTGCAGGCGTTTTTAAAGGACCTGGTGGAGAAGGTCTACAAGCACCCGCTGGTGCACGTGTACGCGGAGGCGGAGATCACGGAAGCGACCGGGTACGTGGGGAACTTCGTGACCCGGGTGAAGTCCGAGCGCGGGGTGAAGGAGATACACCACGGGGCCGCGGTGATCGCCATGGGGGCGGCGGAGTACGAGCCCACGGAGTACGGGTACGGGGAGAACGAGCAGGTGGTGACGCAGGTGGAGCTGGGGGAGCGGATCGCAAAGGGAGACGAAACGATCACGAACGCGCAGAGCCTGGTGATGATCCAGTGCGTGGGATGCAGGAACGAGGAGCGGGACTACTGCTCGCGGGTGTGCTGCAGCCATGCGATCAAGAACGCGCTGGCGCTCAAGGAACAGAAGCCGGAGATGGACATCTACATCCTTTACCGGGACATGCGGACGTACGGCCTGATGGAGGATTACTACCGGGAGGCGTCGGAGAGAGACGTCAAGTTCATCCGGTGGGAGCCGGAGGCGCCGCCCGAGGTGGAAGCGGTGGAGGAGGGCGGCCGCAAGGTGCTGCGGGTAGGGGTGAAGGACCCGATCCTGGGCCAGGAGCTGGCGATCGACGCGGACGTGCTGGCGCTCTCGGCCGCAGTGGTGGCGCCGGAGGGCCGGGAGGAGATCGCGCAGGGGTACAAGGTGAGCCTGGGACCGGATGGGTTTTTCAAGGAGGCGCACGTAAAGCTGAGGCCGGTGGAGTTCAGCACGGAAGGGGTGTTCCTGTGCGGCACGGCGCACTACCCGAAGCACATCCCGGAGGCGATCAACCAGGCGTACGGGGCAGCGGGTCGGGTACTGGCGCTTCTCTCGCACGACGTGGTGACGGCCTCGGGGTCGGTGTGCGAGGTGGACGAGAAGCGGTGCATGGGGTGCGGTGCGTGCGTGGAGGCGTGCACGTACGGGGCGATCGAGTTT
>JASFQI010000134.1:0-11861 GCA_050115555.1 Desulfobacteraceae bacterium
ACAGAATACGGAACACCTGCTCCGTGATGGGAAGTTCCACGCCGACCTTCCGACCCAGATCGTACGCAGAACGAGCCGTCTTCACCCCTTCGGCCACCATACTCATACCCGAGGTGATCTCCTCAAGGGACTCTCCGCGACCGATTTTCAACCCCACGGTCCGGTTTCGGCTCAGGTCTCCCGTGCAGGTGAGCACCAGATCGCCCATGCCGGCCAGTCCTGCCAGGGTGTGCGGATTCGCACCCATGGACACGGCCAACCTCGTGATCTCTGCGAGGCCGCGTGTAATGAGTGCGGCCCTTGCGTTGTGACCGAAACCGAGTCCGTCCGAGACCCCCGCTCCAATGGCAATCACGTTCTTGAGCGCCCCGCCCAGTTGTGCGCCCACAATATCCTGGCTGGCGTAAACGCGAAAGGTCTCCGTGGAAAACACCCCCTGAAGTCTTTGCGCGTGTTCTCCGTCCGGGCATGCGACCGTCACGGCGGTCGGGTACCTTCGCACCACCTCTCGGGCGAAGCTCGGTCCCGCCAGGCAGGCGAAGCGGCGAAGATCGTGGCCCGGAAGCTCTTCCCGGACCACCTCCGATACCGTCATCAGGGTGTCGTTTTCTATACCCTTGGTCCCGGTGACGAGGTCCATGCCCTCTCGAATATACGGCCGCAAATCCGCAAGCACACCTCGTATCACGTGGGACGGAACCACGAGCACCACGAGCTCGCGTTCTTCGAGGGCCTCTTCAAAGGATCGTACCGGACGGAGGTCGGGGCTCAAGGACACGTCCGGGAGAAAGACGTCGTTTCTCCCCCCGTCACGAATCTGGCAAAGAACCTCCTCCTCCCTCACCCAGAGCGTAACATCGTTCCCCTTGGCCGCGAGGAGATCGGCTAGGGCTGTCCCCCAGCTCCCCGCGCCGATGACTCCAATCTTCCGCCCGCGTTCAAACGCCACGCCGCATGCCCCCTGCGTCAGCACACTCCATCCGGATCCACGAAGGCGCTGCGCTACTCATCCTCATCCTCCATGACCTTGGCGACGGCCACCACACGCTCGCCTTCAGCCAGGTCGATGAGCTTGACTCCCTGTGTGTTCCTGCTTCGAACAGAGATGTCCCCCACCCGCAGTCGAATGATCTTACCCTGGCCCGTGATAATCATGAGCTGGTCCTGGTCCGTCACCTGGTAGGAATAGACCACCGGCCCGTTTCTCTCGGTGGTCTTTACCGTCAGAATGCCTTTGCCTCCGCGGCTTTGCACACGGTACTCCTCGGTGCGGGTCCTCTTCCCGAATCCGTTCTCCGTGACGGTCAGGATGGTGGCCCCCTCCCGAATCACCTCCATGCCGACCACATCGTCGTCATCCGCCATGCGGATGCCGATGTTTCCGGACGTCACCCGACCCATGCTCCTCAAGTCGCTATCGTGAAAGCGAATGGACTTTCCCATGAGCGTGGTGAGAAAAATGTCCTCATCCCCGTTCGAGACCCGCACGCTGATCAGCTCGTCGCCCGGATTGATGCGGATCCCCACAATGCCGCGCGCCTTGGGACGGCTGTAGGCTTTCATTTCGGTCTTCTTTACAATGCCCTTTCGTGTGGCCATCACCACGTACTTGCCATCGTCGAAGTCGCGCACCGGCAGGGTGGTGGCCACGCGTTCGCCACGGCGAAGGTCCAGCAGATTCACGATCGCCTTTCCCCGCGAGGTCCTGCCTGCCTCCGGAATCTCATGCACCTTTTTCCAGTAGACCCGGCCCTTGTTCGTGAAGAACAGGAGGTAGTCGTGCGAGGAGGCCACGAAAAGGAGTTCCACGAAGTCTTCGGCCTTGGGACGGACCCCCGTCGACCCCTTCCCGCCGCGGCGCTGTGCCCTGTAGAGGCTGATGGGGTTTCGTTTGATATATCCCTGGTGGCTGATGGTCACCACCATGTCCTCCTCCGCGATCAGATCCTCGATGGCGAGGTCTCCGGTTTCCTCCAGAATCTCTGTACGCCTGTCGTCTCCGTACTTATCGCGAATCTCCAGGGTCTCCTGTTTGATGATGTCCATGACCATGGCCTGACTTCCGAGAATGGCCCGGAACCTCTCGATGTCCTGAATGACCTGCCGATACTCGGCCTCGATCTTTTCGCGCTCAAGTCCGGTCAGGCGTTGCAGGCGCATGTCCAGGATCGCCTGGGCTTGAACGTCCGACAGGTCGTACTCCTCCATAAGACGTGTCTTGGCCTCTTTCGGCTCCGACGAAGCGCGAATCAGGTCAATGACATCATCCAGAAAATCAAGGGCCTTTTTCAGGCCTTCCAGAATGTGCGCACGCTCCTCGGCTTTTCGAAGGTCAAAGAGGGTGCGTCGTATGATGATCTCGCGCCGGTGGGCGACGAACTGCTCTAATATCTCCCGAAGGTTCAGGATCTCGGGTCTTCCGTTCACGATGGCAAGAAAAATGATCCCAAAGGACGTCTCCATCTGCGTGAACTTGTACAGGCGGTTCAAGATCACCAGCGCACGGGCATCCTTCTTGACCTCGACCACAATACGCATGCCGTCGCGGTCCGTTTCGTCCCGGATGTCGGAAATCCCCTCCACTTTCTTCTCTTTGACCAGCTCGGCGATTTTCTCCAGGAGCTTGCTCTTGTTTACCAGGTACGGGATCTCTGAAACGACGATCCGCTCTCGGGTCTTTCCGACCTGCTCGATGAAAGCGCGGGCCCTCACCTTGATAATGCCTCGACCCGTGCGGTAGGCCTCGAGCGCCCCTCCTCGGCCCAGGATGAACCCGGCCGTTGGGAAATCGGGTGCCGGCATGTGCTCGGCCAGCGTGTCGACGTCAACGTCCGGTTTTTCGATGATCCGAATGATCGCGTCGCAGACCTCCCGGAGGTTGTGAGGAGGAATGTTCGTGGCCATCCCCACCGCAATACCTGAAGAGCCGTTCACCAGGAGATTGGGGATCGTGGTCGGAAGGACGGTGGGTTCGGTGAGGGAACCGTCGTAGTTTTCCGCAAATTCAACGGTCTCCTTTTCAATGTCCGAGAGAAAGTCCTGCGCCAAGCGAGTCATGCGCACTTCCGTGTACCTCATGGCAGCCGGAGGGTCGCCGTCCACGGACCCGAAGTTTCCCTGCCCGTCCACGAGGGGATAGCGCATGGAAAAATCCTGGGCCAGTCTCACGATGGTGTCATAGACCGCCGCGTCCCCGTGAGGGTGGTATTTTCCAATGACGTCTCCAACCACGCGAGCCGACTTCTTGAATGGACGGTCGTGAAAGTTCTTCAGCTCGTGCATTCCGAAGAGGACCCTTCGATGAACCGGCTTGAGTCCGTCTCGAATGTCGGGCAGCGCCCTTCCCACGATGACACTCATGGAGTACTCGAGATAGGAACGGCGCATTTCCTCTTCGAGGTTGATGGTCTTGGTCAATAAATCCGATGTCATGCGGTGATTCCCTTTCCTAGATATCCAGCTCCGTCACTTCCAGGGCATTGTTTTGAATGAATTCCCTTCTAGGTTCCACCTTGTCCCCCATCAGGACGTTGAAGATCCCGTCCGCATCCACGGCGTCCTTGACATCCACACGCATCAATGTCCTTCGCTCCGGATCCATGGTCGTCGACCAAAGTTGGCTGGGATTCATCTCACCCAGCCCTTTGTATCGCTGAATGGATAGCCCCTTTTTTGCACGATTCAAAAGTTTTTCCAATAAATCATAGGGATCTTCGATCCGTGCTCTCTCTCCTCCCGCCTCCACCGTATAGCTTCCTTCCTTGAGCATTCGATACTCCTCGGAAATGCTCATGAGCTGTCGAAGCTCGGGAGAAGACAGGAACGCCCAGTTCACCGCGGACGATTGACCGCCGTTCTGGGTCTCCGTCACGAGAAACTCGTAGTACTCCTCCTCTTCGTCCCATTGGACGTCGCTGACTTGGAACCCGTTGGCCTCCAGCTTGCCGAAAAATTCATCCATGAACTCCCGGTGCCGGAACAGATCCTTGTCCTTGACATTCTGTACCACCAGAAACTCGATGAACCGCGAGCTGTGGCCGCGCCTTGACAGCTTATTCAAGCTTTCATAGAACTTGATGAGCCCACTGAGCATGCGAACGAGTTTTTTCCCAACCAGTTCCTCGCCGTTCTCCAGAAGAACTTTTTCTTTTTCAGAAATGCGCTCCAGGAGAAAGCGGTTCAACCCCTCCTCGTCCTTGAGATAGAACTCCTTTTTTCCCCACACCAGACGGTAAAGCGGGGGCTGGGCTACGTAGAGATACCCCTTATCAATGAGTTCCGGCATCTGACGGAAAAAAAACGTCAGCAGAAGGGTGCGGATGTGGCTTCCATCCACATCCGCGTCCGTCATGATAATGACCTTGTGATAACGAAGGGATTCGATGTCGTAGTCTTTTTCTCCCACTCCGGTTCCCAAGGCCGCTATCAGCGTGCGAATCTGCTCACTGGAGATCATTTTGTCGAATCGCGCCTTCTCCACATTGAGAATTTTTCCCCGAAGCGGCAGAATGGCCTGATTTCTCCGATCTCGGCCCTGTTTAGCCGAACCGCCGGCCGAGTCCCCCTCCACGATAAAGATTTCACTCCTAGAAGGGTCCCGCTCCTGGCAATCCGCCAGCTTTCCGGGCAGGGAGTGATCCGAGAGCACTCCTTTCCTGCGCGCCAGATCGCGCGCCTTTCGAGCGGCCTCCCGCGCCCTGGCCGCCTCCACGGCCTTGGACAAAATGGACTTGATCTCTTTGGGGTGCTCCTCGAAGTACGAGCTCAGCCCCTCATTTACCAAGTTCTCTACGAGTCCCTTGACCTCGCTGTTCCCGAGCTTCGTCTTGGTCTGTCCTTCGAACTGCGGTTCAGGAAGCTTGACGCTGACAATGGCGCTCAACCCCTCGCGCACGTCGTCCCCGCTTAGCTTGTCTTCAAAGTTCTTGGACATGGGGGAGTTCTGAAGATAGAGATTGACGCTTCGGGTGAGTGCGGCCTTGAACCCACTGAGATGCGTCCCTCCTTCCCGCGTGTTGATGTTGTTGGCAAACGTGTAGGTGTTCTCTTTGTACGTGTTGTTGTACTGGAGGGCGACCTCCATGAGCACGCCGTTTTTTTCACCGGACACATGAATGGGAGGCGTGTGCAGCACCTCCTTGTTCCGGTTCAGATACTCTACGAAAGACTTGATTCCCCCTTCATAGAAAAAGGATTCTTTTCGACCGCTTCGTTCGTCCGATACCTTGATTCGCAGACCCCGGGTGAGAAACGCGAGCTCTCGCATTCGCTTGGCAAGGATATCGAAGTCGAATTCCACCTCCGGGAAGATCTCATGATCCGGTTTGAAAGAAATCCGCGTACCTCGTTTCCCTGTCTCCCCGCTGACCTCCAGGGCCGAGGCCGTGCGCCCCCGCTCGTAACGCTGCACGTAAACATGACCTTCCCGGTAGACCTCGACTTCCAAATATTCCGAGAGCGCGTTCACCACGGAAACTCCCACTCCGTGAAGGCCCCCGGATACCCGATAGGTCTTGTTGTCGAATTTCCCTCCCGCATGAAGTTTCGTCATGACGACTTCAAGAGCAGGAATTCCTTCGGTCTCATGCATGTCTACCGGGATGCCGCGCCCGTTGTCCGTCACAATAACACTGTGATCGTTCAACACGCGGACGTCCACACGGCTGCAATAGCCGGCGAGCGCCTCGTCAATACTGTTGTCCACCACTTCGTAGACCAAGTGGTGAAGGCCCTCTGAGCTGGTATTTCCGATGTACATGGCCGGACGTTTCCGCACGGCTGAAAGCCCTTCCAAGACCTTGATATCCGATGCCACGTAGCTGACTTCATTCTCTTTCATGTTCTACTATTTATCTCTCTCATTAAATTTTCATTCCATAACCATGCCGTACCTGTCTCATGGACTCGAATCGCCTTCCCTAGAGCCTCATGGGCATTACCAGGCCTAAGAACCCAACATCCCCTTCACCGCTTACCAGGCAGGGGCTCGAGCTGTCCACAAATCCCATGGTAACCTCTTCACTGTCCATATTCTGAAGAATATCGATGAAATATCTAGCATTAAAACCGAGTTCCAAGGCTTCATCCTTGTAGTCTACACCCAGGCTTTCCTGGACGTCTCCGATATCCGGATTGATAGAGACCAACTCCATGACACCCTCGCCGAGTTTGATCTTTACGCCCCGGTAGCTCTCATCGCTCAGAATCGTCATTTTTTTCATGCCATCCAGTAGCACATCACGATTTAAGGTCACGGCATGTTGGGGTTTCTTGGGTAGGACGGCATTGTAGTCCGGAAACTTGGTTTCAAGAAGTCGTATCACAATCAACGCATCGCCGATTCGAGCGACACAGTTGTTCTGACGAAATCCAAGCTGGACTACCTCAGCGCTCGAAGCCAGTTTTGAAAGCTCGTTCATCCCTTTTTTCGGAATCATCACGCCATGCTCCAGTTTTATGTCCTCTACATTAGGCAATTCTTTGTCGATCATGGACAATCGGTGTCCGTCCGTGGCCACCATACGAAGGTACGTCTTGCCCCCTTGTGCGACTTTCTCCGTGAAGATCCCGGAAAGTTTGAACCCTGCATCCTCCATGGTGACGGCATAAATGGTCTTTGAAATCATTTCGCGAAGTAAAGCCCCATCTACGTCTAAAAACGCGACATCCTCCGGTTCAACAAACATCGGGTACTCGTCCGGGGAAAGGCAGGCCAGGTTGAATTTCGCCCGGTCATCCGAAATGAATGCCCAATTGTTTTCCTTTTCTTTGATGTAGATGGAATCGCTCTTGCTTTCTTTTACAATTTCAAAAAGCTTCCTACCGGAGATCGCCAGACTTCCCGAGTTCAGCACCTCGGCTGGAAGCTTCTGCTGAAAGCTGATTTCCAGATCGGTCGCGGACAGAAGAATTCCGCCCTCTTCAGCGGAAAGAAGAACCGCGGACAGGATGGGCATATTGCTCCGTTTTTCGATGATGCTTTGAATTCTCGAAACAGCACGAAAGAGCATATCCCTGTCAATTCTCAGTTCCATGGAATCTCCCTCCAATGGATAATTTATTTAGATATACAATCATTCACCATAATATTAAGGAGGAGTGCAATCTGTTGAGAACTCCTGTAACTGTTTGGAACGCTAAATAAAAAAGTAATAACCGTCTTTGACATCGATTGAACCGTTTCAGCTGTCCAAAGGGCAAAACCCATTTCACAGGTACGCACGTTTTAAGAAGGTTTGACATCCTGTCGAGAAACATCCTGGGTTCCTGAAAGCCCGCGGTGGAAAACCATGATTGACGGTCTCGCAAAAGCCCGCTCGACCGCCTGTTGGCTGCATTTAAGTCATTGGAATTGTTAGAGGCAAATCTCCAGATATCGGCTTTTTGCAGCTCCATCATGATTGGAATCCAACGACGTCGAAAGCTGTATTGAATTACGGTTCAAAGACCCGGTCAGCTGAGAAGATCTTCGAGATTTCGAAGATCCTCCCGTACTTCAGGATTCCGGGTGATTTCCTCTTCTACACGGCGCACGGCGTAGATCACCGTGGAATGGTCCTTTTTTCCAAAGGCCGCTCCGATGCGTTTATAGGAGTGGCCGGTCATCTTCCTGCAGAGGAACATGGCCATCTGCCTGGGGTATGCGTACGCACGTTGACGCTTCCCGGAGACCAGCTCGGTTATGGAAATACGAAAGTATCCGGATGTAACCGATTGAATATCCTGAATATCAACACTCTGATGGTCTCGAATCAGGGAACGGACGTCCGACAGGCCGATATTGCCTCCATTGAGCGAAGCAAACGTCTGAAGGCGCGTGATGTTCCTGAAGAGATCCTTCATATCATCATTCGTCTTGGCGAGAAAGAAGATAATATCCTCAGGAAATGAGAACCCGTCTTGCGTCGTCTTTTTTTTCAGGATACGTATCCTTGTCTCGGCCTTGGGGGGCTGTATTTCAGCGAGGATTCCCCACCCGAGAATGGATTTCAATCGCGGGTTTATGTCATCAAGAAGAAAAGGTGCTTTTTTTGATGAAACGGCTACTTTTTTCCCGTCCCGAAGGAGACTGTCCATCATGAAGGTCAACTCCTCCTGAGTTTTTTTTCGGCCTTCCAGTGTGTGAACATCGTCGAGCAGAAGGAGATCCAGATCTGTGAACATGGTACGGAACTCCTGAATTCTTCGTGAATGCACAGCCTGAGAGAATGTAGCGGTAAAGCGGTTCGCATGGATGTAAGCGATGCGACAACCGTCCGGCCAATGGGTCTGCGCATGATTTCCTATGGCATGCAGGAGATGGGTCTTTCCTGAACTTTTCTCAGAGAAAACGAAAAAAGGGTTGTAACCCTTGGTCGCATTCTCTGCAATTCCCTTTGCAGAATAATATGCGAATGAATTAGAATCATCGTAGGAAAAGGTATCAAAAGAAAAGGGAGGTTCAAGGTTCGGCTTTAAGGAAGGCACAAGACCGCGATCCGGAGGAATGGGGCCTGAAGAGCGTTCTCCGGAGTCGCGAGGGTATTCGAAACGGATTTCCGGGAATGCGTTCAATACGGCTTGAAAGGAGGAACAAAGGTCCGTAAGGTATCGGTCTCGAAACCAGCGGGCAAAGAATTTGTTCGGCACCTCAATGACAACGAGATTGTTTTGAAGGGTCTTGATTTTGGTCCTTGAAAACCATATGGCATAGTCCTCCGGCTTCAGGCGGGAGGAGAAATGGGAGGTGATCCGTTTCCAGACCTCTTTTTTTTTTGACATGGGATGCATCCATGGTAGTCTTTGATAACTTGCCTGAATAGTAGAAAAATCATTAAAGAATATCAACCAAAAAACAGGGGAGATAGCAATTCATGACCTACTCGATTGGTCTCGCCGGAAAAGGCGGGACAGGAAAAACAACCATCGCCGGATGGCTGGTGCGATACCTGGTAAGCCACGGAAAAAAACCCGTGCTCGCAGTGGATGCGGACTCGAACGCGAACCTGAACGAGGTCTTGGGACTCAACGTGGAGGAAACGCTGGGCGGGGCTCGTGAGGAAATGAAAAAAGGGGTCTCCACGGGGATAACCAAGGATGTGTTCATGGAGATGAAGCTGGAGACTGCCGTGGTCGAGTCGAACGGTTTCGATCTCGTGGTGATGGGCCGTCCAGAAGGCTCAGGATGCTACTGTGCGGCAAACACTCTGCTCACCATGTACCTGGATCGACTGGTGAACAACTACCCTTACGTGGTCATCGATAACGAAGCGGGAATGGAACACATCAGCCGGTTGACCACGAACAACATCGATCTGCTTCTCATTGTCTCTGACGCTTCGCGTCGAGGAATCCTGTCTGCCGGTCGTATCCAGGAACTGGCAGATGATCTCAGCCTGAATATCGGATCCAAACATTTTATCGTCAACATGGCCAAGGAGAGTCAGACGGAGGCCCTGGAAACCATGGCCGCTTCCTACGACCTGGACCTCGTCGGAATCGTGCCGGAGGACGAGGATGTCGCCAGGTTCGATCTTGAGGGTCGACCCACCGTGGAGCTGGAGGACGATAATCCTGCGCTTAAAGCCGCCTATGCCATCTTTCAACGTGTGCTGGGATTGTCGTAGATCGAAGTAATATCTATATGTTGTGGTTGCTTCTGGCTCGAACGCAATATGAGGAAGGAAAACGGAAGGCAACCGATTTATTTTACTGACGAAAACTCTTGACAAGGTTTTTGCTCTTCATTAATCTAACGCATCCTTGAGGTGAATTTTTTTTCTCCGTTATTGTTCTATTTTTCACATAACGGATACACAGAAAAATCAACGGGTTGTTCATAACTTACTTATAGCAAACGGAATGCTATGATATTCCAAGAAGGAGGGAAAGAAATTGGCCTTTCAAATTCCTGAACAGTCTTATTCCGGCAATATCGGAGAAGTGACCCTCGGTGCAGGGGACGCAACGGCCACCTTGGGGGGCGAGGACGCTTACGCATTCCACGTCTTCGAAGGAAACGTGCCGAACCCGCCGAAGATCGCCATGGAGATCTGGGATTACGACCCTTCCGAGGAATGGCCCAAAGCGGCCGTGGCACCGTTCAAGGACGTCATTTCCTCTCCAGACACATGGGCAAAGAAGTGCGTAGAGGACTACGGGGCCGACCTCATCGTAGTGCAACTCAAGAGCACGGACCCGAACGCGCAGGACCGAAGTCCTGACGAGGCCGCAGAGGTCTTCAAGAAGGTGGTCGACGCGGTGAAGGTCCCCGTGATCGCCTGGGGCACGGCTAACAACGAAAAGGACGAGGAGGTCCTCCGCAAGATCGCCGAGGTGTGCGAGGGCAAGAACGTCGGGCTCAGTCCGGTCGAGGAGGCAAACCACAAGGGGGTCGGAGCCACGGCTCTCGGTTACGGACACAGCATCGTGGCATCGAGCCCCATTGACGTGAACCTGGCCAAGCAGCTCAATATCCTTCTTGGGAATCTCGGCGTTCAGATGGAAAAGATCGTTATCGATCCCACCACCGGCGGCTTGGGCTACGGCCTGGAGTATAGCTACTCGGTGATGGAGCGGATCCGCATGGCTGCCCTGACCCAGGAGGACGACAAACTTCAGCTTCCCATGATCAGCAATATCGGCAACGAGGTCTGGAAGTGCAAGGAAGCGGGAGAGAGCGTAGAAGAAGCCCCGACCCTTGGGGACCCGGAGAAGCGGGCCATCCTCATGGAGGCGGTGGCGGCCGCATGCTACCTCATGGCAGGGTCCAATGTGGTCATCCTGCGTCACCCCGAAACGGTTCGCATGACCCGAGCGTTCATTGAACTCATGGTCAACGGCGGAATGGCTACGGACGTCGCGGGGATTGCCAAGAATCTCGAGGCCGTGGATGTGGACCTCAAGGCCCTTTCACCGGAGCCGGATCTGACGGTTGAGGAAGAAAAGGCGGCTGCAAAGGGCGCTCCGAAAAAGGAAGCGGCCCCTAAACCGAAAGAGAAGCCTGCTGCCAAGGCCGAGGCTGCGCCTGCCAAGGAGGCCCCAAAGAAGGCTGAGGCCAAGCCCGAAGCACCCAAGGAAGAGCCTGCCAAGGCCGAGGAGGATGAAGCCAAAGCCAAGGCCGAAGCAGATGCCAAGGCCAAGGCAGAGGCAGATGCCAAGGCCAAGGCGGAAGCCAAAGCCAAGGCAGAGGCAGAGGCCAAAGCCAAGGAGGAAGCCGAAGCCAAAGCCAAGGCAGAGGCCAAAGCCAAGGCGGAAGCCAAAGCCAAGTCAGAGTCAGAGGCCAAGGCTAAGGAGAAGGAAGAGCTCCTGGAGTTGAGACGCAAGCGCGCAGAGGAGCGAGAAAAGCACGCTGCCGCACATAAAACGGAAAAGGGAGAGGAAGTCCCGAAGACCGCGGCCAAGGATCAGCTCGACCTCGTGGAGAGGCTGTCCCAGAATATCGACCGCATCCACCGGCGTGTATAAAGAGTATTAAAGACCTATTCCATATACGAGAGGAGGAACCTCGACGATGGCTACTGAAGAAGTCAAAAAAACGGTCGCTGCAAAGGACAAAAAGAAAACGGCGGCGGATCCCAGGGACCTTACTATTGATCCCTCCTGCCAGGAGATGATCGTCCGTTCCCGGGAAATGGAGATCGAGACGATCTTTGATCGTGCCCAGTCCATGAAACCCTGCAACATCGGGGCCCAGGGAACGTGCTGCAAGAACTGCTCTCAGGGACCCTGCCGTCTTCCCCTGCCCAAGGGCGGAATCGAGGGCGAGGATACCCGTAAGGGTCTTTGCGGGGCCACGGCCCAGACCATTGCGGCCCGGAACTTCGCCCGCATGGTGGCCGGCGGGGCCGCGGCCCACTCCGACCACGGTCGGGGCGTGGCCG
>JASFQI010000135.1:0-11844 GCA_050115555.1 Desulfobacteraceae bacterium
GCAGGCTGGCGGCCGCATCGTTGATTCCCGAGGCGTTGCCCGCCGTCACCGTTCCATCCTTCTTGAAGGCGGGACGGAGCTTGGCCATTTTTTCCACGCTCGTGTCCATTGGGCGTTCATCCGTATCAAAGACCACGGGATCGCCTTTGCGCTTGGGGATCACTACCGGCACGATCTCGTCCTTGAACTTTCCGTCGGAAATGGCCTGGCGCGCCCGTGCGTGACTCAATGCACCGAGCTCATCCTGTTCCTGCCGGGAGATGCCGTACTTCTCCGCAATGTTCTCGGCCGTGATCCCCATGTGGTACCCGTAAAAGATTTCAAACAGCCCGTCAAAGACCATGAGGTCCACCAGGTCCGTGGCGTTCATCCGGGCACCCCAGCGAGCGGCGGGAAGCGCATAGGGAATGAGGCTCATGTTCTCCATGCCCCCGGCCAGGATGATGTCGGCCTCGCCCGATTGGATCGCCTGGGCGCCCAGCGCCACGGCCTTCATTCCGGAAGCACAGACCTTGTTCACGGTGAAGCCGTTGGTCTCCTTGGGAATGCCTGCGCGGATCATGGCCTGCCTGCCCACGTTCTGGCCCTGCCCCGCACCCACCACATTTCCCATGATGACCTCGTCGATCTGGACAGGCTGCAGGCTGTCCTCATAGTCATGGCCTTCCTTTTCCAGATCGACCATGCCGAGCCCTTTGAGGGCGTCCGGCTCGTGGCGGGTCAGGTCCTCCGTGGCCACGGGCCGTACACCCGCCTTCTTCAATGTGTCCTTGAGCACCAGGGCGCCGAGCTGCACGACCGGTGTCGATTTCAGTGTCCCGCCAAAGCTCCCTACCGGAGTTCTCGATCCCGAAACAATCACCACATCTGTCATAGCGTTTTCTCTCCTTGTTCTGTCCGTTGTCCGTGACAAAGCGGCCCACATGCGGGCCGCTTACCATATCCTTGGATTTCCGTTCTCGAACCCAGGCCTTTCGGCTTTTGCTCACGCCTCGTTGTACACCACCAGCGTGACGGCTTCTCCCCCGCCGAGACAGAGGCTGGCCTGTCCGACCTCCACGTCGCGGTCCTTCATGGCATAGATGAGGGTGGTCAACACACGGGCCCCGCTGGCCCCGATCGGATGCCCGATCGCCACGGAACCTCCATGGACGTTGACCCTCTCGACATCCAGTCCCAGTTCTCGATTGATGGCCACCGACGACGTGCTGAAGGCCTCGTTGATCTCGTGAAGCCCGATGTCTTCGACATTCAGCCCGTCCTTGGCCAGCACCTTGGGAATGGAAAGAATCGGAGCCACGAGCACGTACTTCATGTCAATGCCCGCGGCGCCCTGCGCCCCCACCCGCACCAGGGGACGGCACCCCAGGGCCTCGGCTCGCTCCCGGCTCATGACCACCAAAGCGGATGCGCCGTCGCTGATCTTGGAGGCGTTGCCCGCTGTGGTGAGGCCATCCTTTCGAAAGGCCGGACGAAGCCTGGCCAGCGCTTCCGCGGTGGTCTTGGGGGGACGCAGAGGAATCTCGTCCACATCGAAGATGCGTGGATCGCCCTTGCGCTGCGGGACCTCCACCGGGAAGATTTCATCCTTGAACTTCCCCGCCTCCTGGGCCTTCCAGGCCTTTTCATAGGAAGCCAGGGCAAAGGCATCGGCGTCCTCCCGGGTCACCCCGTACTTTTCCGCCACCAGCTCCGAGCTGATTCCCATGTGAAAATCATTCACATGGTCCCACAGGCCGTCATGCACCATGCCGTCCACGACCTTGGCGTTGTTCATGCGGTACCCGGTTCGGGCCTTTTCCATCATGTAGGGACACAGGTTCATGTTCTCCTGCCCGCCCGCCACAACCACCTCGGCATCCCCGCACTGAATGGCCTGCGCAGCGAGCATCACCGCCTTGAGACCCGATCCGCACACCTTGTTCACAGTGATGGCGCCCACCTCCCATGGCAGTCCCGCCCGGACCATGGTCTGCCGCGCGGGGTTCTGCCCCAGGCCATGAGGAAGCACGCTTCCCATGATCACCTCGTCCACGTCCTCGGGTGCCACTCCCGCTCTTGACAGGGCCTCTCGAATGGCAAAAGCGCCCAGGTCGGTCGCCGAAACGGTGCTCAGGGTTCCTGCAAAGTCTCCCACCGCTGTCCTGCACGCACTCACGATCACCACGTCCCTCATGAAAACAGCCCCCCTTCCTTGGTTTGGACCCGGATGGATTCCCGTCTGAATTACGGGCGGGGATGTCATCCGATACGATCAAGAGATTTCAGCGACGTAGAATATATATAGAGGTGAGTTTCCAAGTCAAGCCAAATCCCGGCCCTGTTTTTCCTTGACAGAGCAGATAACTTCCCGCTAATTATACATATTTCGCAATTGAAGCTCACATCGGCCCTGCCGTAGGCGGGATGCGAAATCCCAAGGGACAAAGCATTTTTCTTCCATGAACTTCGCTCGCCACCCCTGCAGTCCCGCCGAAGGCGGCTAAGGAATTTGCGAGCCAAGCACTTTTTCAACAAACCCCAGCCTTTTGAAACGAAAGGAAAGGTACTGATGAACCCCCTCGCCCAGGAACTCAACGAACACATCCAGAACGCGAACCCCCACGTCTACGACATGCTCTCACAGGTGGGGAAACACCTCTTTTTCCCGAAAGGCATCCTCAGCCAGAGCGCCGAGGCCAAGGAGAAGGCCCATCGGTTCAACGCCACCATAGGCATGGCCACGGAGGAAGGAAAAACCATGCACCTTCCATCGGTGATGGCCTCCCTCTGCGATTTCGAGCCTGAGGACACCCTGACCTACGCCCCCTCCTTCGGAATCCCGAAGCTTCGGAAGGTATGGAAGGAATCCATTTTTCAAAAGAACCCCTCTCTGGCCGGTGCAGACCTCAGTCTTCCGGTGGTCACGAACGCCATCACGCACGGTCTGAGCGTCACCGCGGACATGTGGGTGGACCCGGGGGACGTGATCGTGCTGCCGGACAAGATGTGGGGAAATTACAACCTGATCTTCGGGGTTCGCAAGGGGGCCCAAATCGTCACCTTTCCCCTGTTTCAGGACGGGGCGGGGTTTCATCTGGATGCCTTCCGCGCGTGTGTGCAAGAGCAGTCCCAGGGCAGGGACAAGGTCATCGTCATTCTGAACTTCCCGAACAATCCCACGGGGTATTCGCCCACGCCCGAGGAAGCCGAGGGCATTGCGGAAATCCTCGCGGACGTCGCCAACGGCGGAACCAACGTCGTGGCCGTGACCGACGATGCGTATTTCGGGCTCTTTTATGACGACGAAATCCTCCAGGAATCGGTCTTCACGCGATTGATCGGCCGGAGCCCCCGCCTCATGGCTGTCAAACTGGACGGCGCGACCAAGGAGGACTACGTCTGGGGTCTCCGGGTGGGCTTTGTGACTTACAATGCGCTCGTGGAGCACGATGCCTCTAAATTTTACGAGGCCCTGGAGCGAAAGACGGCGGGCGCTGTACGAGGCTCCATCTCCAATGCCAGCCGCCTCAGCCAGGCCGTGCACCTTCGGGCCCTTCAATCCGAAGGCTACGCAGGAGAGAAGGAGGAGAAGGTCCGCATCATGAGAGAACGGGCCCGGGAGGTGAAACGAGTCCTGGCCGACACGCGTTACGCATCCGCCTGGGAAGCCTACCCGTTCAATTCAGGGTACTTCATGTGCCTGCGGCTCAAGACGGTCGAGGCCGAAACGCTCCGCGTCCACCTCCTGGACCATTACGGGATCGGGCTCATTTCCATCGGCAAAAGCGATCTTCGCGTTGCGTTCTCATGCCTTGAAAAAGGAGACGTTCAGGAGCTCTTTGACACGGTCCTTCAGGCGGTGCAGGACCTGGAGGCCGAGGACCGTTCTTAGCCATTTTCCCCTTGTCGTGGCGGTTCCGGCAGGGGACAAGTGTTGCTGGTTTTCAACCGTTGTTGTGCTAAGATAATAAACAGGGCGGAACCCCCGCCCCGTAGTCGCCGCTTTTGAACTGGAATCGAACGTCATGTGGTGGAAAGAACCTGATCGATTGAGGCAGATGCTTCACCGGGAACCGTGGGCACGGGAACTCCAGGACCACCCGGACTTCTGGCCCCGGTTGATCGAGTGGATCGAGAACAACGTCCTGTCGGAATTCCTGACCCAGTTTGTCAAGCAAGTCGACGAGATCATCGAAATCAACCCGGAACTCACGGAACAGGAAATCCTGGCCAAGGCGACCCACCATATGGTCGACTTCCTTCAAGCCGACTCCGCATCGGTCCGAATCTACGATCCCTATACCGAGCAGATGCTCTCCTACGGCTCTCATCCCCACAAGGAAGAGACGCGAAAGACGTATATTCCCCTGGATCAGACGGTAGCGGGCGTGGTAGTCAAGACCCGCAAGCCGTATCTGGTTCCGGACATCCTGCTTGAGGACCTGTACCGCGACAAGAGCGTGGTTTCCGAAAAGGGGGCCCATTCCCTCATGGCCATTCCCGTGGAAATTCCCCGCTTTTTCCCGCATGAACGGGACGCCGTGGGCGTCATCCAGATCTACTTCCCGGAAAAGGATCGCCACTTCACCACCCTCGAGGTCCAGACCGCGAACGTGATGAGCCGGCGACTGAGCTTTGTCATCGCACGCAAGAAAATCCTCTTTATGTACGCGATGAACGAAAAAAAGGATGCCATCGTACGAATCATCTTCAGCAAACTGGGCGCCCGTGAAGGCGTCAAGATGAAAGACGTCTTCAACCAGATCATTCCAGAACTCGTGGACATCATCAACCTGGAGAGCACGGCCCTCTTTTCGATCACCCAGGATATGCAGAATGCGATTCTGGAAGCGGGTTACCCGGATGCGGTGGGGTATCACGGGATCGGCAAGAGTTTCCCGATCAACAGCGAACCGGCATTCGAGCTGATCCTCGGAAAGCGCGAGTACGTCGAGGAGACCCCGTATGAAATCGTGACACCCTCCTACCTCCTGGTCACGGATCCCCAGAAGAGCCTGCTGGTATCCAATGCAGTCCGGCGCTTTGCAAAATCCCACAACGTCAACTCGATTCTTTACATCCCTCTGAGTGTGGGAGGAGAAATCACCCATTTCATGACGTTTGACGCCCTGGACCAGAGAAAGCGATATACGGAAGAAGAAATCGACATCTTTCTGTTTCTGGGACGGGAACTCGTGAAGGCCCAGAGGATGGAGCACCTCGACGATACCCTGCACGACTTCAAGAACCCGGCGATCGCCACGGCTGGCTTCGCCCGTCGCTTGAAACAGATGCTTCTGAACCCGGGGGAGGAACGGGATGAGGCCAAGGTCCGGCGCTATGTGGAGATTCTTCTCGAGGAAACCAGCCGGCTCCAGGAGATGGCCCTGAGCATCTACCAGGTGGGTGAAGAGCAGATCGTGAACCTGAGTGATGTGGTCCGATACCGCTTCGAGATCAACGAGGAGGCCATCAAGGAACAGCTTAAGCAAAATGTCGTTCTGTATAATGGTCCGTATGAAGACCCCCTCTGCGTCCGCTGCTACCCCATGCACCTCGAACGGGTCCTGGACAATCTCCTGAACAACGCCACCAAGGCGATTCCCCTGAAAGGCGGGGAGCTTCTCGTTCGCACGTTCCGTGATGAACAATGGGCCTGCGTGGAAATCGCAAACACGGGAGAGATTTCAGAGGAGGATCGGGTCCGGCTTGTCGAGGGCGAAGGGAGGGGACGCGGAATCTATATCACGCACCGCATCATTCGACTCCTCAAGGGACGCCTTGAAATCCATACCGAAAACGGCACGACCACCCTTCTCGTTCGGCTTCCGTTGAGCGAGGCGGACATCTCCGGCACCTCGTGCGGGGACGGTTGAGCGTCGATTCTCCCCCTGTTACGAGGGCCTACTCGGCAAAATCCATGTCGAACTGGCTGAACTGGCCGCTCTTGGCCTTGGTGGGCTCGGGGACGTATTTTTGAGGTTCGCTCCCTTCCTTGTAGGCCTGAAACACCGTCTTCTCAGAGTGTGCACTGGCTAGAAGACCTTCCTTGGCATCGATCTTGGCAAAGACCACGCCCTGAGGCACCTGAAAGTCCTTCACCGGGGTTCCTTCCAGCACACTCTGCATGAACTGGAGCCAGATCGGACTCGCTGCCCTGGAACCGGTCTCCCCCCGCCCCATGGGGATACGGTCATCGTACCCGACCCAGACGCCGGTCACCAGCCCGGGCGTGAATCCCATGAACCAGGCGTCCCGAAGATCGTTCGTGGTTCCGGTCTTTCCAGCAGCCGGCCGTTTCAATGCCTTGATTCGCCATCCGGTTCCCTCGCGCACGACCCCCTGAAGAAGGTTGGTCATGACAAAGGCCGTCTGCTGCGATATGGCGCGGGTCAGGTGCGGCTGGTTCTCCTCGAGCACATTCCCTTCACGGTCTTCAACCCGTTCGATGGCATACGGGTGAGGCATCATGCCGCCGTTTTCGAAGACGGCATAAGCGCGCGTGAGTTCAAGGAGTGAAAGCCCGGACGAGCCCAGGGCCAGGGAAAGGTTGGGGCTCAACTCCGACTCGATTCCAAGCCCCCTCGCGTACTCAATCGCGGTGGACACGCCCAGCCGTTTCAGGATTTTGATCGTGATGACGTTCATGGACTTGATCAGGCCCGTACGAAGGAGCGTGCGTCCACTGAAGGTCTTCTTGTAGTTCTCCGGCCGCCAGAGCTTATCTTTCTGCTGCATGGAAGCCACATAGGGTGCATCCAGAATCACGGTGGACGGCGACATGCCGTTGTCCAGGGCCGCGGCGTAGATCAGGGGTTTGAAGGCGGAGCCGGGTTGCCGCCTGGCCTGGACGGCCCGATTGAACTGGCTCTTCTGGTAGTCCCTTCCGCCCACCATGGCGAGAACCCTACCGGTGTTAGACTCCAGGCAGAGGATCGATCCCTGGACCTCCGGCTCCTGCTCCAATGAAACCACCCAGGAATGCGGCGCTTCCGCGGTTTCCTCCATGCGGACCAGAATCACGTCGCCCTTTTTCAGCACGGTGCCGGGTCGTTTCACTTTGACATAGGCATAATGTACGTGTGGATCGGGTTTTCTCGCCCACGTCATGCGCTCGAGCGGCAGCACGCCCGTCTCATCGCCGAGACCCACGAGGGTCCTTTTCTCCTCGTCGTCCACCTCGAGGACTACAGCCTGTACGATTCGTCCCTTCGCCGCAGGATCGTCGGCAAAAACCTCGGCCGCTTCCTTTCGAAAGGCCTCGATCTCTTCTTCAGCGAGCGAACGAATCGGGCCCCTGTACCCCTCCCGCTTGTCCAGGTCCCTCAAGCCCTGCTCGAGTGCCACCTGGCCCTTGCGCTGCATGTCAAGGTCCACCGTGGTCATCACACGCAGGCCGCCCCGATACAGGGCCTCCCGGCCGTAGGTCTCCTCCAGATACTTACGAATGTGCTCTGTGAAGTAGGGGGCCTTTGCAAAAGGATTTTCCTTGTCCTCATCCAGGGTCAATTGCTGGGCAAAGGCCTGATTCGCCTCCTCACGGCTGATGTAGGCTTCCTCAACCATTCGCTCCAGGACGTATCGCTGTCGCTCCTTGGCGCGGGCGAAGTTGCTGAAGGCGGAGTAGCGGCTAGGGGCCTGAGGCAGCCCTGCGAGCAGGGCGCATTCGGCCAGAGTGAGTTCAGAGGCAGGCTTTCCGAAGTAGGTCCTCGCCGCCGCTTCCACACCATAGGCACCGTGCCCGAGATAGATCTGGTTCAGGTAGAGAAAAAGGATGCGCTCCTTGGAAAAAGTTTTTTCGATCTGGAGCGAGAGCAGGGCCTCCCGGGCCTTTCGGCGATAGGTCTTCTCCGGGTTCTTGAGCAGCAGTGAGCGGGTGACCTGCTGGGTGATCGTGCTGCCCCCCTGGGCAATCTTACCGGCCTGGATGTTTTTGATGAATGCTCTGAAAATACTGTAAAAATCAACCCCTTTGTGTTCATAGAAGCGATCGTCCTCTGCGGAGACAAAGGCCTGGATCAGGTGGCGGGGCATACGTTCCAGTGGAATGACGATCCGCTTTTCATCCCAGAACCGCCCGATCACCTCACCCTTGGAACCGACGATCTCCGAGATAATCGGGGGGTGGTAGTCTTTGAGCGATCCAATGTAGGGGAGATTGCTCGACCACATGTACCAGAAATGAGCGCCGACACCTCCGATCGCCAGGAGGATAAGGATAAAAAGCCCAAGCGTTACTTTGAGCCAGCGACCCATACTCGGCACTCCTTTTGGAATGGATAACAGCTTTCGTCTCGGAGAGGCCCCCGCTGAAACTGATTACTATGACACAACCCCTTTATCATGTAAAGCCTGGGTCTGTTGCCTTCAAGAACCGTCTGCTGAAATCATCCAAATCGAAAAAGAGAACGCTGAGGAAGGAATCGCATTCGATAACGATAGCGATTCCGAAAAAATCAACTCTCATCGAAACGGCAGGCGGTCCATGGCCCGGTACTGGATCGCCTCGGCCAGGTGATCGGCTTGAACGCGGGGACTCGCAGCAATGTCCGCCACGGTCCGTGCCACCTTGAGAATACGCGCATAGGCCCGCGCGCTCAGACCGAACCGGTTCACGGCTCTCTCCAGGATCCGCCGGCCTTCCTCATCCAGTGCGCAGTTCTCCTGCAATTGACGCGGCCCCATATCCGCGTTGGTGCGAACGGCTTCCCGCCGAAACCGTTCGGCCTGCGCTGCTCGGGCCGTGAGAACCCCTTCGAGCATCTCTTCGGAGGAGCGCCCCGGCCTTTCGCCGCTCAAATCCTTATACGGCACCGGAGGGACTTCCAAGTGGATGTCGATGCGATCCAGGAGCGGGCCGGAGATGCGTGAACGGTAGCGGTGCACCTGATCGGGCGTGCACGTGCACTCCCGGCGTGGATCGCCCAGATGCCCGCAGGGGCATGGGTTCATGGCCGCCACCAGCATGAAATTTGCCGGATAGACGACGCTGGCCTGGGCCCTTGCAATGGTCACGGAGCCCTCCTCCATGGGTTGGCGCATCACTTCGAGCACGTGCCGACGGAATTCCGGAAGCTCATCCAGGAACAGGACCCCGTTATGGGCCAGGCTTACCTCGCCGGGCTTGGGATGACGCCCGCCGCCGATAAGACCGGCATCCGAAATCGTGTGATGGGGTGCCCGAAAGGGTCGTGTGGTGATCAATGCGCAGCCCTCGGGCAAAAGACCGCACACACTGTACACCTTGGAGGTCTCCAGGGCTTCCGAGACATCCAAGTCAGGCAGAATCCCTCGAAACCTGTGCGCCAGCATGGTCTTCCCGGTCCCGGGAGGCCCCATCATGAGGAGGTGATGACCACCCGCCGCAGCCACCTCCAGAGCCCTCTTCACGTTCTCCTGCCCCCGAACGTCCCGGAAGTCATCACACGGCTTCCGCGTTTCGAAAAGGGCGGGAACATCGACATCCCACGGCCTGGCCTCCCTGCGGCCGGCCAGAATCTCCACCACGGCGGGGAGCGTTGTGGCTGCATACACCGGAAAGCCGTCCACAACCGCTGCCTCGGGGGCATTGGCTTCGGGAACGAAGATGCCTTTGAGCCCGGCTTCCCGCGCAGCCAGGGCCAGGGAAAGGGCTCCCTGAATCGGACGAATCACACCGTCCAGGGAGAGCTCCCCCACGATGAGATAATCCGCAAGGGGCGCTCGGGGCAGCAGCCTGTTGGCCGCCAGAATCCCCAGGGCCATGGGGAGATCGAAACCGGTTCCCTCTTTTTTCACATCCGCGGGGGCGAGGTTGACCGTGATGCGATCGGATGGAAATTCGTATCCTGCGTTTCGGATGGAGGTCTTGACCCGGTCCTTGCTCTCCCGTACGGCTCCTTCGGCAAGGCCCACGGTGGAGAAAGAGGGAAGCCCGCTGGCGATGTCCACCTCCACATCCACCACAAAGGCCTCGATCCCGATGACGGCCCCGCTCAGAACCCGGGCCAGCATGGGAAGGACCGATTCGGAATGGCGAATAGATAAGAATTCTTCTTTACAAGCATGATTGGATATGGTATTAATTTCAGTTTATTTTATACCCCTTCCGGGGCACATCGACACGATCAGACCAGGAGAGAGAGCTCTATGGCTCGAATTACAGTAGAAGACTGCTTAGAAAAAGTAAACAACCGTTTTGCATTGATCCACATGGCGGCGAAGCGGGTGAGACAGCTGCGCAAAGGAGCGGAGCCCACACTGACATCCAAGAACAAGGATGTGGTGGTCGCACTTCGGGAGATCGCTGCGGGGAGCGTGGCCAAGGCCGAATCATCGGAAACGGAGGCCCTACCCGAAGCCCGCCCGGATACGCTTGCAGAGGATTTACTGGCCGAAGGCATCGCCGAGGCCGAGCAGGTCCGAGCCGATGCATCGGAGGAACCTCCTGCGAAAGACGAGGGCTGAGATTCGTCTCCATTCCCGCTTCAGCGGTGCGAGGAATGCACGGGTAAATCACTTTCAAAACGCCTCCGTTGCCCTATGCCGGGAGAAACCCAGAGGGATCGGGGCCACCCCTGGAGCCAAGCGGAACTGAGGGCTGATGCAGAAAAGAGATTACTATGAAGTCCTGGGCGTTTCGAGAAACGCCGGGGAAGATGAAATCAAGAAGGCCTATCGAAAGCTGGCCATGAAGTACCACCCGGACAAGAATCCGGGAAACAAGGAAGCGGAAGATCGTTTCAAGGAAGCGGCCGAAGCATACGAGGTCCTGCACGACCGGGAAAAACGCCAGATTTACGATCGATTCGGGCATGAAGGTCTTCAGGGAACGGGATTCCAGGGCTTCAGCGGGTTTGAGGATATTTTTTCAAGCTTCGGGGACATCTTCGAGGACTTCTTCGGTTTCGGTGGGGGTCGAAGACGTGGCAGAAGCCGAGCCAGGTCGGGCAACAGCCTGCGTTACGATCTCGAGATCTCCCTGGAGGAGGCGTTCAACGGCAAAGAACAAGAGATCGTCTTCCAAAAAGAGGAGACCTGCGATCAGTGCTTCGGCTCCGGCGCCAAGCCCGGGACCGAGCCCCAGGTCTGCCCGACGTGCCAGGGACGCGGGCAGGTGGTTCGAAGCCAGGGGTTTTTCCAAATCAGCACCACCTGTCCCTCGTGCCACGGTGAAGGTCGACTGATCACCGAACCCTGCGATGCGTGCAGGGGGCTGGGGAGGGTGAGCACGGAAAAGCATATCACGCTGAAGATTCCGCCCGGTGTGGATCATGGCTCCCAGCTCCGGTTGCGCGGTGAAGGAGAGCCCGGAGAGCACGGTGGTCCGCCCGGCGATCTCTTCGTAGTCATTCATGTCAAGAAACACGCGTTCTTTACGCGCGAAGGAGAGCACCTCTTCTGTGAAATACCGCTCTCCGTCACGCAGGCGATTCTCGGGGACGCTGTGATGATCCCGGTCCTGGATGAATCCGGAGAAGAGGAACTGGAGATACCCAAAGGAACCCAGCCCGGAGAGATGCTCACCCTACCCGGTTACGGCATGCCGGGGCTCCGGGGTCGGAACCGTGGAGATCTCTTCGTGAAGGTGAACGTGAAGATTCCGAAGCGCATCAACCAGAAACAGAAGGAACTCCTTCAGGAGTTTGCCGCCCTGGAAGGAGAAAAAGTAACCCAGAAGGCAAAAAATTTTTGGAAGAAGATCACCCAGTGATCCCGTATTTCCCAACGGCATGCCCCCTCTGTACGACCGCGGGAACCGCCTGAATGGTAAAAAGCGGGGGCGGGAAATCAGACGATCCGAAGTGATGATTACGGGCCCATGATGAACAAAAAGAGACTTGAATCCTTTAGAAAGCTTCTGAACGAGCGACTGGACGAACT
>JASFQI010000136.1:0-11738 GCA_050115555.1 Desulfobacteraceae bacterium
CGTCTCCGAAGGCCCGAATCCGCGATTTGTGAATGTACCTCGCGCGCAGGTTCCCGCCCAACCGGATCGTAGCCCCGATGATACCTCCGGTCACAGCCACATCGCCCTGGACATCGACCTCCGCCCCTTCGATCTCGTTGGCGGCCAGGCTCCCCCCCTGAATCCGGAAACCGCGCGTGACCGCGCCTGCGACCTGAATCTCCCCTTCGAACTCCACGTGGCCGGTCTTTAGATCCACGTCCCCGTGAATCGCATGCTCGGAAAACACGTACACCTTGCCGTCCGCACTGATCTCGGGACGCCCTCCAAGCGTAGCGACCAACTTCAGCCCGTCCTCGGTGAGCTCCGTTCCCTTGCCCTTGCGCAGCTTTCGGTTCCGGGGCTTCGGGGGCGGGACCTCGCGGCCGGAAACCGTGATCCCGGGGACGCCTTCCTCGGGTGGAATCCGTTCGGCCAGGAGCTCTCCCTTGCCCACCTGCGGAATCTCCCCCTTGTCCCTGAAATCGATGTTGCCCCCATCCTTGATGGTGCCCACTTTCAAAGGGTCCGTGTCGAAATGGTACACGATTCGAGCGTCCATGCCGGGCTGGGGGGGCGTCCCCTCGGCGATTCGGAACGGGTGGCCGCTTTGTGCGTTCTCCCTCAGGTACGATTCGATCTCGGCATCGCCCGGGAGGCCGTGCCGTACGTCCTTTCTCTCCAGATATACCTTGAAACCGATCACGTCGACACTGTCCGGAATGGGACGCGCAGGGGTCACCGTTGCGCTCATGCCGTCCTCGGACACGTTCACCGCGAAAAGTTCATCGAGGGGATCCGGGCGGCTCTCGGACGTCTTGGGCCCGCCCTCCTCGCCCTGCGGTTCCTTCTCAGCGGAGGCCTCGGCACCGCTTTCGGATATCACAAGCCGCTTCTGCCGTTCCAGAATGGCATCCCTCTGAGCCGGCTCCATCTTTCCCCGCTCCACCAGGATTTCCCCGATCAGGCGAACGGTTCGCTTGGCCTTGAAGATTTTCTCCTGCTCCTGAAGGGCCGCCTCCATGTCCCCCGCCTGAATAAAGCCGTTCTTCACGGCCATGGCCCCGAACATGCGGTCCAGCTTGCGCTGCTCCACCATCATCTGGACCGAAAGCAGGAAGTCCAGCTGCTTCTGATCCACAAAACCCCGGCGGACCAGGATGGAGCCGAGCAGGGCCTGCTTGCCCTCGCTCCGCTCCTGACGCTGGACCCCGAGGGCCTCCTTGAGCTGCTCGGGCTGCATGAACCCGTGCTTGATGGCGAGCTTGCCGAGCAACATGCAGGCGTCGTCGCCGGAGAGAGTCTCGGACGCGGGAGCCTCAGGGACCGCCTCATGGGCAGGCGGTTCCTCCGAAGGGCGAGTGGCCTCAAGGGAAAAGGATTCGCCACACTGCTTGCAGGCGATCTTTCGGCCTCGCATGTCCTCGGGGACCCCGTAGGTCTTGCCGCAGGCAGGGCATGTAGCGGTGAATGCGAACTCTTGATTTGAATGCGCCATGTTGCCGCCGGATTCCGGCCCACACGGGCCCTGAAACAGGATGGAGCTGCAAAATGCCCGGAATCCAGGGATCCGCTCTCGGGATTCCAATGGGCTAAGCCGTTCCCGGCAGGGGTCGAGCAGTCTCCTGCAAGACCGGCAAAACCGCGTGCAGGGCACGGCAACGATGGATCATTGACGAAACAAGAAGGCTTCTCCTCGACCTATCCGGAGAGAAAATCTCTTTTTCGTCACGAAAAATGAATGCAATATCAATGGGTTTCGCGCAAGAAACCGCATTCCGCCCGTTCGGGCCGAATGCCTCGGCCATGCACGCCCTCCCAGTATATTGCAAAAAGCATACCTGTCAAAAGCTTTTTCTTTTCCGCAGGTTGCCGGAGAAAACCCAAGGCACCTTGTGAAAGGTTTCTTTTGACAGCGGAGGCCTGCTGTGCTAAACGAAATCGTTCGGTTCAATCCCTATTCTGGAGGTTCATCCATGTTTGAAATACTCAAGCGTACGGAAATGGCCAACGGGACGGTGGTACTCAATGAGATCAGCGCTCCGAAAATCGCCAACAAGGCGAAACCCGGTCAGTTCGTCATCCTGAAGGCCAACGAGACGGGCGAGCGGATTCCCCTTACCATGGCGGAGACGGATGCCAAGAAAGGCACGATCACCATCATCTACCAGGTGGTCGGAAAATCCACCGCCCTGTTCAAATCCCTTCAAGTAGGGGAAAAATTCCAGGACATCATCGGGCCTCTCGGTCAGGCCACCCACCTGGAAAAGCTGGGGAAGGTGGCCTGCGTGGGCGGCGGGACCGGCGTGGCGGTCGTGCACCCGATCACACGCGGGCTGAAGGAGCTGGGAAACCATGTTTACGCCATTATCGGGGCTCGAACCAAGGACCTCATCATCATGGAAGACAAGATGAAGGCCGCGAGCCACGATCTTCGGGTGTGCACGGACGACGGATCTTACGGCCACCACGGATTCGTGACGGACGTGCTTCGAGAGCTCCTGGAAAAGGAGGACATCAAGCTCGTGGTCGGGATCGGGCCGGTCCCCATGATGAAGTTCCTCTGCAAGCTCACCGAGGAGTACGGTGTCAAGACACTCGTGAGCCTGAACGCCATCATGGTGGACGGCACGGGCATGTGCGGCTGCTGCCGCGTGAGCGTCGACGGCAAGACACGGTTTGCCTGCGTGGAGGGCCCGGAGTTCGACGGGCACAAGGTCGACTTTGACGAGCTTTCAAAACGCCTCGATGCATACAAAAAAGAGGAAAATCTTGCCTACGAAAGATACCAGGAAGAGTGTAAGGCGGGTTAACCCGGTTCACAACCCCTCAAGACCAAGGAGCCGGGTCTGAGCTCCCTGTCGATTTCGGTGATGGAGGACACAATGGCGGAAAAATCCAAGGGCAAGGAAAAGATCCCCAGGCAGCAGATGCCTGAGCAGAAACCGGAAGTACGAAAACGCAACTTCGAGGAGGTTCCCCTGGGATTCTCCGAAGAGACGGCCGTGATGGAGGCGCAGCGATGCCTCCAGTGCAAGAAGCCGACCTGTGTGGACGGCTGCCCCGTCTCCGTGGACATTCCCGGGTTCATTGCTCTCATCAAGGAAGGGGAATTCACCAAATCCATTCGCCACGTGTGGGGACGCAACAGCCTCCCCGCGGTGTGCGGCCGTGTCTGCCCGCAGGAGAGCCAGTGCGAAGGCAGCTGTATCCTGGGCAAAAAGGATAAGCCCGTGGCCATCGGCTCCCTGGAGCGGTTCGTGGCTGACCGGGAGCGGAATCAGGGAACGGGCGAGCTTCCCCCCAGGGCCGACCCGACCGGCAAAAAGGTGGCCGTGGTGGGATGCGGGCCTTCCGGACTCACCGTGGCCGGAGATATGATCCTCAAGGGCCACGACGTGACCATCTTCGAGGCCTTTCACAAGCCGGGGGGTGTGCTGGTGTATGGCATTCCCGAGTTCCGGCTGCCCAAGGAAATCGTCTACTCCGAGGTCAACTTCCTGGAGCGCCAGGGTGTGAAGGTGGAGTGTGACGTGGTGGTCGGGCGAACCGTCTCCGTGGACGAGCTCTTCGAAGACGGGTTCGATGCCGTGTACGTGGGTGTGGGCGCGGGTCTTCCGCGGTTCCTCAACATCCCCGGAGAAAACCTCATCGGCGTGTACTCGGCAAACGAGTACCTGACGCGCGCCAACCTCATGAAGGCCTACCTCTTCCCGGAGTACGACACCCCCATCGCCCTGGGCAAGGACGTCACGGTGTTCGGCGCCGGCAACGTGGCCATGGACTCGGCCCGTACGGCCATGCGCCTGGGTGCGGATCGCGTGCGCATCGTCTACCGCCGCTCGCGCGAGGAGATGCCTGCAAGGGCCGAGGAGATCCACCACGCCGAAGAGGAGGGCATCGAGTTCCACCTGCTCACCGCACCCACGCGGTTCCTGGGCGACGACAATGGCAGGATCAACGGGATCGAGTGCCTGGAGATGGAGCTGGGCGAACCCGACGAATCCGGGCGACGGCGTCCCGTGCCCAAGGAGGGATCCAAATTTCAGCTCGAGTGCGACCTGGCCGTGATCGCGGTGGGAGCGGGGGCCAATCCCCTTCTCACACAGTCCACCGCAGGCCTGGACCTCAACAAGTGGGGCTACATCATCGCGGATCCCGAGACCGGCAAGACCACCAAGAAGGGCGTGTGGGCCGGGGGCGACATCGTCACCGGGCAGGCCACGGTCATCCTGGCCATGGGTGCCGGCCGAAAGGCCGCGGACTCCATCCACGACTACCTGACCTGGGGGTGGTAGCGGGGGCCTGTTTTTCACCTCCATTCTGTGAGAACCACTGCGGGGAGGCCGTTTGGCCTCCCCGTCTTATTTGAAGGAGGCTTCGGGGATCGCGTTTCAGAGTGCGTCTCGAAACACCACCTGCCGGTAATGCTTCAGCTCGTTGATGGACTCGCAAATATCGCTGAGGGCCAGGTGAGCCTTTTCTTTGGTATACGGGGGGAGATCGGGGTACCACATGCGGACGAGCTCCTTCACGGTGCTCACGTCGATGTTACGGTAGTGAAGAAAGGCCTCCACCTCGGGCATGTACTTGACGAGAAACCGCCGGTCCTGCCAGATCGAGTTGCCGCAGAGGGGCGAGGATCCGGGCTCGCAGTGTTTGCGAAGGAAGCCCAGGGTCTCCTGCTCCGCACTTCGGGTGTCCTGAGACGACGCCCTCGCACGAGCGGTCAGGCCGGAAGCCTCGTGGTGAATCCGGCTCCACTCCTCCATGGCTTCCAGGACCGAATCGGGGTGGTGCACGGCGATGTTGGGGCCTTCGGCCACGATGCGGAGGTCGCCATCCGTGATGAGCGAGGCAATCTCCAGGATGACCTCCTTCACCGGGTCGAGCCCTGTCATCTCGAGGTCGATCCAGACCAGTCGCTGTTCCATGTCCCTTCCGCTCTCCGTGCTGTCACGTTGGGATATCTTTGACTTCTGCCTTCAAACGGCCCCGGCGACCTGACAGGCGCCGGCCGACACTTCCTATGCCGCAGTGCGTTCGTTACAAACACGGCGGCGGGGTGTAAGACCCCGCCCCACGAAGTGCCGCGGCGGTTTGAAATGAAATAAAGGTTTCCTCTCATACGGCGGCAAGGCTGCTGGGTCGAAAAAAGTGCCGTTCCTGTTGTTTCCTTGCGTCTTGGCGTCTCCGCGAGAGGAAAATGCGCCTGCCGTGCTTCATAGCCCGGCGGGCAGCACGATGGCCAGGCCCCGCGAGGATTCCCGAATCACGGCGGCGGGGCGGGGAATCTCCGATCGCAGGTCCAGGACGAGTCGAAGCTTGTCCGGATGACGGCCGATTCGAATCCGCTCGACCATACGACTCTCCACGCGCCTGGCTTGAAACCGGGGGTTGCGCCACCGGCCGGGAAGGTCGATCACCAACCGGGGAGGGTCTCCCATGAAGAAGTGACGGTGCCGCTCAATGGGTCCGTGCGCCAGGACATCCACGCGAAATCCGTCCGCGCCTTCGGAGGACGTCTCCAATCCCTCGAGTTCGCGGATTGTGGACGTGGAGGCTTGGGCTTGCGGTGCGGATGAGGCAGCCCGGGCGGGCTCGGAGGCGGGCGCCCGCATGGCCTCAGATGCTGCGATCTTCGATTCGCCGGGCAGCCATACGCGATAGGACTGAACCCCTTCCGGGGCATAAAAACGAAGGGTGCGCATCTCCCCCTTCGCCAGGCCTTCGGCCGATGTGTCGACGAACTGGGCGTCCCCTTCGGCCGGAACGCCCCCGGGACCCATGTAGTCGATACACACCTTGAAGCAGGGCTTTCTGGAGCGGAGCTCTGGCGTGTGCATGGACCCGGACGAACGCAGGACCCGAACCACCGCTTCCACCTGCTTCCCGTAACGGTCCTCGGCTTCATTGACGGCCAGGACCTTCACGCACGTATTGCGGGCGATCCCCTGGGCTTCCAGCCTTCGGTTCCGGCTCGCGACCGCATCTCGAACCGCGGTTTGAACCGCGTTCGGATCCGCGAGAACCCGGACGGTTTCACAGACGCGCCGGTCCGTCTCCTTGTGCTCCTGGACCTGTACATCCTTCAGGACGCCCGAGCGAAGGAACTGAAGCACTTCACCGGAAAGGGACCCCGACTCGTCAAGAGGGAGCCCGTCCAGGATGCCCGAGGACTCGACGGCATTGCGGATCGCGAGGGTGTGAACCAGGTGCCTCGCTTCTTCAAGGCTCCTTTGATCGCTAAAAGAGACGCAATGACGTCCTTCCAGGACGTTCTCCGCCTGGCACAGAACCGGGAGAAGCAGCACGGACAATACCAGCGCCCAGATCCCTTTCATGACCCCCCTCTCGTCCTCTGCGTCCCGCGGCGTGCGTCCTGCCCGGCCCGAACACCGCGCTCCAAGAAGAAACACCCCTTCTGCGGGCGAACTACCTGTTCCGCCTCCGGGATTCCTGACAGGCGTCAAGCATAGGACAAACCTCGGGATCCCGTCAATGCCAAAAGCCTGGAGGATTCCGGCTCGAGGTGACCGGCCGCGCGCCCGCTTCTTTCAAGGGGCATTTCGGTTCAGATAGAATATTTGGGATTGATGAATCGGCAAAACGTGGTATCATTGAATACCTGTGTGTGCAGCAATGTTCCTACGTTCTGAATTCTCGAGTTCAGGTGCGTAAAATGGCCAGAGAAATGAAGATCCGAATCGCGATCGTGGGTTTGGGGAATTGCGCTACATCGCTACTTCAAGGAATCGAACACTACCAACAGTATAAGGACCGCGACGGCCATCTCGGGCTGATGCATTACGACCTGGGGGGCTACCTTCCGGAACACATTGAGTTGGCAGCCGCCTTTGACGTGGACCGGCGAAAGGTGGGAAAACGCGTGGACCTCGCGGTCAACGCCCACCCGAACTGCGTCTATCCCATTCGAAAACGCCTCGCCCGAAGCAACGTCATCGTCCAGATGGGGCCCATCCTGGACGGCGTGGCCGAGCACATGAAGAACTACCCTGCGGAGCGCACGTTCGTTCCGGCGCGCAAGGACCCGGTAGACGTGGTCCAGGTGCTGCAGGACTCCGGCACGCAGATCCTGATGAACTACCTGCCGGTGGGATCCGAGCAGGCGACCCGGTTCTACGCCGAGTGCTGCCTGGAGGCCGGCGTGGCCATGATCAACTGCATCCCGGTCTTCATTGTGTCGGATCCTGCATGGGCCAGGCGATTCGAGCGCAAAGGGCTTCCCTGCGTGGGCGACGACGTCAAGAGCCAGATGGGGGCCACCATCATCCACCGGATCCTGACGCGGCTCTTCAACGACCGGGGCATCCGCCTGGAGCGGACCTACCAGCTCAACACCGGCGGCAACACGGACTTCCTGAACATGCTGAGCCGGGATCGGCTCGAGTCCAAGCGGATCTCCAAGACAGACGCCGTTCAGAGCCAGCTGGACGTCCCTCTGGACGACGAAAACATTCACATCGGGCCGTCGGACTACGTGCCCTGGCAAAAGGACAACAAGGTCTGCTTCCTGCGTATGGAGGGCCGGGGCTTTGCAGGGGTCCCCATGGACCTGGAGCTGCGCCTCTCCGTTCAGGACTCCCCCAACTCGGGCGGCGTGACCATCGACGCCATTCGATGCTGCCGCCTGGCCCTGGACCGTCACATTGCGGGTCCATTGACGAGCATCGCCTCCTACACCATGAAGCACCCGCCGGTCCAGCATACGGACGCGGAGGCCAGGGCCCTGGTCGAGCGGTTCATTCAGGGAAAAATCAAGCGCTGACCCCTTCCCCCGGGACCTTGCGATGATCCGACGGTTCATTGGCAAACCGACCGAGTCGGCCCTGGCGTCGTTCGCCAAGGCACTCGATCACCGAAACGTCACTCCCAACACGCTCACCCTCCTGGGGCTCGTCGTGAGCTTCGTGGCCGGTTGGGCCTATTACGCAGGGTACGTGTTCGCAGGCGGGCTCATCGTCCTCTTCGCCGGGCTCTTCGACATGCTGGACGGGGCGGTGGCACGCGCCGGGGGACGGGCCTCCAGAATCGGGGCCTTTCTGGACTCCGTGGTGGACCGCTACGCGGACTTCGTGGTCTTCAGCGGCATCCTGCTGCGGTACGCCGCCACAGGCGACATTCAGGGAACACTCCTCATCCTGGCGATCCTCCTGGGATCCCTCCAGGTCAGCTACACGCGCGCACGGGCAGAGCTGGTGATCCCCAAGTGCGACGTGGGCCTCATGGAACGCCCGGAACGGATCATCCTCCTGGCGGCGGGCTCCCTCTTCGGTTTCCTGGAGGTCGCCTTGTGGGCCCTGGCGATTCTCACCCACCTCACTGCGCTCTACCGGATCTACTACACATTTAAGAAAAACCGCAGCACCCCATCCGACCCGGTCTGAGCCGGGGATTTCTAGAACCTGTTCCTCTCGCAAAGACGCCGAGATCGCAAAGAAAACCTTATGTATCTTTCTGTTTTTCTTATCGATTTCATATTTTGCTGACCCGCAGCAAGCGCTATTCGTTCGGCGGGGTGCAAAACCCCGCTCTACGAAAAGCAAAGGCGAGCGGGAGCCGAAATCGTACCTCCTACATCTTTATGTATTTCTTGGCGACTTTGCGACTTGGCGAGAGGAACAAGGTTTTCACGGCGAACACAAAACCCCGTTTGAACCCTTCTGTATTTCCTAGTATCATAATTGGAAAAGACATTCGCGACCCGGGTACGGATCCTAAAATCCATGCGCGCGCGCAGCTGCGCGAAGGAGGACGATGATGGCTCTCAAGGGTAAGAACGTGGCCCTCCTGACCGAGGAGATGGTCAATGATCTGGAGTTCTGGGTCCCCTATTACCGCCTGATAGAGGGCGGGGTGAACGTCGTGGTCGTGGGCACCACGGCAGGTGCCACATACACGGGTAAGGGCGGTCTTCCCTGCACCGCACACAAGGCCGCGGACGAGGTTCGGGCGGAGGATTTCGACGGGGTGGTCATCCCCGGTGGATATGCCCCGGACCTCATGCGTCGAAATGCAGCCATGGTCCGCCTCGTGCGAGACCTCTTCGAGGCGGGCAAGGTCGTGGCCGCGATCTGCCATGCCGGCTGGATGCTGGCCTCTGCGGAAATCCTGAAGGGACGGACCGTGACCTCCTTCTTCGCCATCAAGGATGACCTGGTCCATGCAGGGGCCGAATGGGTCGACCGGGACGTGGTCAAGGACGGAAAACTGATCACGAGCCGCACCCCGGACGACCTGCCCGTGTTCCTGCCGGCGATTCTCAAGGCCCTGGAGAGCTCATAGCCCGATCAGAGACCGCGGGGTGTTCGTGCGGTCTCCGGGCGCTCGCGAATAGCGGGCTTTCTTCCCGCAGGGGCCCGTGAGGGAACCATCGTCTGGAGCGTTTGTTGGACGGAGGGTTTGACATCATGAAGAATTCGACTACAGACATCACGAGAAGGGAGTCCCTGAAGAGGCTTGCGCGCATCGGCGGGCTTCTGTCCGTGTGTGGAATCACCGGCGGCGTCCGGGCCTGGGGGGCCGAGAGCGGCGCGCCCCGGGGCTTTCTCGTGGAGGGCGTCGGAACCACGCCGGGCTACGAGGTCAAGGACCTGGTCAGAAAGGTCTTTGACGAGGCCGGAGGAATGAAGCGGTTCGTCTCCCGCGGCGACGTGGTGGCGATCAAGCCGAATCTCTCCTGGGCCCGGCGACCGGAGCTTGCCGCAACCACTCACCCGGAGGTGCTGGAGGCGGTGGTCCTGCTCTGCCAGGACGCCGGCGCCAAGACGGTTCGCATCGTGGATCACACGATCCACGACGCCCGTCGCTGCTTCACCCTGAGCGGAGCGGGTCAGGTTGCCCAGAGGACCGGCGCGGATCTGGTCTTCCCCCGCAGCTCCCTGATGCGGGACATGCGCATTCGAGGCGAACGCCTGGACGTATGGCCCGTGTTCACCCCCCTGGTGGAGGCGGACTGCCTCATCAACCTGCCCATTGCCAAGACCCACGGTCTGAGCACACTCACCGTGGGCATGAAGAACTGGATCGGCGGGGTGGGGGGACGCCGGTACGCCCTGCACCAGGACATTCACCAGACCATCGTGGACCTGGCGCAGTTCTTTCGACCCACGCTGACCCTGGTGGACGGCATTCGGGTCCTGATCCGAAACGGGCCCTCGGGCGGAAGCCCGGAGGACGTGGCCGCACGCGACACCCTGATCCTGAGCGATGATCCGGTGGCTGCGGACGCCCGAGCGGCCGGGCTCTTCAACCTGGACGCCGCATCCGTAGGGGCTGTGAGGCTTGCAGCGCAGCAGGGGCTTGGCGTCGCGGACGGCAAGACCCTGGACACCCGGAAGGTGACGCTTTGAAAGCACGCCGCCTCGTCCGCATTCGAAGGGTCTGCCAGGCGGTCTTTCTCGTGCTTTTTCTCCTGCTCCTGGTGGAGAGCCGGCTCCCTCAGGACGTCTACCAGAACTACTCGCTGATCGTCTCGGAAGAGGACGCGGGCCTGCACATCGATTGGCCGGTGTCCTTTTTTTTCGAGCTTGACCCGCTCGTAGCACTCAGCACCCTGCTCTCGGCGCGCGTTCTCGTCGAGGGCGCGGCCTGGGCCGCGGGCATCCTGTTGATGACCCTGCTTTTCGGCCGCTTTTTCTGCGGCTTCATCTGCCCCTTCGGGACGATTCACCACCTTGCCGGAGCGATCCGTCCGGCCCAAAAGGGGAGTCCGCGCATCCAGGCGTCGCGACGGACGCCGCTCCAGCGCGTCAAGTACTTCGTGCTGATCGCCCTGCTCGCCTCCGCCCTTTTCGGTCTGAACGCAGCCGGCTGGATGGACCCGATCTCGTTTCTCTTCCGCTCCGTCAGCCTGGCGATTCTCCCCGGCACGGGCGAGCTCCTCAAAGCGGGATTCAACGCCCTGGCCCAGAGCGACATCAAGGTACTGAATCTCTTGAGCTACGGGGCGGAAGTTCTTGTCGCACCCATCTTCGGGTACGGGCACACGGGCTTTCAGACGGGGGCCTTCATTGGATTCCTGTTCCTCTTCGTGCTCTTTCTGAACCGGATTCGCCCGCGGTTCTGGTGCCGGTTCCTGTGTCCGCTCGGCGCGTTGCTGGGGCTTTTCAGCCGTTTTCGTGTCCTTCGTCTCGAAAAGGACGAAAACGCCTGCACCCACTGCGGACGATGCACGGCGCAGTGCCAGGGAGCCGCCTCCCCGGAACCGGGCCTGCCCTGGCAGCCGGCGGAGTGCGTGCTCTGTTTCAACTGCTTTGACGTGTGCCCGGAGGACGCACTCCATTTTCGGTTCGCCTGGCAAAAACCCCGCCTCAACCCGGCGCCGGACATGGGGCGTCGGGCCGTCCTGGGCGGGCTCCTGGCCGGGGTCTCCCTGCCGTTCCTGGGCAGGCTGGACCGCCGGGTGACCGGCGTCCCGGACCCGCGCCTGATTCGGCCTCCCGGCTCCCTGGAGGAAAGTGCGTTTCTTCAGCGTTGCCAGCGATGCGGGCTCTGTATGAAGGTCTGTCCCACGAACGCGATCCAGCCCACGCTGGGCGAGGCCGGTATGGCCGGATTCTGGACCCCCCGGCTGGACATGGTTCAGGGATACTGCGAGTACACGTGCACACTCTGCACCAGCGTGTGCCCGACCGGCGCCATTCGAAAGATCACGGTGCGTGAAAAAATCGAAACGCCCCTTCGCATCGGTTCCGCTT
>JASFQI010000137.1:0-11593 GCA_050115555.1 Desulfobacteraceae bacterium
GGACTGCCGGCTCGAGCTGGAGAGCGTCCGCATCAACCCGTACACCCTGACCCTGGATGCAACCGGTTGTGCGCTCCACGAACCGGACGGATCCTTGATTCTCTCTTTTCAGCGCTTCTTTGCAGACCTCCGGCTCTCGAGCCTGATCCATGGAGCCTGGACGTTCGCCGAAATACAGTTGGAGGCGCCCCACCTTCACCTGAACGTGCCTGCCGAGGGGCCTCCCAACCTGGTTCGCCTGATGCGCAAAGCTGCCGGTCCCCGCGACGATTCCTCCCGGGCGGAAGAGAAAACCGAAATACCCGGTCTCGTGCTCGAGCGCATTCGCATCGCCGACGGCCGTCTCTCCTTGTCCGATCGCTCCGGCTCCACGCCGACCGAGGCCTTGATCCGTCCCATCCACCTGGATGTCCGCAATCTCTCCACTCAAGCGGAGCAGAAAGCCCCTTACACCCTGAAGGCCGCCCTGCCGGGCGGTGGCGCCGTGACGTGGTCCGGGAGGGCCTCTCTTTTCCCCGTCGCTTCCCAGGGTAGCATCGTACTGAAGGGACTTCGCCCGGCCGTGGCCTGGCCCTTTTTTCGGGATGTCCTTTCCGTCAAGGAACCCGAAGGGACCCTCGATGCGGAGGCGAATTACCGCTTCGCGCTCACGCCCCAAGGGCCCGATCTCGTGTTCGATCCCTTCCGGATTTCCATAAGCGGGCTCTCCGTGCGTCTTCCCGAAGACGAGAACCCGTCCCTTCAAATCGACGAGGTCTTCGTGGGCCCCGGAAGGTTCGACCTGGCCGATGCGTCCCTGGACCTGGGATCGATCCGCCTGGAGCGGGGCCGGTTAGCGCTCGGCGTAGACGCACAGGGACGCCTCAACTGGGAGGACGTGGCGGCCGGCGCGTCTGAACCCGGCCCGGTCGAGTCCGAAGCCAGGGCCCAGTCCGGGGTCTCACCCTTCCGGGTAGAGGTCCCCGCCCTGGAGGCAAAAGAGATCGGCGTCCGGTTCGTGGACCAGAGCCGGGCAGAGCCCCTGGCCGTGGACCTGGCGCGCCTGGACCTGGGGCTCTCCGCCCGCATCGAACGGCAGGGATCGTCCATCCAGGCGGTTGTGGACGACCTCCGCCTGGATGCTGAGGAGGGAACGGTTTCGTCTTCAGGATCGGAGGAGCCCCTCCTTTTTGTGGAGGAAACCGCCTTGCGCGGAGGTCGCTTCGACCTGGCCGAACGGAGCCTGAACCTGGAGACGGTCCGGCTTGCCCGGGGCCGCGTGGAGCTCCGCGTGGACGAACAGGGCCGCGTGAGTGCGCTTGCACCGGCTTCCGCTACGGAGAACGCGAACCCGGATTCTCTTGACGAGCCGTCCTCGTCTGAGGTCCTTCCCTTTCGGGCCGTGGTCGGGAGCCTGTCCATGGAGGACATGGGCGTTCGGTTCGTGGACCAAAGCCGGGCAAAGCCGCTGGCCGCGGAAATGGAACGCGTGGGCGTGGGTCTCTCGGCCCGCATCGAGTGGACCGGGTCGTCCCTCCAAGCCGTGGCAAGCGACATTCGCATTCACGGAACCGGCGGAGCGCTTCGGTCGCCGCTCTCCGTTGAGCCCCTTGTCCTGGTGGCGGAAACGGACCTCCGCGGGGGGAGCTTCGACCTGGCCGAGCGCATTGTGGGCGTCGAGGCGCTGGAGGTCACCGGGGTCCAGGCCGAGATGGGCCGAAACGAGGACGGGACGATCAAAGGGGCATGGCTCTTCGAAAACGAAATGGAACCACCGGCTTCCGCCGAGGCCTCCAAGGCCCGGAACGTCTCCGACCGGGGCACGCCCTGGTCGCTCGACATGGACTCGTTTCACATGGACTCCCCTCGGATACGACTCTGGGACCGTAAGGTCGGAGCCGACCCGCTCTATGACCTCCAAAACCTCCGGCTGGACATCCAAGACCTGCACACCGGCTCGAACACGCCCTTTCCGTTCGAGCTGCGCCTGGAGACAGACTCCGGCGGAAGTGCTCATGCCAGCGGAACCGTGCACCCCGGCAAGCCCCGGGTGGAGGCGGACATCCAGGTCGAGGCCGTGGACCTTCCTCCCCTTCAGCCCTACCTTGCGTCGTTCCTCCGCGTGGACCTCGCCTCCGGAGCCCTGTCCGCCCGTGGGCGGATTCAGTACAGTAGGGACGACCCCGAAACCCCGAGCCTCTCGGGAGAGGTGAGCCTGAGCGACATCCTTATGACCCGCGCCGGATCCGAGGAACAGCTCCTGGCCTGGAAGGACGCCCAGGCCCGGGGCATGATCTGGAGACCCCGTCCGAACGGGCTTTCGATCGACGAGGTGACATTCACGGAACCTTCGATGGACCTGGTCATCCAGAAGGACAAGGGCCTCGGCGTACGAGAACTTCTCGTATCAAAAAGCAAAAACGCCCTCTCCGCCCCTGCGGAGGACCATGAGCCCGACAAAACACCCTTTTCCGTGGAGGTCAAGCAGGTCCGGCTCGAGAACGGGCTCCTCGACTTTGCGGATCAAAGCATGATGCCGCGGTTTTCCGCCCTCATCCACGAGCTCAAGGGGACGATTGCAGGCCTTTCCAGCCAATCGGGGCGGCATGCAGGTCTGGTGCTCGACGGCCGGGTGGACGAGCACGGCTCCACACACATCGAGGGCAGCGTCGAGCTCTTCGACCCTATGGGATTCACCGAGATCACCATGCACTTTGACAACGTGGATCTGAGCCACCTCTCTCCCTACACCACCCGATTCGCCGGGTATCGCATCGAGTCCGGCAAGCTCAGCCTGGACCTGCACTATGCGATCCGCGAAAGCCGCCTTGAGGGAAAGAACCGAATCGTACTGGATCACCTGGTCCTGGGCGAACGGGTGGAAAGCCCGGACGCCCTCGACCTTCGTCTCGAGCTGGCCGTAGCCCTGCTCCAGGACAAGAACGGGCGCATTGACATCGGTCTGCCCATCTCCGGTGACCTGAACAACCCGGAGTTCTCCTTCGGCCACATCGTGCGACAGGCCCTGGGCAACTTTCTCAAGAAGGTCATCACCGCCCCGTTCCGGGCCCTTGGGGGCCTTCTGGGCGGTCGAGACCGTGACCTGGATGCCGTGGAGTTCGATCCGGGTCGCGCCGAATTGCCCCTGCCCGAGACCGAGAAGCTCCTCCAGCTGAGTGACGCCCTTCAAGAGCGTCCCAGGCTGGCGGTGGAGGTGCGGGGTGCGTATGCGCCTGAAGCGGACGGAGCGGCCCTGCGCGCCGACATCCTCCGCCGCGATCTCGCCGAAAAACGGGGAATGACTCCGTCCGAAGGGGAAAGCCCTCCACCCGTGGTCTACACGGACCCGCCCACCCAGGAGGCCCTTAGTGACCTGGCGGCGGAGAGGTTGCCCGGCGAGGTCATGGATGCCCTTCGAAGGGAGTACGGCATGCAGCACGGGGGGAAATCCCCCGCCGATCCAATGGGGTTTTCTCAGTCGCTCTTCGAGCGGCTTGCCGAGGCCACACCCTTGAGGGAAGACGCATTGAGGGAACTGGCACGCCTCCGGGCAACCGCCGTGGTTCGCGAGTTGCTCACGGCCGGAGGGCTGGATTATGCCAGGGTGGGGATGGTGGATGAGGTGTCGGAGACCGAAGCTGTAAACGGTCACATCCCCTGCCGTCTGGAAATGAAATCATTCAAGCCGGCCTCCGCGGCTGAATCTTCCAGCAGTCCCGCTGAAAGCGAATGAGGAATACGCGAGCCAAGCATTTAACCCATAGAGGCGGAGCAGACACCCCAAGCTTCAGCGGCCCTGCGCGCCTCCCGTTCCCGTGCATCCCGCGATGGAAATGCGAGAGCGTGTGCAGGAGCACGAGGAAGGACGAGAAAAAAGGCACCGGTCATGCCAGCCAGACGGACTCCAGGAAGCTTCCGTGAAACTCAACGACCATGCGCGGCCGGTTCGTGCCCAGCTCCCACGGGACGAAACACGCCACATGGTCCAGGAGATCCCGTTCCTCGGGCGTGGCCTGCGCCTCGGCCGCATCCAGCGCCTGGCGCACCGTGCCGTGAATGAGCCGGTCGCCGTGCATCGCCGCATTCATGCCTCGAAGGTGGGGGGCGGTCTGGAGCTGCTCCACGGCCTCCTCCCAGTGGACACCCTCCACCTTTCTGCGAAGCACGTAACCGTTTCCCCGGTCTCGAATGGCCAGGAGAGGGGGATTGACGAGGAGACGGGCATTCCTCACTCGAACCCCGGCCGATGCGCCTGCGATCCGCTCCAGCAGGGCCTTCTCCTGCACCACACGATCGATCTGCCTTGCCTGAATCCGCTCGAAGATGAACGGCTCTCCATCCAGGGACAGCTCCTTGAGCCTCGTGGGATCGAACCCCAGATCCAGAAAATCACGGATGGTCAGCTCATCCTCGGGCGTGGCTCGCCGCGCCTCGAGCCAGGACAGGAAGCTCGGCCTTGCGTAGTTCGGGAGGTACTCGATGGTCCGGGCCGGGTTCCGCTTGAGCGCCTCCGGGAGGCGCAGGACCAGGGACCGTTCGCCGAAGACCAGATCGGGCTCTGAAGCCAGCTCCGACGGCGCATAGGACTTGGTCTTGAGGGAGAGGACCGCAGGGTCCAGCAGGACCTGCTCCAGGGAATCGCCACCCGTGTACCCGATCAGGCGGGCGATCCGGCGGCGGAATCCGATGAGCTTGGTCACGTACCGGGTGAACATGAACCGCATGAGCGGCGTGACCCGTGCCTCGCGGATCTCCCGGTCGAAGTACACGAGAAGGGCGGTGTACAGGTCCCGGAACTCCGCAATGGTCCGCTTGACCATCTCCTCGTTGTCCCTCATGTCAATGGCCGCCCGCTTTCGGCTCAGGTGATGAATGAGCCTCTGCATGGGCTCCTTCAGATCCCGGTCGCGAAAACGTTCGGGAACGTAGATCATGTAGTTCTCCGTCCCCGCGGGTCTGGCGTCGTCTCCCAGGATCGCCTCCAGCGGTTCCCAGGCCTGCTTCGTGTAGATCGTGTAGGTGGGGTCGTCGGACGGGATAATGTTGTCCAGGATGCCCAGGGCGACCTTTTCCTGAAGGAACTGCCTGAAGTGCTCGAGAACGAGCCGTCCCAGCCCCTTGCGACGGAAAGGCGCAGCCACCTCCACATACACCAGATAGTAGCAGGGCATGGGTTTCTTCAGGTAGAGCATGTTGAGCCTGCCCAGGTTCTCCCCGGTTTCCGCGTTGATCTCGAGCACGCCGAAGCCGTTCGGGCTCTCCTCGGGCTTGAGGGGGTCGATCCGGGCCCCGGAGATGGTTCGGTCCACCAGGCCCCACAAATCGTTGAAGAGATCCGCAACCACTGGGGATTCCTCGTTCCCCGAGCGTGCTCCTTCGTCGATGAGTCCGATGAGCCCGAGCCTCTCGTGAAGGCCCAGACCTCTCGCATCCCCGGGCGATTCCTTCAGTCCTGCTTCCGCTGGTTCGGCCGCCTGTTCCATATCCGGCCTCCTTCTCTCCATTCCGGAGCCCCGCTTCGCCCTTCTCAAAAAAGAAGAGGCGGAGCGTGTGCTCCGCCTCTTTGCTTTTTCGATGGGTTCCTTGGGCTTTTGCACACGCTAGGCCATACGGGTCCTCCCGTAAAAAAAGCAAAAATAAAAATAGCCTCGTGCGTGTGTCCGATTCATGGGTTCGATCCTGCTCCTGCTCCAGTGAATATACAATGCTATGCCAAATCCAACGCGGCCTGTCAACGATTTTTTCGAAAATGCGGCCTATCTGATTCATCGGGAACGGCTTTGCCCGGCGCTGGACGCAGCTACCGGGAGACTCCCGGCCGCTTAACCACTGGTGCCCGCATGGTACACCCGCTGAAGGAAGACCTTGTAAGCCTCCCAGTTGTTAAACACGTTTCGTGCGTCCTCGAAAACGGTCTCGTAGGACGTGACCATCTCATCGTTCCCGGTGTAGCGGCCCGGAACGCGATTGAGCATGCCCTCGTACGCCACGGCCTCGAGGTAGTTGGCCACGGCCTCAGGGGAGATGTCCTCGAAGTGGAGGGGGCCCTTTTTCATGGCGAGCACGAACGCATCCGCTTCGGCCTCGCCCCTCTCCACGGCCTCGACGAGCGCCCTGGGACTTTCATACACCTCAAGAGGGTCGGCGTGCTTCGCACCGTGCCCGCATCCGGCTACCAGGAGAACCACCAGAAGCCATGCCCCTGCTCGTCTCATATGCCCCTCCCTCTGAAACGCCGGGGAGTCAACCCTTCCGGATCGCCCCGGGACAAAGCCGCCTCCCCGCCGTCAGTCGCTCGGCTCCACCCACACGATGTGGTTCTTGTTGATGATGAGCGTCTTTCCGCTACCCTCCCGGGTCTCCACGTCGGTCAGCACGATGAACTGGGATTCCGACTTGGTGAAGAGGTCCGAAACCCGGTCCTTGATGCCGATGTTGATCTGACCCATGAGGGTGGAGCCGTCCGTGGTCTTGACGGTGACGTGACGGTACTCCTTCCTGTAGGTATCCCTGTCCATCTGCATGGCCCGGTCCTCCTTCCCCTTTGAGGCAGCGGTGATCGCCTGCGTATCGCCCCGGAACGCCGAACATGCGTCCTGCAGATCACTCGCAAAAAGTATACGACAAGCCTGGGGGGGTTGCAACTTCAAGATCCGCGGAAAGCGGCCGCCTCAAACCGTATCGGGATCCGTATCCCGGGCCGGGGTGTACCTCCCGGAGTCCTGGACATCCAGGTGCACGTCCTGCTGGGGGAAAGGAATCTCAATGCCGTGCTCCTGGAAGCGGTCCCAGATCCCCAGCAGAATGTTGCTCCTCACATTGGCGGTCCCGTTCTGGGGGTCCTCGATCCAGAAACGCAGCTCCAGGTCCACGGAGCTGTCCCCGAACCCCATGAGACGGCAGACCGGGCCCGGGTCCTTCAGCACCCGTTCAGGCTCGTTTGCCGCCTCCACTGCGAGGTCCATGGCCTTTCTGGGATCCGAGCCATAGGAGATCCCCACGGGCACCTTGAGCCGGATCCTGCGATTGGTGTACGACCAGTTGATCACCTGCTGGGTGATCAGGTCCTCGTTGGGAATGAGGTACTCCTTGCCGTCCCGCGTCACCACGGAGACGTAACGTCCCCGAAGGTCCGTGATCCACCCGTAGACCGTCCCCACCTGGATCACGTCGCCGGGCTTGATGGATTTGTCCAGGAGCAGGATGATACCGCTCACGAAGTTCCCCACCACCTTCTGAAGGCCGAAGCCCACGCCCACGCCCACGGCCCCGCTGAAGACCGCGAGTGCCGTGAAGTCGATTCCCACGCTGTTGAGCGCCACCAGGAACACGACCGTGAAGAGCGTGATCTTGACGACCTTGCTCAGGAGCACGGTAGTGGACGGGGTCAGGCTCGAGACGCTTCGAAGCCGCCGTTCCGCGGCGTCCGCCATCCAGCTCCCCAACCGAAGCAACACAAAGAGAACGATCGTGGCCTTGAACAGGGAGAGCACGGTCAACTGGACCTTGCCGATGCTGAACCCGAGGCCGTCCAGGAACTCCAGGGCCGGGCCCAGTACGCCTACGATGTGAAGCGCGGCAAGCACCCAGGCCGTCGCCCCCACGACCCGGGACCAGAATCGGGCAAGAAGTAGGGAGGTGGCGAGCTTGATGGCCACCCAGGCCACGAGCAGGGTCTGCGTGAGGCCCACCAGAAAGGTGTCCACCCCGGCCCTGCGCAGAACCAGCGAAGCCACCCAGAGAAGCACGATCACCACGGCCACCGGAAGCAGGCGAATCCCGGTGCGCGTCACCCTTTCCAGGCGCGTCCCCGGTTCCAGGCGACCCTCGACCCATTCGTTCACGTACCGGCGAAGGAACCGCCCGATCCCCTCGCCCGCGGCCACAGCCGCAAGGACCACCAGGGCCTGGACCATCATGCCCACCGAGAGCACGTGTCCCACGAGCCACTGCCGGGCGGTCTCGAACCAGGCCTGAATCGTCTCCGGGGACAGGAATGTCTCCATGGTGCCTGCAGCCTCGTATTTCCGATGAAAACCCGTGATCCGGTGCACTGAGGGCCTCACCCTCGCTTCCGCCGTGCAGTATACCAGAGATCCTCCGGAAGTAAACCACACACCCATGGAAGTCCCTGGCTATGTACAGGCGCCTGTGATAGGGTTGGGTCTCGATTCGTAATCTTCGGGAGGAGGACATGGGATTCCTGAAGCTCTTCCGCGGAAAGACCCCGGAGGACCTTGAGACAAAGGGCGATGCCCTGGCCGAGGCCGGCGAGTTCGGCCGTGCCAGAATGGCCTATGAAAACGCCCTGGACGTGTGCCTGAAAAAGCCCCCGGCAGACCCGGGCTTGAAGACGCGCCTGGAAAAAAAGGTTCTCGAGGCCCAGGAAGACCTGGCTCAACAGCACAAAGAGGAAGGGCTGGAGATCCTCGAATCCGATTACGGCGAGGCCGCCCGGGAGTCCTTCCGCCTGGCCCTCTCCCTCACCCGGGACCCGGACCTGAAGCGCGAGCTCGAGGGGCTCCTTCAAAAAGCGACGGAGACCGCAGGGGCCGGGGAACCCCACCCGGACCTCGACGCGGACCTGTTCACGGAGGACGCGGGCCGGACTGCGGAAACCCCGGGGAATCGCATGGAGACGTTCGCCGCCCTGATCGGGTCGCTGCCCGAGGACGTCCGCAAGGCGTTCCGCGGGTACGGCGAGGCCTTTGAAGAGGGCTATGTGGCCCTGAACGCCGGGGAGTTCGAGCTCGCTGCAGAGCGTTTCTCCGAGGCCCTGGAGGAGCACCCGGACGGGGACTACATCCTCCCGGAGCTCGCCACGGCCTACCTGAACCTCGACATGCGCTCCGATGCGTGGGATCTGGCCGAGCGCTTTCAGGAGGCCCACCCCGAGGCCCTTCATGCCTACCCCGTGCTCTGCGAAATCCTCTGGACCGTGGGCGAGTTCGACCGGGCCCTGGCGCGGCTCGATGCCTGCCCGCCCCCCATGAACGAGTCCGTGCCCATGCTTCTCCTTCGAGGGGAGACCCTTCAAAGGGCCGGCCGGCCCGAGGAGGCGGAGGACCTGCTCGAAGTCGCCCTGGACAGCCGCGGTTTCGACCCGGAGATCGCCCGGGCCCTGGCCTACACCTACGAGTCCCAGGGGAATAAGCAGGAGGCGCGCGACCTCTATGGAAAGCTCCTCAACGAGTGCCGAACGTGCACAGGCCCGAGCGATCCCGTGGCCAAGCAGCGCTACGCCCTCCTGAGCTTCGAGCTCGGGGATCGATCCTCGGGTGTGCTGGAGCTGCTCCTCTCCCTGGCCCAGGAGCACCCCGACCACCGCGCCGAGTACCTGGACAAGGTCCGCCAGATCTACGCGGACCAGGGGAACGACGCCGAAGCCCGCCGCTTCGAAGCACTCATAAGTGGGGACGCTGGTTAAAAACGTAAGTTTCTCTCTTCAGGAATGCATTTTGCTTATCCGCCCTACCAGGAGGGAATCATGATCGAAGTGGAAAGCATTGACGATCGCACGTTCAAGGTCACTGTGCAGCAGGAGACCACGACTACGCACACGGTCACGGTGGAGCCGGTCTACTGCCAGAAGATTTCCAAGGGAAAGGCCTCGCCCGAGAGGCTCGTGGAAAAATCCTTTGAGTTCCTCCTGAAACGGGAGCCCAACACGAGCATTCTCGGCACCTTTGATCTCCCCGTGATCAGCCGATATTTTCCGGAATACGAAAAGGAGATCGCAAAGGAGCTCTGAACCTATCCGGGTTCCCGGTTTTCCCCCGACCACGATCGTGTCTCTCATGGAAAGAGAGCCGTGTACGCCCCAGGATCATGCGGATTTCCGCAACCGATGCATCTCATCACGGTCTCTCCCTCATGAACGACATCCAGCCGGTATGCGGACCCCCTCATTCAAAGGGTAAAACTTCCCCTTCCAGCGTACGGTAGGATTATCCGTTTGGACACCCCCTGGGCTTCACAGGAGAAGAACGTGGGATGTGATAAGGGCTGAAGTTGCAAAAAGCCGTTGCTCAGAGATTTGCCCTTTGCGATTCCAAGGCCTAACAGCGTAGCCAACAGCGGTCGAGCGTGTTTTGCGAGACCGTTCATTTCCCGGGCATTTACCTATGAAAAAATTAACGATATTTCAGAGACTTGCACTGGGTTTCCTGGCAATACTCCTGGTTTTTGCAGCCATAGGAGGCTATTCCATCGTTAAGTTGCGACAACTGAATCAAATCATTCACTCTATAAGCTCGGTTGATCAGGAACACATTCAAATTTCCAGCAGGTTACGCGATGCGATTCTGACCCAGAGAAAGTTCGATAAGATGTATATTGTGACGAAAGACCGTGATTTTTATCGTCAGTTCCAGGAAACAGAAAAATATATCCATGAAGATTTGAGTGAACTCACGCGTATTCCCACGGATAGTGAAACATCCAAGCGCATTCATCGGATGAAGGACGCCTACCTTTCCTACCTTTCTGTGGCAAAAGAAGAGGCCCGCTGCCTCCGAAGCCACATTGAGTACGCTTCTGAAACCTATGAAAAAGCGAAAGGCCTGTTTTCCGAAAGGGCTCTCGATCTCTTAGACCACTTCATCCTGACGGCCGAACACACCATTCAGAATAAAATCGATATGTCAGGCAAGATCGGCGCCCAAACCTCCAGAATTGTTGCTATATTAACATTAATTTCCATTGCAATGGGCCTGATGATCGCTTTTTTCAATGCGAGAACGATCAACCGGCCGATTCTTTCCCTCATAAAAGGCACGAAGAACATTGCAAAAGGCCACTTTGACGAGTATTTGACCCTCCCGTCTCCCCCGGAGATCCATGAGTTGGCGCAGGCCTTTAATCATATGTGTGATCGTCTCCAAGAGCTTGATGAAATGAAGGCCGACCTGATCTCGCACATATCCCACGAATTTCGAACCCCTCTGGCGATCATCCGAGAAGCGGCAAGCTTGCAGCGGGATTGCATTTCCACGGGTTCCGTGGAAAAACAGCAGAGGTTGCTGACCATCATCGAGGAGGAGTGCGAGAGACTGATCACTTCTGCCACCAAGATTCTGAATCTCTCGCGCATGGACGCGGGGATGATGGACTATCACCTGGAAAAATGCAGCCTTCCTCCACTGATCGAGGCGTGCACCTCGAAGATAACACCAATTCTTGAAAACAATAGAATGACTATTCACGTAAATATGGAAAGCGATCTCCCATATGCGGTGATTGATGCCGAAAAAATGGGTCAGGTACTGGATAATCTCCTCGATAATGCGTTGAAATTCACCCCGGAAGGCGGCGAAATCTTCCTCAAGGCCTCCCTTCAAGATGAAAAATCTTCCACACATCCTTCCAAGCTCCATCCACGATTCATTGAGATTTCTATATCCGATACCGGATGTGGAATTCCTGAGGCCTATATTCCGGATGTTTTCGATAAGTTCAAGAAGTTGCATGAAAAAGGGACTGGATTGGGCCTCTATATTGCCAAGCAAATCATCAATGCCCACGGAGGGGATCTATGGGTAAGCAGCAAAGTCCACGAAGGAAGCACCTTTTTCTTCACGGTGCCTGTCTCTTAGCCTTCCTGCTGTTCGTCGCC